>JAYSZA010000017.1:0-4399 GCA_043727115.1 Candidatus Saccharimonadota bacterium
TCAAAAGTAGTTACTTATATTAAGTACTTTTGACTGATCCTCGGAAATGACTCAATGTGTTTTCTTATGATTCCATCGGTTTTCTTGTTTTATGGCTGGGGGCTCGGCTACCGTAGCTACTGAGCTCCGGAGCCTGAAGCTCCGGAGCCTGAAGCTCTGTAGCTAATCTCCATCGGCAAAAAACTCATTTGCAAAAGTGCAAAAATGAAAAGATTAGAGCGAGGACTGTCAAAGCCATAGTCACCCGCAAGTAAGTGTGACTATGGTGTGACCGACCAGCGGGAGTCCCGCAGAAATAATCTACTTCATTTTTGTACTTTAGCTAGGATGTTTTTTGTTGGGAGCGGCTCTTTTGGTTACTTTTCTAGCTGTAGAGAAAAGTAACTCGTGCAAGTAGCCCATGGCTACGACGGAATGTAGCTATATGTAAATGCTTGGTTGTCTTCAGATTATTCTCAGGTTCGGCTGTATAATCTATTGCGTGAGGATATTAATCGTCGAAGATGACCACAAAATTGCCAATGCTCTGAAGAAGGGCTTAGAACGGCAATCTTATGCTGTAGATGTCGCCTACGACGGAGACGACGGGCAGGCTATGGCAACAACCGAGCCATACGACCTAGTTATCCTTGACCGTATGTTACCTGGGTCAACAGACGGTATTGGTATTTTGAAGACCATGCGAGAGTCTTCCAATCATACCCCTGTGCTACTTTTGACAGCAAAAGATAAAGTGCTTGACCGCGCAGAGGGTCTCAACGCGGGCGCGGACGACTATCTGGTCAAGCCCTTTGCTTTTGTGGAATTAATTGCGCGTGTTCGGGCCCTACTACGCAGGCCAAGAGAAGTGATCGACAATTCAATCACCTTTCAAGACGTATCACTAGACCGTGATAATTTTTCTGCAGTTAGGGGCACGACAGCTATAGAATTAACAGCTAAAGAATTTGCACTGCTAGAATATTTACTTAGCCAACCAGGCCGTATAGTAACTAAGGACCAAATTATGCAGCATGTATGGAACTACGATTCGGATATTCTACCTAACACGGTCGAAGTCTACATTGGCTATCTACGCAATAAACTAGATAAGCCCTTCGTCGACAAGCCAAACCTTATTAATACCCGTCGTGGATTCGGCTACTATTTCGGAGAAAAGCCGTCATGAATCCCGCAGGAGCAATAACGGTATGAAACCTAATATTTTTCACAGCGCCTCCCTGAAACTAACTAGCCTATACCTAATTATTATCATGACCATCAGTTTAATCTTTAGTCTGGGATTCTATCAAGTAGCGTCGAATGAATTGGAGCGCAGCATCAGACATCAGCCTGGACCAATCGGACAAATTATCAGAACTAGGACCGCGGA
Organism: Candidatus Saccharimonadota bacterium; assembly: GCA_043727115.1. Classification (GTDB taxonomy): domain Bacteria; phylum Patescibacteriota; class Saccharimonadia; order Saccharimonadales; family SZUA-47; genus JAYSZA01. Next base: position 1,373 of record JAYSZA010000017.1, read on the forward strand.
ACTTCTGGATGACTTTCTGGAAGAACAGAATGATTCCGTCAAAATAGCGCGGGCACGTCTGCAAGCAAATCTAATCTTGATCAACATATTTATTTTACTTGGCGGTGGAATGCTTAGTTATGTATTAGCACGTAGAACGCTCAAACCGATCGAGGAAATGCACGAGGCTCAGAGTCGATTCACAGCAGATGCATCACACGAATTACGCACACCAATTGCAGCAATGCGCCTCGAGAACGAATTAGCACTAACTGACGATTCTTTTAGTCTAAAGCAGGCCAAAGAACTACTACACAGCAACATAGAAGAGTTAGATAAACTCACCCGTTTGTCGGAAGGGCTTCTACAACTAGCGCAAGTAGACAATGATTCAATTACGAAAAAGAATATAAAAGTTAAGACAGTCGTTAAACAGGCTGCGGACCGTGTAAAAAAAGAAACCGCTATTAGGAAACAAACCATACTGCAACAAAAAATAGATAACGGCACGATTAGCGTAAATGAGGCGGCTGTCGTAGGGGCATTAGTAACGTTACTGGATAATGCCAGCAAATACAGCCCAGACAAATCAGAAATAGTTATAACTACAAGTCGAACAAAAACCATGGTTTCAATAACTGTAGCCGATAGTGGCCTGGGTATTCCCAAGAAGGATATAGAGCATATATTTGATAGGTTTTACCGAGCTGATGTTTCCAGAAATAAAGACACGGCAGACGGATACGGGATAGGTCTATCAATCGCAAAATCAGTCGTCGAATCACACAACGGGACAATTTCTGTCAAAAGCACTCCTGGGAAAGGCTCTGAATTTACCATCGAATTCCCTGTCAAATAGTCGCCTGTTCCCCACTCAGCTATTTCTAAGCTCACCCAAAGCATCATCTAAGTATGGAATTGTACGATGTAGTTGTTCTTTAAGACAGCCACCACGATGAGTCAGCGCAGCTTAATGCGGGCTCAATCAACAAACGGTTGCCTGTATGAACAATCGCTAAGTCAAAGTAAATGAAAGAAGGCAAAAATGAAATTATCAAAGTCAATGTTAGCAGCTGGTGTGGTTACGACTATTGCAGCTGCGTCAGTTGTGGGAATCGGAGCCGCTAGTGCTCAGTCAAATTCAGACGACAGTATTGTCGATAAGATTGCTGCGAAGTTTTCGTTAAATCGTGACGAAGTCCAATCTGTGTTTGACGAGAAACATGAAGAGATAGAAGCGAAACGTGATGAAAAACAAGCTACAAGACTACAGGAGCTTGTTGATAACGGCACGATAACAGCCGAACAAAAAACAGCACTGCAAGCAAAGCTTGATGAAATGGAAGCGAAGCGAGATGCTTTGCGTGACCAAGATTTGAGCCGAGAAGAAATACGTGCACAGATGGAGACTGTAAGTACAGAATTCGAAGCTTGGGCAACAGAGCAAGGAATCGACCTTAAAGCCATTCGTCCAGTAGGCATGAGTATGGGAATGCACATGGGGCATGGCGGCCATCACGGAGAGATGATCGACTCAGAGCAATAAGTAAGATTCCTCCTGAGTTTAGTGTTGGGTGGATTTTAATAGTATCAGAGTGTTCGCATACACCAAATAATGCGGACACTCCGTGTTTTTTGGAGTACAATAAACTATAAGCGATTTGTGTATACAACCGCTAACTGCAAATAAACTTAGGAGAAAACATGGCAAAAGATAGACCAAAAAGAGAGACTAAGAAGCCTAAAAAGACAAAATAGCTTTGCTTCAACGCAGAGTAAAGGCCTCGCCGAAGTAGTCGGAGGGGCTTTTTTAATTCGGTGATATAATTAGTTAGTAATAAATAAAAAACAAAAACAATGACCGCACAAATAATACTTTACTCAATACTCGCCTTTCCACTCATACTGGGACTCGCTTTGCGTGTCAGCACATCGCACCTCTTTTTTAGCCTGATGGCCGGTGAATTATTGGCACGATACTTCGCTCATGATGTAGAGAAGATAGCCGAGCAAAGCATGAGACAAAACTCACTCCCATTGGGTGAACTTGCACTCATAATCTTGCCGATGGTCATAACCGCCGTGCTACTCAGGGACACAATTCCTAAAAGCAAAGTTATTCTGCATATAATCCCCTTGGCTATTACCGGCATAGTTTTGTCTGCGTTTATATTGCCAATTTTGCCAACCAGCCTCCAGAACCAAATTGCCACAGATAGAGTTGGGGATTATTTACTAGATTTGAACCGTGTCATTATTGGTGGAGTCGTAATTCTACAACTAGTCTCGCTTTGGCTGTTCACAAAGATAGGGAAGAGTCGCGGAAAGCACAGCGAATAATAGTCTACGTTTTGCTTAATAAAATCGTAGCAATCGAGTGCAAATTGTCGACGACAAAGTCTGCTTTGGCACCAATAAGTGCATCTTTGGTTCCAAAACCATGAGTTATGCCAACTGTCAGTGCAACACCTGCTGCTTTGCCAGCTTCAATATCGACTGCGGCATCACCAAGCATTACTGCGTGTTCTGGCTTAACGTCGAGTACATTCAGCGCATGCAGCAAGCCCTCTGGGTGAGGTTTGTGATTAACTACATCGCTTCCTTGAACCACCACGCCAAAATAATCTAGAATTCCAGCGTTAGCAAGCGAAGGTATTAGATTTCCTTTACGACTACTGAATGCTCCCAGTTTGATACCTGCATTTTTGAGTGTATCAAAGAGTTCTACTAGGCCTTCGTAGGCTGTTATAAGATGTAGTTTTGTGTCTTGGAATTCATGATGAGTATCACACAGAGCATCTAGTTCAGCGTCAGGCGCAAAAGCTTCGTAGCAGTCAGGCAGAGAGCGACCAATTTGTTCTGCAATAATTACCCTGTCCGGAACAGCGTGACCGTGTTCCGCCAATGTGAATTCGTAAGCTTGGAATCTGAACCACCCACACTTCCACCGAAATAACTAAAAAGACGGCATACTGTTTCTTGTTAATACACTAATAAAAACAAGGAAACAAACATGCCGTCACAAGATATTGTACGAGATATTCGTAA
>JAYSZA010000018.1:0-4368 GCA_043727115.1 Candidatus Saccharimonadota bacterium
GCTCTCCTGGCTACGCCAGGCATATGAACAATACCAGCGAGCCTGTGACTCACTGGTCTGGTCTGAGAGAAGTGATTAGTGGAAGTGTGGGTGGTTCAGTATAGCTAAGTTTTTGGCTTTAATTTTAATTTCCCCCCCCAAGCATCTTAATAAGGTCAATTAGGTCTTTTGGAGTATTGTGTGCCTTAACAAAATATCCGCTAATTCCGTAATGCCAAAGTGTTTTAGGGGCCTCTTCTCGACTAATATTTGTTAAAACTACGATGGGAATATCTTTAAACTTTACTTGCCTTCTAAACTTTTCTAAAAATTTTTCCCCCGACATGATAGGCATTTTTAAATCTAACAGTATTAAATCAGGCGTAGAATGCTCAGCCTGCTTTAGTCCATCCAGCCCATTTGTCGCAAGACTAACCATGTAATAGTTTGATTCAAGCTTAATCTTGTATAAGTTAGCTATGGCAGAGTCATCTTCTATCAGTAGAACACGCATGCGCTTACTATAAAACAAACTGGAAAATAAATAGACTTGATTTTCTGGTATAAAGTGCTATAATCTGCTTAGGTTATTAAACCAAAGAACTTTTGAAATTTAAGCACGCGGACAACACCAACAGTTTGGTTACTCCGTGTGTTTTTTATTTTTTAAATAGGACTAAATGCAGTATGACAATAGTCGAGCAATCTACAAGAATTAGCGGTGTAAAGCCGAACTACGGACTTTCAGAGTATGAAAGAGCCGAAATTTTCCGTGGTATACATGCGGAATTTGCAGATTTGCTACTTCCAGACCAGACTAATGTACTGATTGCTGCCTCAGATACTGACATAGCTAATTATGCAAGAAGTGTAGAGTCGACTTCACTCCCAACCATTCCGGACTTAATGCAGGATTATGAAGATAATTCACGCTTTTTATTAGTACTACAAGACGAGCAAGACGGCACCATACACGATCGCCCGGCACACATATTTAGAGTTCAGCGCGTAGATGAGGGTGATGTTTTCACGACTCCAACTGGGCTTCCTACTTTTGATGATGCTTTGAAACTAGGACTTGTCTCTGAAGAAGAATTGCTAGGTTTCTACCAAACAGAATCTTTACACCAACTCGGTGGTTCATATATTAATGTGGAATCTAATATACATATCGACGGTGTTAAACGCTCAATAAAGAAACCATACAGCGCACTTGGCTATAGGGCAATCTTTCAACTAGTTGCTCGTGAGAACGTACGGGGAATAGTAGCGTATCAAAACGAAGAGGCTATCGCATCACTTGGGCATATGGGGTTAATATCTACTCCACTCGCTGGTAAGCCACAACTCTCCGTGATCAACGAGGATAAGCAGATCATTTCTCCTGGTCAAGAACCCGAAAAATACTTCCCACTAACTTTAGAAGGTATGCCGTATTCAAGATTAGTTGATGGTGTCCCAATGCACAACTACAGGATGTTTGCTGACCCAGAATACGCAAAAGAACGCTCTAGAGTTGCCGGCATGATTGCCAGCAGGTCACTTAACGTTATTAACATCCTTTAGTTCTGTAGCGTTGAACGCTATAATGGGCTTATGCTTTTCTTGCCCACGATTGTGCTGGCCCTTATCCAGTTATTCCTGTCCGTATTATTAATCAGGGCATATGTCCATACAAAGCAGAAGCAGCAAGTCGTTTATCTAGTAATCATCACACTGTCATTAACAATATGGACCATCGTTAATACAATACTTTTGATAGATGTAGATGATGCCACCAGGATACCTGCGCTCGACAATCTTAATAAACTAGGTTTTTTGCTCGGCGCTATCTCTACTGTTCAAATATATAATTTTGCACACTATTTTCCAGAAATAGTACCTCAGACCAGACGGCAAAGACTCACTATTGGAATCCTATTTCTACTAAGCGGACTTTCCGTCTTTTCTGTTTTTTCTGGCTATCATACCTTTGACACAACTCAGAATACCGCTGTATACAACACAGGTAGTCTTTATTTTGTCTATATATTTTTTCTAATATTTAATATGTATAAATTCTCTCGGTTAACTTCACGTTCCGCTGGTAGCAGTACAAAAAACAAGCAAAAAATTAAAAGCGTCATTATAGGGTTGCTAGCAACCTCGGTACATGGAATGATTTTTATTATTTTACTACCTTTAGTCTTTGGGGAGTTAAACATACTATATGTCATAGGTTATTTGGCGCCCGCATATTTCGTTTACGCAACCGTTTATGGTCTATTGAAGCAGCAACTTTTTGACTTTAGGACCGTAGCAATCCGCGCAACAATATATATATTCACAACAGTTATTATAGTTCTTCTCTACGTTTCGCTTGCATTTCTTCTAAAGCGTTTCATATATCCTGAAACACAAGTTAATATAGGGCAGCTCAGTTCTAACATAGTACTAACTATAGTTCTGGTAGTGCTATATCCATCTGTTAGGGGGATGTTCAATAAAATAACAAACAGAATATTTTTTCGGGATTCTTATGACCCACAAATGCTCATTGATAAACTAAACCAGACTCTAGTCACTAATATAGAGCTTGAACAGCTACTCACCAAGAGTGCCTTGGTTTTGCAAGAGAATTTGAAAACGACCTTCTGTACGTTCTATATTCGTGAAACGTCGTATTTCCCAAGCCGCGTAATTGGTGCACACAGAAGAGACCCAGAATTTGAAGGCATAAATGACCTAGAGAATCACGCGGCAAAAATACATCGCAGAGTCCACTCGGCAGAGCTAGAGTCAGAAAATGATGATGATATAAGGCTAAGCAAGGTGTTAAAGAAAAACGAAATAGAGGTGATGGCTAGGCTTGTCACAACTCTCGACTACGACGTTAAAGGCATCGGATATATCTTTATGGGTCAGAAAAAAAGCGGCAGTTTGTACTCTGACCAAGATTTGAAAATTATTGAGATTGTTGCTAACGAACTAGTAATTGCAATCGAGAATGTACTTCGCTTCGAAGAAATCGAACAATTTAACGTAACTTTGCAGAAGAAAATAGACAACGCCACCAAAGAACTCAAAGAAAGCAACGACAAACTGAAGGCTCTTGATGAGGCCAAGGATGAGTTCGTTTCTATGGCATCTCATCAACTTAGAACACCGCTTACCAGCATCAAAGGCTACATCAGCATGGTCCTAGAGGGTGATGCAGGCAAGATATCTGAAACTCAGGCCAAGATGCTTGGACAGGCTTTCTTTAGCTCGCAGCGTATGGTTTACCTGATATCCGACTTGTTGAACGTATCTAGGCTTAAAACCGGCAAATTTATAATAGAATCCAAGCCAGTCTATCTACCGGATATCGTAGAATCTGAAATTACTCAGCTGATAGAAGGAGCAAACACCAAGAATTTAACTCTTTCGTTCACTAAACCAAAACAGTTCCCGACACTACTTTTGGACGAAATGAAGCTTCGGCAAGTAATAATGAACTTCAGTGATAATGCAATTTACTACACACCTAGTGGCGGTAAAATAACAATCGCCCTCAAAGAAACACCAAAATCCGTTGAATTCACAGTCAAAGACAGTGGTATAGGCGTGCCAAAAGAACAGCAGCACAAATTATTCGTCAAATTTTACCGTGCGGATAACGCCCGCAAAGCACGTCCAGACGGCACCGGCCTTGGTCTCTTCATGGCCAAAAAAGTCATCATAGCCCAGGGGGGTTCAATGATATTCGAAAGCACTGAGGGCAAAGGAAGCACCTTTGGCTTCAGCTTCCCCAAAGAAAAGCTAGAAGTAAACAAACCGGCGTAAAAACTTATACTTGCATTATTATCAATAATATGATAATATATTGCTATGAATTCAGCCCATACTTCCTTCATTGAGCATCAGTTGTCAAACGGCCAACAGCTGTTACTCCCTGCAACAGTAGTAAACCCTGAACTAAGTGCTGATTCCCCTTGGATGAAAACTCCTGGCTACCATGAACTAGAAGCTCAACATATCGTCATTGGTAAAATGGGCCTTGGTTCAATTCGCGCTGCAGAGCAAGAAACAGCAAAAGAAGAAGAGCAGGAAGCTCGTTTTGACGACATGCTTAATCCGTCAAACATTTTATATCTAAAAGAGAAGTACGATACTTTTGCTGTCAAACTTGAGAACGATAAAACATCTATTTTCTCGAATGACCAACGAAGAGACAAAGACGGTTCAGATGCCGAATCTCTCGCAGAGTCAAAAGCTGCATTAAAAGAACGAATGATTAATGAATATACCCAGCTTGGTATTGCAGAAGGCGAAGAAAGAGAAGTTAACCCTACTGTTCTAAAAGATATATCCAAACTTATGGACATGTCATACGAAGAGCTTGAACAAAAAGAGCTTGAACAGAACGGT
>JAYSZA010000019.1:0-11693 GCA_043727115.1 Candidatus Saccharimonadota bacterium
AATTGTTAAACTAAGATTCGCTGCAACTGCAAGCTCAACCACACCTACAGGTAGCTATACAGTTGTGACAACCTATATCGCAACAGTTACGTTCTAAGCTTCCTTAAACATTTAGAAGGAAAGAGACAAGAATGTTGCGAGGAGCCCAAGGAGCCAAAAATACAAATAAGCTGACATTACTCATTCGAGTGATGTCAGCCTTTGTATTAATTATTATCTTCACCTACAATTACGTTGACAGTGTCGCGGCAGCAAATATCGTTTCACGTCGCGCTACAATAGGTAGTTCTGTAGCAGGTCAAATAACATATCATGAATTTAGGTTTACTACATTAACTAATGCGTCGGTCGGATCAATCGTATTTGAATATTGTAGCAATCTACCATTTTATGGATCCCCATGTACTGCTCCTGCAGGTCTGAACGTAGACAGCTCTACACTGACTAGTCAGTCTGGCATAACGGGTTTTAGCATAAGTGCGCCTGAAACTAATGCGAATAAAATCGTATTAACCAGAGCTTCTGTAATTGCTGCACCTACCATTGCAACATATAGATTTAACAATATAACAAATCAAAGTAGTGCGAATGAGTCAATATTCGTAAGAATTAGCACGCACAACTCTATAGATGGAAGCGGCGCACAAATAGATGATGGGGCAGTAGCTTATGCCACCGCTGAAGGCGTAGGTGTGGGTGGTTATGTACCACCACGTCTTACTTTTTGCGTCGGACAAACAGTAGCTCTCAACTGTGCAACCACCGAAGGATCTTTAATGGACATGGGAGAATTCAGTGAATTCTCACCTAGCTCGGCTTCTAGCCAGTTTGCAGCATCCACAAACGACCCGACAGGCTATAGCGTTTATATGTCCGGCGGAACAATGACATCAGGTAATGAAGTTATTCCTGCACTTAGCACAAATGCTCCTAGTATAGTTGGCACAAGTCAGTTTGGTGTTAATCTCAGGGGGAATTCAAACCCAAATGTAGGAGCTGACGTATCTGGTTCAGGCACAGGAGTACCTGCTACAGGCTACAACACACCGAATAGTTATCGTTTTAATAGTGATGAATTGATCGTGAATAGTTCATTGCCGTCAAACTTTAACAGGTTTACAGTCTCTTATATCGTGAATGTTACTAAGGATCAGCGTCCTGGAGTTTATGCTTCCAGCTTTACCTATACAGCAATCGCGTCGTTTTAACCTTAGTTTGACATTTTATTCGTAAAAATCAGGTTAACTAAAAAACATTTTGCAAGAATAAGCAGTTTTACTGTAAACTTGTGTTAAGTATCGCAAATAAGGAGGAAAAAATGAAAATTATCAAACGTGTATTGCTGGCTGCGTTTTTAGCAGTAGCAGTGTTACCGGTCAGTACAGCACAAGGTCAATCAGGATCGAATTCTGGTGGTAGTGGTCTCAGCATCACTCCTACTAAGTTTGAATTTGTTATAGAGAGAGGTAAAGCAGAACTGGCTTCGATGCAAGTTAAAAACGTAACCGATAGACCAATTTTGGTGCGTGCGTTTTTGAACGATTTCGAACAGGATGGTATTTCCGGGAACCCTAAACTGATTACTGACGCTAGCCAAGAAAGAAGCGCGAATTCTCTCAGGGAATTTATAGAAGGTTTGGAAGACATTACGGTTGAGCCAGGTGAAGTTGCTGTTGTCGATGTACCGATCCAGGTTCCAGAGGAAGCTGCTCCAGGTGGCTATTACGGAGCCCTAAGATTCCAGAGCGCACCAGTTGGATCTAGTGAAGATGAAGCTACTTCTCCACAAGTGTCGCTAAATGCTAGCGTAGCTGCTCTTGTTCTAGTTGAAGTACCAGGCGACATTACAGAGAAAATCGAGATTAAAAGTATCGGTGCATATTTAAGCAACGACAAAAAGGGATCGTTATTTACTAAGAAGCCTTCAAAAATCGGTATAGAAATAAATAACTTAGGAAACGGATTTTCTAGACCATTTGGTAAAGTAACAATGGCTGGACCTTGGGGTGGTGGCGAAGTTCTAAGTTATGAACTAAACGACACCTCACCTAGAGGTAACGTGTTGCCAAACAGCACCAGATTATTCTTGGATGAAATGAATGCAGTGAAATGGCCGGGTCGTTATACGATCACAGGAAGTATTTCGCATGGTAGAGGCGGTGAAATTTTAATAGCCAAATCCTCTTTCTGGTATATACCATCCTGGCTGATAATTACATTAGCTGTGCTGCTAGTAGTGATGATAGCTTTGATTGTGATCCTGTATCGAAAATACGTAACTAAATCTACTCGTCGTAATAAGTAATTACTACTAAAAAGTGCTTGCGGTTATAACCGCAAGCATGTAAAATAAAAATGTTAACAAACTAACAAAAAAGTACCAAAAAATGAAAAAATTCATTCCTAGCTCTTTGCGGGGTATGAAGAAGGCAGTACTAACTGTTTCCTTCGTCGCTGCAGCATTCTTCCTAGTGTTGGGTGCAGATGGAGCAAGCGCACAGTCGACAGGTCCGGAACAGTCCGGATCTGTTGGTTTAACAGGTACTATTAGCGCCCCACCCCCTGCGCAAGGTGCAACTATTAGTTTCCCTACCGCTGGTCAAACATTTACGAGTGTACCAATTGTGGTTACCGGTATCTGTCCTGATGGTCTACTAGTGAAGATATTCAAGAACAACGTGTTCGCCGGCTCTGTGCAATGTGAAAACGGAAACTTTAGTCTGCAGATGGATTTGTTTGTTGGGACAAATGAGTTGGTAGCACGCGTTTATGATGACTTGGATCAGCCTGGACCCGATTCTAATGTTGTTTCTGTGACATTTCAAAGCAGTAGTTTTGATGCGCCAAACAGAGTGACACTAACTAGCAACTACGCAAAAAGAGGAGCAAATCCAGGACAGACACTAACCTGGCCGGTTATATTGAGTGGTGGAACAGGGCCATATGCGTTCAGCGTCGACTGGGGTGATGGTAAAGAGCCAGATTTATTCACAGAGCCTTTCCCAGGAACAATAGAACTGAGCCATATTTACGATGAGCCCGGCGTTTATAACATAATAGTTAAAGTTGTTGATACCAACGGAGCTACCGCATTCTTGCAACTAGTAGGTGTAGCCAATGGACCTCTTTCGCAGACTAATGATACTGGTACAGATGAAAAGTCGACAGGTTTTACTACAACTAAAACCAAAGTCGTTTGGTGGCCAGCCGCAGTAATCGTACCATTCGCAGTATCTACTTTCTGGCTCGGTAAGCGCTATATGCTGCGTATGATGAAGAAGAGAATAGAACGCGGAGAGCACCCGTTCGCCGATTTTTAGACGGCTTATTATCTCTGGCTCTTTTGACTGTTTTGCCCTGGAATGCTCGCTCACCGTACCATAGAGTACGGCTCTCTGCGCTTCCAGTCCAAGAACAGCCAAAATAGCTCAGAGCTAAAAAACCTTGAGCTATATCACTGAGGGCTTGATACTGTTTGAAATAATAAGAAATATGTTGTATTATATGTGAATGAATGTGAATTTTGGTTCTTCTGCTGAGCTTGCTGTTAATCCTGGTGTACGGAAGGATTATGAATTTAGCATGAGGTATTCTCGTGCTAAAAATTACGAAGTTTTTATCCCAGAAATTGTCGGCAATTATGTTGAACTAGTCGGTGGAATCACTGGTATTGCTGAAGATGTACTAACTGATAGATTTACGCATAGGACATCGAAAGTGCGGGTTTATTTTGGCAGCGGGGTTCTTGACCCCGAAAAAGAAGCAGTTGCTGGTTATTTTGACCCTGAAGGAGGCGCAATAGTAATATCTGCCTTTCTGCGTAGCAACAGAGAGGTTATAGACAATTTAGCGCACGAAATTGGCCACGCCCTTGTCGTGTCTGGAAATGACGACGGCGAAAAGAACGGGTTAGATACGACACACAAAGTTCTAAAAGATGGCAAAAAAACAACACAAAGGCAAGGTGAATGGCTAAACGAGGGGCTACTTTCCCTAACAGGAAGTCGAACATCTCCTACGGACAGAGCTGTAGGATACTTGACCGGTGCAAGTGTATTATCGATGCTTTTTGAAGAGGTTCCAGGACTAGAATACGAAAGTTATGTTGCTGCTTTTGTAACAGGCAACAAGTCGAAGCCTATCGGTATGATAGAGAATTTAATGGGACCACTATGGGTAGATGAAGTATCTGAGCACTATGACAATATTCTCATAAACGTCCTTACTGAAGAATATAACCCAGTCAGAAGTATTTTTTCTACTTTGACATCAAGGCAATACGATATAGCGTTCAGTTTCGTCGACAAGTATATTGCAAGAGAAAGGATCAGATAGCGTTCTGCAAAACGAGGCTGTATTCTGCTACACTGAGATACGATGAAAAAGAAAGTTTATGTAGGTCTAAGCGGCGGGGTTGATAGCTCTGTTGCAGCCGCTTTGCTAGTGGAGCAAGGCTACGACGTCACGGGGGTTTACATGAAAAACTGGTCAAAGGATTTGCCAGGATTTCCCTGTCCTTGGAAAGAAGATTATCAAGATGCTAAGCGCGTTGCAGTAAAACTTGGTATTCCTTTTGAAATGTTTGACTTTGAAAAAGAATATTTCGAAAACGTAGTGCAGTATATGTTGGACGGATACAAAGCGGGGATAACTCCTAACCCCGACGTTATGTGCAACCAAGAAATTAAATTCAAATTATTCTACGACGTGGCACGCTCAAAGGGAGCAGACTATATTGCTACGGGACACTACGCCAGAGTAGCTAACTCTGGAAATCCGAAATCCGAAATCCGAAATCCGAAAAGCACTTCAGTCTCCAATCTTCAGCCCCCAATCTTCAGTCTTGCTAAAGCAGTTGATGATAACAAAGATCAGACGTATTTTTTGTATAGAGTTAGCAGCGAGGCACTGGAGCATACACTGTTTCCGATTGGACATCTACATAAACCACAGGTTAGGGAAGAAGCAAAAAAGCGAAAATTAGTAACGGCTACAAAAAAAGAATCCATGGGAATTTGTTTTGTTGGTAAAGTCGGCATACGCGAATTTTTGAGCCAGTTCGTTACGACAGAACCGGGGCCAATTGTCGACCAGGCAGGCAAACAAATAGGGTCGCACGACGGAGCAATTTTCTACACTATCGGGCAAAGACACGGACTGGATGTTGGTGGTGGTTTGCCGTATTACGTCACGCACAAAGATATGGACTCTAACACGGTCTATGTCACAAGCGACATTAGCGACGAGAGTTTGTGGGCGGATACACTGATGCTAACAAGCAACCATTGGATCAATTCCGCACCACAAGTCGGTCAATCATACCAAGTCCGCACCAGACACCGCGCCAAGACCGTAAATTGCGAAATTGTCGCAAATCACGGTAGTGACGTAGAGGTTAGATTGAGTGATAGTATCCGGGCTATAACGCCTGGCCAGTCGGCCGTTCTCTACGATGGTGATATCTGCATCGGTGGCGGAATAATCTGCTAGCTATTAGCTATGAAATACTACAAAAATCGTGGCCGGTATTCAGAAAGGGCAAAAAACCGACAACAAAGAAACTGCTTACAAGGTTGAATCTTGTAAGCAATTACTTAGTAATGAGTTAAATTTACACATAAATCCCAAAAATAGCATAATTTGTCGGTCGAGCGAAGGATTACACTTTTTAGGACACGTTATTACAACTAGCTATATTGTGGTCGACAAACATACAACTAAATCGGTTATGTCTAAATTAACGCCCCGAAACGCCAGTAGCTACAAATCGCTAAAGCTAGTTCAGGAAGCCGAAGAAACAATCAACAGAGTACCGGCAGAAAAATTATTTGCATATTATGATGATTCGTGACACAGTATAATTCAAATTAGGAGTTTTATGACACATTTAGAAGCCCCGACATCGATTAATCAGTTATTCACCCCAGAACTAGGTGGTTTAGCGGTTCCTGTTTCAGAACTTAGCCCGTCATCAGATAGGGCAGTCTTAATCACCAAAGTCTATACAGACATGGGAATCTTTAGCCCAGGATTTGCTGAACAAGCACCCGAACTACTGCGTACTCAGCCTGGTATCATGGCGGTTGATTCGTTCGTGGTTGTAAACCTCACTCCAGAGTACAACCTAGGCTCACTTATGACCGGCTACAACAAAGGTCAGAAGCGCCCGACAACTCCATGGGCGCCACTCTGGAATCAATATAGTCATGAAAGTATCAATAGACGTACAGTTCCGGGCCAAGGCCAAGGTGGCATCAAACCAACTCACGGAGAGGTGAGGGTACATATAGCCACAGCACCTGAGAATAGTTACGACGAATCAGGGCTATCTGGAACGGCCAAAGACATAGCTGAACAGCGGGCGTTAATTGGAAGCCGGGTCGTAATGAACCTTACAGACTACACGTTGCTACAGAAACTTCGTCAAGAAGAAGGACGAGAACCACTTGATATCCGAACTTTTACTAGATTTCCTCAAATGGATTTTAGAACTGTTAACGGCGGTTCCTGCGTCGGCGGTGCGGACTGGCGCGATGACCTGTCGGACGTGTACGAGTCGGACGACTTCGACGACGATCAGATTGGTTTTCGTTTCTCCGGTGCGGCAAAAAATATCTTATTCTTAATGTGAAGGGTCCGTCCTTTCACAGCTATTCATTTTACGGATTTATACCAGCCACCAAGCATGCGACCAATTTCGGACAGCTTTGCTTGGACTTGAAAGCATGTTGTTTCGTTTGCTAGTTTTTGTTCAAGCATTATTCTCATATGAAACTGTACAATTTCTAACTTTGCAGTTGCTTTGATTAGATAGGGTGCTTTGTGGCTGGCGGGGGCATGTTTAGCCATAATGCTTAGCTCTAGCAACTCCAGCAAACTGTCTTCTAATCGTCTGCCAATTGTCTGCTTCTTCAGAGTTGGGAGCTTTTCATCTATGGCACTAATCGCACTATAAACTTCTTGAATTCGCAGTATTACACTAATTTCACTCATGCTATAATTATGCCATGAGCGAAGACCAATTCACCAAACTGTTCAAATACGTTGAAGAGTTTCGACACGAAGTGATATCTAAACTCGATGAAAAGGCATCCCAAGAAGCTCTAGATAGACTAACCAATACAGTAGACGCATTCGTGAAAAGACTAGATGATAATGAAACAGAAGCAATAATGAGTAACAGACAGTTCGAAAAGTTGCTCGTGTGGGCTCGTAAAGTATCTGAAAAAACCGGTATTCCACTAGAAAACCTCTAGAATTTTGTAGCTCTTTGTTTGCGTGGAAGTTTAAATCTATGCAAAACCTTTGCAACTGTAAACTGTAAACTGTAAACTGTAAACTAACTATGAATGCACAAGAAATACGCAAGGCTTATTTGGATTTTTTCGCCATTCGTGGACATAGTGTTGTTCCGCGCGCGCCGCTAGTGCTGAAAGACGACCCGACTACTCTGTTTACAGGCTCCGGAATGCAACCTATGATTCCCTTTCTTTTGGGTGAACAGCACCCAAAGGGTAATAGAATTGTTGATAGTCAAACTTGTCTGAGAGCACAAGACATCGATGATATTGGCGACAATAGGCATACAACGTTTTTTGAAATGCTCGGTAACTGGAGTATGGGCGATTATTTCAAGAAACAACAGATTGAATGGATGTGGGAATTCTTGAGCGAGGTCGTGGGGCTTGATGTCAGTAAACTGTACGTGACCTGCTTTATTGGAGACCCAAAATACGGAATAGAAAAAGATACAGAAGCCGCTGAAGTATGGGCGGGACTATTTGAAAAAGCGGGTTTAAGCAACGGGCAAGCAGATATTGGTTCAGAGGATGATGGCTATAAGCGTGGCATGAAAGACGGCGAGCGAATATTCTACTACGACGGTAGCAAAAATTGGTGGAGCCGTAACGGTGCACCAGAAAACACTCCTATTGGCGATCCGTGTGGCCCAGATAGTGAAATGTTTTATGATTTTGGCATCCCGCACAACCCAGAATTTGGCGAATATTGCCATCCTAATTGCGACTGTGGACGGTTCATGGAAATTGGCAATAACGTGTTCATGGCCTATAAGAAAGTCGATGCAAATACATTTGAACCGCTTGAAATGCCAAACATCGATCACGGTTCGGGTCTAGAGCGCATAGCAGCAGCAAAATTGAACGACCCAGATGTGTTCAAAATAAGCCTGATGTGGCCGATTATTGAAAAACTACAGTCTTTGAGCGGTAAAAAATACGAAGATAACACAGAGTCCATGCGTGTCATCGCCGATCATCTACGGTCTGCAACATTCTTGGCTGTCGATGGGTGCGTGCCGAACAACAAAGAGCAGGGCTATGTCATGCGTCGACTTATCCGTAGAGCGATGGTTAGGGCATTTGATTTAGGGATAGAACAGAACTTTATGCAAGAGGTTGTACCGGTTATTGCTGGACTATTCAAAAATGACTTCCCAGAAGTTCTTGAAAACGAAGAATTAGTCATTGCAGTACTTGTGAAGGAAGAAAAGGCTTTCAAGCAAACGCTACGAAAAGGTCTAAAGTTTCTTACAGAAGAAGATAAAATGAGAAATGCTCCTACAATTAAAACAGGAAGCGATCTTTTTATTGCATACGACACTCACGGGTATCCACCAGAGCTTGCTGTTGATATTTTGTCTCAATTAAATACATTCAAGCTTGATGAAAACTGGCACAAAGATTTTGACAGTAAAATGCAAGAACAAAAGGAAAGGTCTCGAACTGCAACAAAGGGGGCTTTCAAGGGCGGATTAGGCGGCCAGAGCGAACAGCACAAAAAATACCACACAGCTACTCACTTGATGTATCAAGCTTTGCGCGACGTGTTAGGTGATCACGTAGTCCAAAACGGTAGCAATATCACCGAAGAACGCCTAAGGTTCGATTTTAGTCACCCAGAAAAGGTAACTCCGGAACAAATCGCGCAAGTTGAGGCTATCGTAAATGAGCAGATTGCCAAAGATTTAAAAGTTAGTTTTGCAGAATATCCTACCAAAGTCGCCCGAGAAGAAAAGGGTGCATTAGGGCAGTTCGGTGACCGTTACGGAGAGACTGTGAAAGTCTATGAAATGATTGCAGACGGCGCAGATAAACCATTCAGCTTTGAAATTTGTGGAGGCCCACATGTCAACCACACACTTGAATTATACGAAGACGGTAAGAAATTCAAAATCATCAAAGAAGAAAGTTCGTCTGCCGGTATACGACGAATCAAAGCCGTACTTCAAGAGTTATGAGACTCATGCAGTGTCATAACTAGTTTCATGAGACCGTTTCTGAGTGTAGTATCTCGACCTGCATATGAATCAACAAATTCATATAAACAGTCTGCTGCAAAATAACCAAATTTTTCATCTGACATCTCAACTATATTTGCAAAACCTGCCATCCCGGCTATTAGGTCTATGCCGATTCGGGCAAAATCTTTAAGCGACTCTTTAGGCGTGCCTTTGACATCCGGCGTCCAAGGGAACGGACCGGTAACACTATCACTATCAACAAGTTCTGCGGCAAGATTCACATTGCCGCCATGAAGAAAATGGTGCCTGAAGCCTTTTCTGTGTAGCTCCCAAACAGCTTTACCTAACTCTTCAGCGAAACAGTATTTAAAATAATCAGTCAGCAGGGGTGCTCTTTCATGGTGTCTTATATCGGACGCGGACTCGATATAGCCTTTTTCTACGAAGGTGGGCGCAAGATCCCTGATAAGTAAGTCAATAAAGACGTCCTTCCCTATGCCTCGTGGCGGTTGTACTACCAGATCCCAAAGCCTGAACTCAGACTTATGAAGCCGGTATGTTTCGAGTGGCCGGTAATCACTTGCAGCAACTCCCTCAAGCAACTGCTCTACTAAAAGTGAGTAATTCATTTCTGTGGCATCGGCGGGTACTGCTTTTATGAAGTCAGGGATGGTTAGTAACGGCACATGTACGTCGTCTGCTGGACGAGGGTCGGGCAACATACCAGGGTACGAAGCAGCAAATACCCATTCCATCGGTATACCAAGCGTACGGAGATGTTTGCTTTTAACGATAGAGTCAAAAGCATCACGCCCATTCTGTAGGCAATTTATTTGGAAACCATCTCGTTCGTATGGAACTCTCCTTACCTCTGGCTGATCTATAACGCCGCCCTTCTTGGTCGCAATGTAGCGGTCGACTCCAAACTCATCAGTGACAGGACTATTGCCTTGAGTATCGTGTCGCCAAAAGACAAAAGAGCGATTGTGTTTCGGTAGGCGCTCCTCAACGTTTGCGCCAGGATGGCACTGGTCGGCATAGGCTGCGCTATCAACGCATAAAAAGCCCACTCTTTCGATAGCGAGTTCATGAGGAAAAGCACTATCTTCAAAGATTATTTTGTTACCGGGAAATAACAGGGTAGAAACTTCACTCATTTATTACAATATATAACATTATGGTAATAAATGCAAATATGACGTATTTTAAGTCTTTGAAGAAAAAGCTAGCACTGTCGGCATCCATCGAACTAAAGCGGTACTCGGCTACCAACCAAGTGTTTTAACCTGCAATTTGTCTCTTGGCCGTGTTACAATAAAACGCATATGCTAGATAAAATTACGAGGGTAAAAGATACAATAATATCTAGAATACCGCGTCAAAAACTGACCAATGCAGAACGATATATTGTCGCTCTAGATGTCGGTACTGAAAATGTCAAAGCTCTCATAGGTAGAGTAAACGGCAGCAGCATAGATATTATTGGCACAGGAAGAGCCCATCAGGGGCTAAGTGACATGCAGGCAGGTGCGGTTGCAGATATAGCTGCTGTCACCGCTAACTGCAACAAAGCACTTGCTCAAGCAGAAGAACAGGCGGGAGTTAGCGCTCGGGCCGTCGTAATTGGTATTGCAGGTGAGCTGGTCAAAGGAACAACTATTACAGTTCGTGTAACGCGTAAAGACGCCAAAAAACCTCTAGAAGTTGAGGAAGTAGAAAAGATAATTTCGCTTGTACAGAAGAGAGCTTTTGAAAGAGCAAAAACTCAGATAGCGGTCGAGCTTGGTGGCAAAGAAATAGATGTTCAGCTAGTCAACAGTGCATTAGTCAGGATGGAAATTGATGGCTACGTAGTCACTAACCCAGTTGGTTTCCAGGGCAAAGAGGTTGTCGTCCAGCTATATACGGCCTTTGCCCCGCTAATTCACATTGGTGCATTGGAGCAAGTTGCCCATCAGTTAGACATGGACTTGTTGGCCGTTGCGGCCGAACCATTTGCGGTATCCCGTTCTGTAGTCGGCGATGATTCAGACTCTACAATTAGTGCGATTCTGATGGATGTCGGTGGCGGTACGACGGATATAGCAGTGTTAAACGAAGGAGGAGTTCAGGGAACAAAGATGTTTGGTATCGGAGGTCGCGCCTTTACACGCAGCGTCGAACGTGACATGGGCGTGACGTTTGATCAAGCGGAGAGCATGAAACTGGCTCTCTCTAAAGGCGCGACCTCAGGTAAGACTAAAGACCAAACACAGCGAGCTCTAAACAAGACAGTAAAAGTATGGCGCTCCGGTGTCGAGCTAGCACTAGAAGAATTCCACGGGCTGGACCACCTACCAC
This sequence comes from Candidatus Saccharimonadota bacterium, assembly GCA_043727115.1. Classification (GTDB taxonomy): domain Bacteria; phylum Patescibacteriota; class Saccharimonadia; order Saccharimonadales; family SZUA-47; genus JAYSZA01. The sequence goes on from JAYSZA010000019.1 coordinate 11,603, forward strand.
ACAATATATTACTTTGTGGCGGTGGTGCCTCTTTGGACATGCTTGTTGACGAACTTGAGCAGTCAAGTTGGTACAGGGATTTGCCATTTGC
>JAYSZA010000020.1:0-35020 GCA_043727115.1 Candidatus Saccharimonadota bacterium
ATTGCGATATCTTTTAGACGTCCATCAACATTCACTGCTTGTTTATATGCCTCGGCAACGATCACTCCAAGTTCGTTCTGCCGAAGCATAGCCTCGTTAATCTCATATTGAGCAAATTCTTCAAGATTGTTACTAATATTTGTTTCTGTCATTTCACTAAATCCTTACTTTAAGGCTAGGACAACCAGTTTATTCGTTTTTATTTATTTTTAACCTCAGACACATAATAGCATATTAACCTACTTTTTGCAATAGCACTTCCCTGTTATCTTATTCATAATGGCACTATCAATCAGCAAACGCAGGGTACAATAATACCTTTAAAATAAGCTTAGGCTACCTGTTCGGCGGGGTGAGCTGAGATAGGAACGGCAGAATAAGTTGCCTGCCTGCCAAAAATATCATGATAAGCAACAGCCTCCTCACGTCTTTGCATAATTGACCTACCTTCACTTGCCAGCATAAGGCCAAGAGGCTTACCACTATTAGCTGTTTGAGCTAGTGCATAAGCATCAATGAGTATCTGAGTCTTATTGGAAGTTAGAAATGCGTGATAATTGCTGGGCTCATCTGCCCAATCCTGACGATAGCCAACAGTATATTGCGCATCTTCACCAAGACGCTTCATAACCTCTCCTACGAAGAGGCTGTACTCGGCACAGACACCATCGTCAGCGGTTTCAGATAGTTTTTTAATCTTGTAACTATCATTACGAGTTTCGTCTACTATTCTCCACCCGATTGCATCACGTTTTTCTTTATCGGCGAGCTTGTCACCAAAGAACTGCTCAGCGGTATTTACAGCAAAAAGTGCAGTCGTGAATGTGTCTTGTAGTTGCTCGGGTAGACTGCTTAGCGATTCTCTCAGAGCTGTTCTTCTAGGATCCTGCAGAAGTTCTACTTTGTATTTCTCAAGGTTAGCCCGTAAAAATTCTTCAGAAAATACTTCGATCTTTTCAAAGTCTGTTTCAATGACGTGACGATCACCAAGCGGAACAAATTCGCCCTGCAAACATTGCCTATTACAAATTAACCCAGATTATTTGTATGAGGCTCTGAGATTTGCTCAATGTCAGGCACTAGGCTTGCTATACGACTGTGTTCTTGGAGACTACTTAATTTTGGCATATTTGTTATTATTTAATATTAACACAATAGCATATTTACACTATTTTTGCAAGGATATTCAAATCATTTGTGTTATCATTAACAGATGAAGAAAAAAAGTTGGTTTAAATGTTATCAATAGGTATCGTGGGACTCCCAAACGTAGGTAAATCTACGTTATTTAACGCGCTTACAGATAGCAGCGTTTTAGCCGCCAATTATCCGTTTGCAACTATCGAACCAAACACCGGAATAGTTCCAGTTCCTGACGAGCGATTGCAAAAGCTAGCAGATATTTATGGTTCGCAGAAAATCCTACCTGCGACTGTGACATTTGTAGATATCGCCGGACTTGTTGCCGGTGCTTCCAAGGGCGAAGGATTGGGCAACCAGTTCTTGAGTCACATCCGCAGCTGTAGTGCTATATGCCAGGTCGTTAGAGCATTTGATAACCCTGATGTTCTACGTAGTGATAGCTCGCGTGACCCTGCCCATGATATTGATGTCGTCACCACCGAACTTGTTTTGGCGGACTTGCAGACTATAGACAAACGCCTTCCCCGAATTGCGAAAGAAGCTCGCGCCAATCCAAAACTAAAACCAATTGCTGATTTGCTAGAAAAAGTGAAAGAGCTTTTAGATTCTGGCTTACCTCTTTGGAAAAACCCAGACTTGCTTGAAGGCTACAACGAACATTTGTTCGATTTACAGCTAATGAGTGCTAAGCCGATACTTTATTTGTTCAACCTGGATGAGAACCAACTAGAAGATGATTCAAAGAAGAAAGAACTTATGGATTTAGTAGTGCCTGCACCAGTTGTGTTTGTCTGTGCAAAATTAGAAGATGAATTACGCGGTCTTGATGAATCAGATAGAATCGAAATGCTTGCAAGTTACGGACAGAATGAACCGGGTCTGCACAAAGTCATAAAAAGCGCGTACGAACTACTGGGTCTGCAAAGCTACCTAACTGCCGGGGAGAAAGAAGTCAGGGCTTGGACCATTCACAAAGGCGACACTGCTCCACAAGCCGCTGGCGTAATTCACGGGGATTTCGAAAAGGGCTTTATTGCTGCCCAGATAATTGATTACGACGACTTACTTGTTGCCGGTTCAGAACAGGCCGCAAAGTCTGCTGGAAGAGTCCGTACAGAGGGCAAAACTTACGTCATGCAACCAAATGATATTGTAGAATTCAGATTCAATGTGTAGCTTCCAATAATATCTGATAGATGATATTTGATACTTGAATTAGTTACCCGTAATCAGTTGTAATATTGGTTTTATTTCAAATATCAGATATCAATTATTGCTTTGTAGCTGCTTCTATCGCACTTCCAAGTGCGGCAATTTTCTTAGTCCCTACGTTCTCTGTTAGAACTGAAACGATTAATTTTCTGCCATCCTTGAATTCTACAATCGCTGTATCGTGATATTCCTTAAGCCCGTTGAAGCCGATTTTGTTATACACCGTCACTGAATCACTGAACCCGACGTTCAACGTATCACGAAATATTTGAGTCTTCATCGACTGCAAAAATGCAGTTTGCGATTCTACACTTAACCCTTCCCCCCTAACAATCCAAGCTAGCATAATTGCTGCGTCAGTAGCTGTCGTAGAAAGCCCTTCCATCGAAGTTTTTGTAATACCCAAACCTACTAATTTTTCAGTCTGCGACTGTTTTCCTAGTTCTGTCCAAAGCTTCTCCGCACATGGGCTATCAGACTCCCTAATCATTAGGTCCAAACACTCTGCCCGAGTATGACCACCAGTGTATTGTTCGCTGGCGTCAACTGATTTATCGTCTACTGCTTGATACCCAAAATAAGCAACATATAGTTTGTATATGCTTGCCGTAAAGTATTCTTGTGATGCATTGTATGAAGCCAAAATATTTGCGTCTTTGTCTGCAAGCACTACACTAGCGTCACCACTAATTGTTGTAGCCCATTCTTCTATTGCCTTCTGCAATTTGGCTGCATCAAATTCAGGTTTGGTTTCCTGCGCTACTTCATCGGGGCTACCTAGTTCAGCGCTCTGCTGTTCAGTCACTGTGGTTTCTGCTAAGCGGTTATCATTAAGTTTTTCTCTGACTAGCCAGAACACAAATCCTAGCACGACTAACAACAGAATTAGTAGTGCAGCCAGAATAAACTGGCTTTTTTTATACATCGTCGGCCTAGCACGCTTCCACACCATAGAATAAGCGTATCACACCAGGTATAGCTATCCGATTACGGGTTTAGTGGGAGAAATATAAAACTTAGACGGGCGTGGTCTGCGTATGAAAGTAATGTGATGCGGCCTCCATGCCGGGTTCAAATACGGTTTGATATTGAAACTTGATACGACATGATTTACGACTAGAGGTTTTTCTATAGTTGCGATTTTTTCTTGAACGTAGCCGCATAAACCGGCAAGCCTAGCATCTGAAACACTTTTGAAAATAAGTTTTTTGACGCCAGCCTGGAAATATAGAACACCTTGAAGCATCCGGGAAACAAAATCTATCTGGGATATGGTCTCGTAACTGTGATTTTCTACATACAGATAGAACGGACGCTTGTCGATAAGCAGAACTCTCTTGTCGGTCGCTACAAGCAACCCGGAGCCGCCCTGGTAGTAGCCATACACACACTGAATTATGAGTTCGCCTGGCTCTAGTGTACGTCGAAGTTCTTTTATTTCAGTGCGTCCGAACACACGAAATTTGTAGCCAATATGGCGTAGCTGATTAGTGAATAGTTTCTTGTCTATCATGTCTCCCCTTCCAGTGATACTAGAACAAATATATTTAACACCCGATTAACTAATTTATCTGTAATTTTACGTACACTTTGCTTGTGATACCGGTCACACTTGCATTAATTGTGTGATATTGAAACAATATAAATGTGAAAACTCATCACCAACAACGAGATATGCTGCGCGCGTTTTTCAACTCGCATACACGGGTACAGTACAAAAAAGGTGAAGTATTGATACGACCAGAGGATGACCCAAGCGGTGTATTCCTCATTGAATGGGGATTTATCAAAGCCTATACAATTACAAAATACGGTGAGGAAAACCTACTTCTAGTCCGAGGTTCTGGTAGCATATTCCCTCTAATTTGGGCATTCACAGGAGAACACCGCTCGGTTTCATATGAAGCGATGGAAGAAACTTCTCTTTGGCGAGTCAGTAAGGCCGATTACTTGGAGTTTCTCCAGAAAAACCCAGACATCCTGCCAATAATTCTAGACATGGCAATAGAGGCATACCGCTTGCATTCAGAGCGAGTTATGACTCTAAGTTACCGGACTGCCCGCGAAAGAATTGTTTCGTTTCTGTTAGTTACAGCATCACGATTTGGTATTGAGAAAAAAGGAATCGTAGAGATTATCGCTCCTTTTAGACAAACTGACATAGCAAGCTCGGTTAACGCAACCAGAGAAACTACTTCACGTGAGTTAAATACACTTAGAAAAAAAGGCCTACTCACAACAGTTAATGGGCATATTGGTATCAATGATATAGAAGCTCTGAAGAAGCTTCTCTAATGTTATTTCTAGCTACAGATAAGTTTGTAGAAACGTTCTACGTTGCCTTTAGTGCCGGCGACCTGGGAATCGGCTTTGTCTTTGATAAAAAACCCATTGCTCATAAGCCAGGATTCAAAATCTTTTAGGATTTGCCGTCTGATTGCACTGTTTTTGATAACGCCTTTGTTGGTCTGGTTTGGGCCTGCTTCAAACTGCGGCTTACACATCATGATAAGTTCGGTATTTTTTGTGGAAAATTTCTTCAGCCCGGGCAAGATTTTTGTCAGTGATATAAACGACACATCGGCTACAATGAATTCAAATTTTTCTAAAGTTTTGAATTCGCGAATGTCTGTTTTCTCATGTAGTTCTACTTTTTTGTTCATACGCAGGCTGGGATGTAATTGATTTGTGCCTACATCGACAGCGACTACTTTTTTTGCTCCGTGCTGCAGTGCATAATCTGTAAATCCACCGGTGCTACTACCGACATCCAGAACTGTAGAGTCATGGAATTCTAGGCTGAACTGATTAGCTATTGAAGCCAGTTTGAGAGCAGCTCTTGATACATATTGTTCGCTAACTAACTGAATTACGTCCTGATCAGTCACTGCAAAGCCTGGCTTTATGATAACTTTTTTGTTCACCGAAACAACGCCAAGTTTAATATAATTCTCAGCCTGAGAACGGCTTGAAACAAGCCCTCTGGATGTTAATTCCCTATCAAGCCGATTCACCAGATCAATTTCCAATTCGCAATGATACAATTTGCAATAAATTGACGATTAGCTATTATCATTTGTCTGACTTCGACGAATTAATTATCTTTTGCAACATCATCAAATAATTTTGAGTTTGTAGTTGAATATCATTCAGTTCTTTTGATTCACCAATGATTCTTGAGCATAGCTTTATCCAATAGACTGATTCGTTGGCTTCTTTTTTCGCAATATAAATTTTATTTATAAAATCTTTTTTAGACGAAGCATCCTGAGCCTCAGAAAAATTTGCCCCAATACTAGTTATAGATTTAGTGAGCTGATCAGCAACAGGTTTTGGCAATTGCGGTGTGTTAATAAGTTTTATTGTACGAACAGCCAAATCAATAAGATCATCAATAATCTTCTGGGAAGTTTCTGTTGCCATTGCTAATTGTCCATAGTAAATTTATTGCCAATTGCGAATAGTATCATTGCTAATCTTTCCTTCTCTCCCTATAGGTGTTCAGATCAGTATCTACAGATATCTCATCACCAACTTTGATAAATGCCGGAACTTTGACTGTGATTCCAGTCTCTACTTTAGCGTCTTTTAGAACGTTGCTGGTTGTATCGCCCTTAACTACATCTTCAGTGTATACAACTTTCAGGTAAACATTCTTTGCGAGTTCTATGCTTATAGCTCTGCCGTCTAACTTCATAGCTTTGACGGTGTCGCCTTCTTTTAGATACCCCGCTTGGTCACCGATAATTTCTGCTGATAGCTCTACTTGTTCGTAACTTTCATTGTCCATGAAATAAAATTTTGCACCGTCATTGTATAGGTATTGAACATTGGTATACGCCAAATCAACACTATCTAATTGTTCATTGCCCTTGAAAGTTTTCTGCAGTACTTTGCCGTCGAGCAAACTTTTTATCGTAACATTCACAATAGAACCGCCGCGGCCCATAACTTTCTGGTTATAGTCTACAACCCGGTACGGAATACCCTCAAACTCAAACACCTGCCCTTTTTTTAAATCTGTTACACCTAATGCCATTTACAATTCTCCTGGTTTATCGAGCTTTCTGTATATATTCACGGACCCAGTCTTCTAGATTGTCGAAGCTCGAATTGTTCATCACGCCTGCAGCATGTGCTGGTCTCAGCTGTGAGTCTATTTCTTTTAATCTATTCCTGATAGTCTCTACGCTTTTTCCCATCTGCACTTCGTCTTCTAATTTCTGGAAACTATTGACGAGCGACCTGGCTTTTGGGTCCTGTGGCATACTAAATGAACCGCCTAATCGCTGCTTCATTGTCATGACTTCCCTGTGGAATGACTTCATATCCATTGCTGGTCCTCCAAATTTTACTTCTACTGATTGACTATTAGTTGCTTGCTACGAATGGTAGTAGCGCCAAGTGTCTTGCGCGCTTGATAGCTTTTGCAAGCTGTCGTTGTTTGCTCTCAGTTAGACCAGTTTTGCTTCTTGATTCAATCTGTCCGTACTGGTTCACATATCTCTGCAAGGTTTTGAAATCCTTGTAGTCGAAATATGGGATATCTGTCTTGTGCTTAAAAATCTTTGCCATTGTGGTTTCCTTTCGCGTAGTGGTTTTTAGAGTGGTCAATTACTTTATTCTTGCGGCAATTTTGCCAGTCGTACTAGAAGTACGCCTATCCAAAATGTGCTCAGACTAAAGCAAATGACCCTTGGCTAAAAATCCCCTACTTATCTGTTGTTAATTTATAAATCTTCTTCTGCATAGTTCACTAAAAGCAACGACCGCTCCTGCTCGAGTAGCTCTAGTGAGCCTCTCTGTGCTATTTTCCTCGCCACCCACAACCGCATTTCCAAGTGCGACCCGTGCTTCACTATTTGTTGGGTTCCTGATGCCAGCTTCCGTCAAAAATCGAACTGCATCACCACACATCGCCCGCTCTGCACCTTCCGCTAATAGATTAACTGGACAGGATTCGCAAGCAACATCTGTTCCGCATGTGACACTTACCATTTTATTACTCCTATTACTGTTCTAGAACGGGATGTCGTCTAGGTTGATTGGTTCGTTGCCTAGGTCTTCTGTTGGTGCTTCATCTTTTGAAGATTTAGCCGCTGGTTTGCTCGGAGCAGATGACTCGTTTGGCTGATATGAGCTTCCGCTGTCGCCTCTATCGCCGCCACCTACGAAGTTAAAGTCTTCTACTACAACTTCTACCTTGCTGCGCTTTTGGCCTTCTTGTTCCCATGTACGCTGTTGCAAGCGTCCTGAAACTAGAATTCCACTGCCTTTTTTCATGTACTGTGTGATGATTTCTGCTGGTTTACCCCAGATAGTACAGTCAATGTAGTCAACTGCTTCTTGCTGTTCTCCGGCTGCGTTTTTCCAGCTGCGGTTAACCGCAAGTGAAAAACTAGCTACATTCTGCCCACTTGGTATTGCGCGTAATTCTGGGTCCCTCGTAAGATTACCCATCAAAACTACCTTGTTAAATCCTCGCATATATACTCCTCATTTATCGTTCTTAACCGTTTTACTTTCTTATTCTACTCCACCACGCTTTGGTGGATTCTAGGTATCCTTGCCTTTAGCGGACTAAAGGCGTAGTGCAAACCGTAGGTTGAAACGGTCTGCTAAGGGCAAGGATACCTAGAATCCAAACCCCTCCACTATCTACTCTTCGTCATCATCGTCAGATGCTGATTCACCGATACCGGCGGCAACACGCTTATCACGACTAACTTTCATAGCTTCTGCTTTTGCAATAGCTTTGAGGTCAGGCTTGGTGATAAGAAAACGAATAACTTCGTCAGAAATATTCATTGCGTTATTCAATACTTTGACGCCCGTCGCTGGCAAATCAAGTGTATAGAATACATACACTGCATGTTCGTGACCTGCAATTTTGTAGTTCAGTTTGCGCTTGCCCCAACTATCAGTTTCTGTGATAGTTCCACCAGCTTCACCGACAAACTTTTGAATTTGGCTAGACGCCTTTTCTAGATCGATTTCTAGATCAGGGTGAAATAGCACTGCTAATTCGTATTTATCCACGTATGTTCCTTTCTTTGGTTATAGTCTGCATACCTAAAGTGTTGCAGACAAAAGTTATTATTACAGACATGATTATACTTCATTAACTTCTTAAAAGCAAATACCCGACCCCAGTTCGACCCGCGACTAACTACCAAACTCGTCTTTTACTTTCGGCATACACAGGTAGATGATAACGCCGATAAATAGAATTTTCTTTAGTATTCCAAAACTAAGAACTGCCAACAATATAAACAAAGCTATGGTCAGTATTCTGGCAAACTCTTTTCTCATAAGTAGACCAACACCCATTAGGAGCCCGATAGCGCTCAAAAATCTAACAAAATTCGCTGCATCACCGGATAGAGCGGTGCTCAGTAGGAATATATCAAACGCGTTAACAACTAGGATAATCACTAAAGCATAGAGGCCATAAAGACGCTTGCTCTTGGTAGGGACCGTTTCCCGCTGGTATTTTGGCAAACTGCTTTGCGGATAATTTTTTGGGCTTGGCAAACTATCAATTATCGAGTTACCTGCTGACTTTACATTATCGCTGCGCGTTAACGCTTCGGGCTCAAGCTGAGTAACCTCAGGGATTGTGTCGGAGTGTAGTGGTTGGATAGAAGCCTTGCCGTGGGCAAGGCTTTCCGGTGCCTCGTCAGTGACTCCACTTGGTGCTTCGTTATCGGGCTGCAGGTCATTGTTGTCCATAATAGTTGGTCTATATTTCGTCCAGCGCTGCTTCTTCTTCATCTGAAACTGCGTTACCACTGCCCCCGGCAGAAAATACATCGCTTAGGCTTGTAACTAGTACATCGCGAGGTTTAGAGCCATCAGCTTGGCCAACAATGCCCTGTTCTTCCATTTGGTCGATTAGTCTAGATGCACGGCCGTAACCAATGCGTAGACGTCGCTGCAGAAGGCTTGTGCTGGCTTTACGGTTATCAATCACTACTTGGACCGCGTCTTTCCACATATCGTCATCTGAGTCGCCGCTAGCAGGATGGTTATCGGCGACAATCCCACCTCTACCGTTCAGCTGTACTGGCTGGCTTACAACTTCGTCGTCATATTGCGGTGGTCGTTGCATACGCAAGAAATCGTTCACTTTCTGAGTTTCTAAATCAGTAATCAACGCACCTTGTACACGAATAGGTTTAGGCATCTCTGTGACTTTGAACAACATATCACCCATACCAAGTAACTTCTCTGCGCCCATAGTATCGATGATTATATTGCTGTTCACTTGTCCAGCAACTGTAAATGCGATTCTGGCTGGTACGTTTGCTTTAATTAGCCCAGTAATAACATCAGCACTTGGGCGCTGTGTAGCAAGTACTAGGTGTATACCTGCGGCGCGTGCTTTTTGGGCAATACGCACAACTAACGCTTCAACATCGCGAGCAGCCATCATCATCAGATCAGCTAGCTCATCAATAACGATTACTATGTACGGCATAGAGTCTTTTTCTGACAGACTATTGTATTCTGCGATGTTACGTTTGTTCGCCTCTGCAAATGTACGCAGTCGGCGCTCCATTTCAGAAACTGCCCATTTAAGTGCACTAATACATTTTTCTGGCTCGGTTATAACTGGAGTCAACAGATGCGGAATATCTTTGTAGGGAGCAAGTTCGACTTGCTTCGGGTCGACCAAAATTAGCTTCAGGTCAGCCGGGCTGTTTTTGTATAACAAACTGGTCAGCAGCGTATTAATCATGACTGATTTACCAGAGCCAGTCTGTCCCGCAATCAGCAAGTGAGGCATTTTGTTAAGCGCAGCCAGCACCGGTTGACCAGCTATGTCACGTCCTATCACGAAGCTTAGTTGGTCTGTGTTTGATTTCCACATTTTGTCGTCAAGAACACCGGCGATGCGGACTGTGGCGGCCTTCAGGTTAGGAACTTCAATACCAACTGCGCGTTTGCCCGGAATTGGTGCTTCAATACGAATACTCTGGGCGGCCAAATTCAATGATAATTCACGGTCAAGTGCAGATATCTTGCTTAGCTTGGTACCGGATGGTGGCTTTAGTGTAAACTGCGTCACGCGCGGCCCAATATTTGCTCCTTCCATCTCTACGTCTATGTTGAAGTTTGAGAACGTGTCTTTTATAATTTCGGCGTTCGTGTTGACGTCACCTGCATCTGCTTTGTCTTGTTTTTTTATTAATAATTCAGTGCTTGGTAGCTGCCAATTAGGATCACGAGCTTCAGTTAATGCTTCGTGATTTTCCTCGGGTGCTAGCTTGGCAGAGACAGTATTTTTGAGCGTGCTTCGACCAGAACTATGCTCAACTGGGACACCTTCGTTTAGAGTAAATCCTTGTGGTGCAGACTTGGCCTTCAACTCACTCAAATCAGTGTCTTCTTCTGATTTTTTGGTACGCAAGAACGGAGTCAGTAATACATATAATGGTATGCTAAAGGCCCAGCAGGCGGCTAGTGCTACTAATACAAAAAATAAAATTGTGGCTGGTAGCTTATCCAGAGCGCTCAGAACATTACCACCTATTAATCCACCTAATTCGCCGCCATAACCACCCTGCCATACGCTTGTGGACGTTTCTCTAGTTGCAAACCCTACGTGCAACCAAGCCGCGCTTAGAACCATCAAACTGGACATGCTCAGAATATTACTTATCGGCAAAACATTATCTTCTGACTTTAATTTGTGAAAGCCCCAGAAGGCCAAAGCAACCGGAGACAGGTATGCAGCCACACCTAATACGCTATAGACAAGATTGAACATCCCTTGGGGCAAACTACCACCAGTACCGAATCCACCAAGTAGCAGGAATATAGCCGCCAGTAACATTAGAACGCTAGCGACCTGGCGTACAAATATATTAGGCTCTTTTGGAATGTCCGCTACTTTCTTTTTAGAAGTAGCTTTCTTCCTACTAGTTCGTTTTTTCTTTTTTGACATAGTTATTCATATTGTAACACTCTGTTTATGTTTATCAGACTCTGTCAGTATACCACAAAAATGTAAATTTTACAACTGTTTTATGAAATCGCTCTAGTAAAGCTGGCTATGAGTTCCTATGTGCGTAAATAATGCAGTGTCTGGCTCTACAAGATGAAAAACAGCTCTGTAATCGCCAGTTATATCTATGCTGTAGCTACCTTTGTATGGTGAATTGAGCGGATGCTTTCTTAGCACTTGACTTTCTTGGTCGTCAACAAACAACTCCAGCCTAGTAATCACCTGTTCTTTAATTTTCTTTGGCAGTTTCACAAATGCTTTATCGAATTTCTTATGAGTAACAATTTTCATAATGATTCAAGATATTTGCGAACGTCTTTTCCGGTCTCCAAAGGCTTTGAAAGATTTTTGTGTATTTTATAATCAGATACAGATTCAATAATCTCATTAAGTACCCGGTCATTAACTGTCGGTTCACTGCTCACTGTCAACCTCTGCTCTAACAGTGTTTGACGTATCTGAGCATTCAAAATAGTACTGACAGGTATACCAATCTTAGCAGAGAAAGCCTGTAACCTCTCTTTGGTCTCTTTATCCGTTTTGAAGTTTATAACAACATTATTCATATACACATTGTATATCTATTGTATATACGATGTCAATAAAATTATGTCTATGATCTTTGCATGCATTGACTCATGTCTGTCTTAGAACTCAGGCTTAAAATGAATTTCCACATCTTCTATTGGCATGGGTTTAGCTTTTAGTAGTACATTTGCTATATCTTTAATCTGCTCTTCAGTAGGTGCTATGTAGTCGTGTGGGTACGGATATTTTGCAGGGTCAAGTTTGTCTTTATTAAAAATTTTCTGAGTGATGTCGCTTAACAAATAAGCATCTTCTACTTGGTATTTTGCAACGTAGTGTTTGGGCTCAAGTACTTCGCATATTTCGATCCCGCTAGCATGGGGTGCGCAAGTTTGTTCAAATGCTAGTTTTATAGGCTCCATGTCTGAAGCTGAAGGGCCTTCACTAGCTTCACCGAAAAGACCAGTTTTACTTGCTTGAACATAGTAATATCCTCCGCTATGGTCTGAATTATTAGAAAAACCACGTACCCAGTATGAGTTTTTCCACCCGAGAAAAGTATCAAAACTAAAATTACTGGATTCAGTTTGTTGGGTTACATATAACGGCTCTGTGAAAGAAGATAATGTCGCATTTAGCCTCTGGCGGTGAATATATGTCCAAAGACTTGGCTTCAAAGGTAGCGGTACAGCAATAGCAAATAAGAGGATTGTAAATGCTACTAAGAACCGTTTTGTGTATTTGCTTTTGATTTTATCTTTCATGAGCTGATTATAGCATTTCAAAATATGGTTGAGTCGGCCGGGTTTACTCAGTGAAGCTTGTAGGGGATACGTATGCGAGCTTAGTTTGACGTTTCTTGGCGAGTATGCGCTATACGGTGACTGCGCACCACAGACAAAAACTTCAAAATAAGCCGCAAACAATTTGGTGGTGCGTCCAGCAAAGCTGGGCGGCAGACCAGATTGTGTTACGTATTCCCTAGTCGGTTCTGGCGTCTTGGCCGAGGAGTTGCTGTCGCAACTGCGCAAAGCGCTCTTGCTGTTCTGCTGCTATTTGTTCGGCTGATTTTTCAGGTTTCTGTGGAGCACCGGTGCTGTCATTATTCTGCTTTTCGCTTCTACCACCAATGATATTCACGACAGGTATTACGATTGGACTACGTTGTGTCTGTTCATACAAGAAATGAGTCACGTAATCTTTGAGTTCTGCCTTGAAACGGTCCAAGTCTACTCGCTTATAACGTTGCATTACAGCCCGACGTAGTTCGGTTCTAAACAGATTCATTAGCTCTTCTGAATCGCGCATATAAATGAATCCACGACTGATGATATCTGGGCTGGTTAGTAACTGGCCTGATTTTTTATCAATAGTCAGAATGACGGTTACAAGTCCTTCTTCTGCAAGTACTAGCCTGTCTTTAACTACGACATTATTCACGATAGCGCCAGTCTGGTCAACCAATGTTGTACCCGTAGGAACCTCGCCGATTATTTCCATCTTCTCAGATGTTAAAGCAATAACTTGCCCGTTTTCTGCGTTTATCATGTTTTTGCGCGGGATTCCCTCTTCTATCGCGATATCCATGTGACGTTTTTTGCTGGCATAGCTACCGTAGATAGGGATGAAATACTTTGGTTTAAGCATATTAATCATATCGCGGTATTCTTCTACGCTGGCGTGTCCAGATACGTGAAGCGGACCACATTTGTCTAGCTCACGGGTTGTGTGACGGAAGACGTGTGCGCCCATACGCATTAGGTTGTCTACCATCCCAGAAATTAGCGCATCGTTACCAGATTCTGGAATCGGCGTGCTGCTGAGAACCACCGTGTCTTGCTCTTTGAGTTTGACATGCTTGTGCTGACCGGCTGCCATACGCTGCAGGGCAGAGTTTGGCTCTCCTTGTGAACCAGTACACATCACAACAATGTCTCTATCGTTCACGTTGGCTACGCTATTAATTGGCACGAATGTTCCTTTTGGAATCTTCATGAATCCGTTACGAACAGCCATTTCTAGCGTGCTCATCATGCTACGTCCATCAAGTGCAATTCTACGATTGTGTTTGACTGCGGCGTTCACAATCATCTGTACGCGGTTGACGTTGGTAGAAAACAGCGCAACAAAAACTCGTCCCGGTGCCTGTTCCATGATATCAATGAAGCTTTGTTCGATTGTTGATTCGCTAGGTGTTCTGCCGGGTCGTTCTGTGGTTGTACTTTCGCTGAGTAATGCTAGCAGTCCTTCATTTCCGATTTCTATAAGTCGTTCTGTGTCAGTCTTCTCGTGGTCTAGAGGATTTGGGTCTAAACGGAAGTCACCTGTGTTCAATATACGGCCGACTGGCGTATCGACAACGACACAGGTGCTACCTGGAATCGAGTGCGTAATAGCAACTAATTCTACGAAGAATACACCAACCTTTAGCTTCTCGTGGTTGTGTTCATTCATGATTACAGTTTCTAATGTATATCCCTCCGGCATTGGAAGACCGAAGTTATTGTAAATTTCTTCGACGCGGCCAATAGTAAATCTGCTTCCATAAATTGGCGCAGGGTACCTAGGTACAATGTGCGGCAAGCCACCAATATGGTCAAGGTGACCGTGAGTTATGACGTAGCCTTTGATTTTGTGTTTAATTGTTTCTAGATAGCTGACATCGCAAATACCGTAGTTAATACCCGGTAAATCAACGCCTAGGTCGTTTCCGCAGTCGATGATAATTGCATCATTTGCATATTCGACAAGCATCATGTTCTTTGAACCACCGCCGTCCATACCGCCTAGACCAATAATTTTGAGTCTTGGGCTATTGTCTATGAAGTTTGCGCGTTTTGGGTTGTCGTCACCGGTTGGTGTTAGATACTGACTAACCATTCTGGTTGCGTCGTCTAATGTTCGCTTCTGAGCACGAATAGCTTCGCCTCGTGATGCGCTACGAGCCTGGTCAGTTGTTTTTGGACGTGGCTTAGCTGTAATTCCTTGTTTCTTAGGGTTATTTGAACCCCCTGTCCTGTTCTGGTTTTGTGGTCTTTTTGGACCACGGTTATTGTTTTGATTATTCATTTTTTCTCCTATATTTCTATGTAATAGTGAATTTATTTAATTTCTAATGTATGAAGTGATAATTGGTTAACTTCCAGCTAGCTACTTTTTTACCAGTCTAGCCCTAGATGTCTTGTTTGAGAAAAACCTATTCCGTATAAATGTAGTATAAAAATACAGTATGCCGTAGAACGCACTAAATGTTAGTGCGTAGACCCACAAACTGCCGCTATCTATTGCCCAAATACCTAATAAATAAAACGCAATCACAGAAACTGTACCAAAGAATAAATCTTTGTAGTCAATTGGAATCAATCGTTTCTGCGAATGACTAGTTGTTTTGGACATATTTACCCCCGCACACTTCTTTTCTTTATTGTTCTTTTCCGACAGCCTTCATGCTTAATTGTAGACGTCCACGGTCATCAATTGCCACTAGTTTAACTGTGACTAAATCACCTTCTTTGACGACATCAGATACTTTTTCGACACGCTGGTCGCTTAGTTCGCTGACGTGAACTAGTCCATCTTTGCCTGGCATAATCTGCACAAATGCACCAAAGTCCATGACGCTCACAACTGGCTTATCTACGTAGATTGCACCGACTTCTGGTTCAGCCACAATGTCGTTAATCATCTGCTTGGCCTTTTCTATATTGGCTTTGTCAGGTGATGCAATCATAACTGTGCCGTCGTCTTTGATGTCGATTTCGGTTCCACTCTCTGCAGTGATTCTCTGGATTGTCTCACCGCCCTTACCGATAATTTCACGAATCTTGTCTGGGTTAATCATGACTGATTCGACGCGTGGAGCGTATGGGCTCATAGGTTTTGGCTCAGAAATTACGCTGATCATGTGCTCTAATATCTCATGACGACCTTGTTTTCCTTGATCTAAAGCTTTGGCCAAAATTTCCGTTGGTAGACCGTGAACTTTCATATCCATCTGTAATGCAGTGATTCCGTTGGCTGTTCCTGTGACTTTGAAGTCCATATCACCAGCAAAATCTTCTGCATCAGCTATATCACTTAAGATATAAGGCGTATCACCATCAAGCATTAATCCCATAGCAATACCACTAACTGGTCGCTTAAGTGGAACACCTGCATCAAGTAGCGCAAGACAGCTTGAACATGTTGCAGCCATTGATGTAGAACCGTTTTGGCTCATGATTTCTGTGACTGAACGAATAGCATACGGAAAATCTGCCTCGTCGGGAAGCATAGGTAGAAGTGCGCGCTCTGCAAGGTAGCCGTGACCAATTTCTCTACGCCCTGGGCTTCCAAGACGCTTAACCTCACCAACCGTCCAACCTGGTGCATTGTAGTGGTGCATATAGCGTCGTTCGCCGTCGCGTTCCATCGTATCAACGATTTGCGCGTAGCTAAGTGGTGCAAGTGTAACGATGTTTACTGCCTGGGTAACTCCACGGGTGAAAATGCTTGAGCCGTGAGCTCTTGGTAAGAACCCTGTTTCACTTGATAGTTGCCTAATTTCTGTCATATTGCGGCCGTCAGGACGAACTTGTTCTTCAACAATACCTTTGCGTACGTCAGCATGCACTGACATTTGGAAAGCGTCAAAATATTCGTGACGGTGAGCTTCAAACTCTTCTTCTCCTAGTGCTTCAAGGAAGTGCGCGTGCATTTGTTCGCGTAATTCGTCTACTAGCTGATTACGGACCGGGTATGTTTTGCGTAAAGACGCACCTAATTTGCCCTCTGTCCATGCATTTACTGAGTTCTGAATTTCTTCGTTTGGCTTAATAATTTCGTATTCTTTAGCGACAACTCCGACTTTTCGGGCGAGTTCTAGTTGTGCTTCAATTGCAGGTTGCATTGCCTCGAAAGCAAAGTTCATAGCTTCGATAACTTCTTGTTCGGTGACTTCATTGGCGCCAGCCTCAACCATCATAATTCCGTCTTTTGTTCCGGCTACTACTAGGTCTAGCTTGCTTTCGTCGTATTCTGCTGCGCTCATGAAAGCTTTGAACTCACCCTTGTCTGTCATTCCCACGCGTAGTCCAGCCACAGGACCTTCAAATGGTTCACCGGTTAGCATCAAAGCAGCGCTGGTAGCAATCATTGCAATCATGTCTGGTCGGAAAGTTGGGTCAGTGCTGAGTACTGTAGAAATACCCTGGACTTCTTGACGATAACCCTTTGGCCATAGCGGGCGAATTGGACGGTCGATGATTCTTCCGATTAGAATCGCTTCCTCTGATGGGCGACCTTCACGCTTGATGAATCTTGAACCGCTGATTTTGCCAGCAGCATAAAGTTTTTCCTCGTAATCGATGCTGAGTGGGAAATAATCCATTCCCTGCACTGGTCGTTGACCGACCATGGCAGTTCCAAGAACGACAGTCTCGCCGTAGCTAACTAATACAGAGGCTGTGCTTCTGAAGCCGATTCTGTTAATTTCTAATGTTAATGTGCGTCCACAAAGCTCGGTTGATACTGTTAGTACTTCTTTGCCTGATGGGTTAATAATTTGAGACATTTGGTTTTCCTTTTGCTTAGAGTTTTCAGTAACAAGGTTCAGTTGCCACTCTGCGTTTGCAGTCATGGAAGCTGTGCTTTATTACTGATTATTTGACTCCGTTATTTTCTTCTTGTCCCACGTACTTTGTGTGTATGAAAAGTGCGCGCGATTCTAAAGATAATATTCTGTTTTACTTATGCTGTTAATTTCGACTCTTGGACGAATAAAACTAGTGCAATTTGTGTATTTTTATGAGAAGCGGACCGAGCCATATTACTAATATGGTGAGTGAGCATCGCAGTAAAAAGACGCAAAGTGCGCAGTTTTAGCGTCTAAGGCCGAGTTTTTTAATGAGCTCAAGATACTTAGCACTATCCTTGCTTGCAAGATACTTCAGTAAACGCTTACGGCGTCCAACTAGTACAAGTAAACCACGGCGTGCCATATGGTCTTTTTTGTTCACTTTCAAATGCTCAGTCAATTCATTAATGCGAGCAGTCATCGCAGTAATCTGCGCGCTCGGTGAACCAGTATCTTCTGCAGTTGTAGTTGCCTTTTTCTTAAGCTCGGGCGTCTTTGTTGCTGTCATTGTTGAATAGAACTATAGCATGTCTACTCTGTTGCTGCAAGAGTTTTTTGTAAAACTTCTGTAGTTATGTCTGAAACTGAATATGCTTGAGTGATGCTCGCATCGCCGACTGACGTACGTCTTAAATCACTCATATATGCCCCAACTCCTAATTCCCGTCCGATATCCTCTGCCAGAGACCTGATGTAAGTTCCGCTACCAACTCTGGCTGTAAACGTAACTTTCGGGTAAGAATAATTAACGTTTTCAATCGAATATATAGTCACTTTCCTCAGAGCCATGACTACCGGCTTGCCTGCTCTTGCAAGTTCGTAGGCACGTTTACCGTTTATCTTAATTGCACTAAACACTGGGGGAATCTGCTCAATTTCACCTACGAATTTACCAATAACATCATTCACTTCATCTAGACTAGGTGAACTACCGCTAACTTCTGTTAGCTCACCTTCCCTGTCGCCCGTAGAACTAGTTTTGCCTAAGGTTAACTCAACTTCATATGTTTTATCCATTTTGATAAGCTCAGGGACCTTTTTTGTATATTTACCGACACACAACACTAATAATCCAGTAGCTGCGGGGTCTAATGTGCCCGTATGCCCTACTTTTACTCGGCATTTGCACCGCCAATCCTGCCGTACAGCAGAGCTGTCCGCGCCGATTGGCTCAGAGCGCATCACGGCGTCAGTTGCTTGCGCTACTCGCTTCACCGTACCATTCGTACGGCTTGCTCCGTTGCTCGCACTTCCACCATGCTGCATCTCTGTGCAAAACCCGCGTTGCTCATGTTTTTTTCTTGTTATATCTCTAACCATTCGACGCACGTAATTAACCACATCGAAAGATGTCCAGTCTACAGGCTTATCAACAAGCAAAATTCCATTCATATCTTAAAGTATACTTGCGTTCAAGCTTTTATCTGCATTTCCCTATTTACCATCTACCAAGCCCTAGCTACCAGGATTGAGGAAAGGGTTGGCATTATTACCTTCTGCATCATAAAACTGTGGGGTCATAGGTGGTGGAACTGGAGGAGGCGCATTCGGGTCGGTCTTTTCTTCTTCTGGCTCAGTTCGTTCGACTGTTGGTGGCTCCAGACTCATTGGCTGTGCCCCTATTGCCTGGGTTGGGCTTGGAAACAGCGGAGGCTGAGAAGCGATTGCTTGATTTACATTATTCCTCGCTGAATCCTCATCTAATGGCGCAATGTGCGGGCTATCTACGCTTTTTTCTAGGTTTTCCAAAGAATCAGTTGGCGCTAGCCCATCTGGAGTTGGGCTGTCAGGCATTGGCGACATTTGAGGCGCAGATGGCTGAAGTTGCTGTGGGACTCCGTCGGCTTGCATAGCTTCCTGTAAATCAAAGGGCTTATCTGACTTTACTGGTTCATCCGGATGAGTTGGTGGAGCAATAACTCGCTGATGCTGCATCATTGGTGTATTGCTACTATCTGGCTGTTTGAGAGTCGGCTCGTCTTCACCGTCATTGTTATCTGTCAGCAAGTCTTCGAACAGAGTTCTACCTGGATCACTGCTTGGTGGGGGTGGGACTGAAACATAGTCACTACCCGTATCTTGTGGCACTTCGATCGTATCCGCAGGGGTTGGCTCTCCTGGTGTAAAATCCTCTACTGGCTCTGGCAGAACTGGCTGGCTTTCTTCTTCTGCTGCTATTTCTTCAAGATTAAGGTTACCGTCGTCGTCGATATGAATATTGTCTACTTCGGCTTCATCGTGGCTAATCTCTAGTTCTCCGTCAGCACCGTGCTTTTCGCCTAATGAATATTCCGACGCAATCATTGGTGCTGCATCAGGGGAATCTAGCTTTTCTGCGATAAGTTGTTGGTTTGCCCCAGCCGACATTAATTTTGAGCTTAGCGATAGCGCAAGCGGAGTTGTCTTATCATTCTTGAACCTATCAGTTTCGGCAATAATCCCTGTTAGAAATGCCGTAGCCATCTGACCGTCCAAAATTTGTGGCTGAATTTCTGTAATAATTGTCGCGACCATCTCACACAAACTACTAGCCTGCGTATCTTGCCAGTTGATTGAGCCTAAGTCGCTTACTGAATCGCGCTTTGTCAGGGAGATAATTGTTGCATCATGCAGAATTCTGCCGTGTTCAGTTATAACTGTATCTAAATCTTGTCGCTTTGTAATTCCAAGTCCTATAACCAAATCTACGTTGAAATCGCCTTGGCTAAACTCTAAATCTTGGTCACTAATCGAAGTTCTATATGGCGTAATGAATATGCGGACGACATCATCCTCTACCTTGTAGCGAAGCTTGTCTGCTTTAGATTTGTCTAGGGCAATGATGAAATCACGTAAGGAATCAGTTGTAGTTTCAATCGTCTTCTCAGGTTGCAAAAACTCAATCGTAGACGGAACAAAACCGCTAAACACAGTTGTTGCGTGTTTATCCATTTTGTTCAGCGCCAAAGTCAGCCCAATTGAAGCTGCTAACTCATCCACTGTTGGGTTCATACTGACCGTAACCAACACATGACCGGCAGATTTAACCTGTTCTAGTACTTGTTGTTTTTGTTGATTGTTCATTTTTTTGTTTTTTAAATTAGAATCCGTACAAATAGTACCATAAGCAATATATATTGTCTACCCTGTTTGGTAGAAGGGTTTACTTTTCCTGACTTTTGAAGTATAATTTCGTGGAATATTAATAATAATCTAAGCGTTAATCAGGAGTTTATAGACCTAATATGCCAATAATTAAATCTGCAAAAAAACGAGTAAAAGTTACCGAAAAGCAAAGCGTTCAGAACTCAAAAACTAAGCGTTCTCTTCGTGAAAGCATCAAAGCTTTCACAAGCACGCTTACAGCCAAAAAAGACACTACCAAAGCGCAGGCAGAAGCTTACAGCGCGATTGATACAGCAGTCAAAAAAGGTGTAATCAGCAAGAACAAAGCTGCTCGCAAGAAAAGCCAGCTAAACGCTGCTTCTAAAGCTGCCGGAACTACAAAGCCCGGAACTAAGAAAGTTGCTAGCAAAGCTGCTCCAAAACCTGCTGCTAAAAAAGCCGTGCCAAAGAAAGCCCCAGCTACAAAGAAGCCTGTAGCCAAGAAACCCTCTGCAAAAAAAGCCCCAGCAAAAAATAAATAATTTTATTCTTGCTAGTTAAACCGCTCCAGAAATGGAGCGGTTTTTTATGCTGCACTGGCAAGCATATGGGTTAATGAGTATGTTGCCTGTCTACCGTCCCAGCTTTCGGAACCAACCAGAGGTGCATTTGATTCGTATAGTGATTCAGGTAATGCTAGTACACCCCTAGGTAAGCCTTTTGAGAAATACTGGGCAGCATCAAGCGGATCAATAACCGTCCTTCCGTCTTTTGATACGAGAAACGAATGATAAAAAGATGGCTCATCATTCCACACACGTTTTTCAGCCGCAACGTATGAGTAATCAACTCCTAATTGAAGAAGAGCTTCTTTCACAAATATCGCGTATTCAGTACACATTGCTTCATTTCCAACTTCAGAAAGCGGCTTTACCCGCAGGCTATCATCTCTAATAGGGTCTAGTGCATAATTTGAATAAGTCTTATCTCTCTGTGCTTTCTTTGCTTCAACAACATCAGCATCCATGCTGCTGGCGTCTTCTACTTTATTTTCTCTGCCAAAATATTCAATAGCTTTCCCTGTTGCGAAGCGTAACTTTAGCTCCAGCTCTTGCGCTTCTGGACTTAACGCGGCAAGCTTGGCTCTAAACCGTTCAAATGTAGGATCTTGATTAACTTCTTTCTTAAATAAGTCAAATGCCTCCGGCCTAACTCTCGATAGTGTAGGAATGTTGTGAAAATCCGCTTCAAGCCCAACGCGGTTCCCCATGGGTACTACTGACATGTCATCTATAAAATCAATTTTCAATCCACCAAGATTTTTTTCGGATGTCGATAGCTGTGTTGTTTCGACGGTTCGTGCTACTACATCTTGGTGAAGTTGAAACGCAGAAATATTTCCGACAACACTAATAGATCCAAGTGCGTGCAGAGTTGCATCAGAAGTGTTTAGATTCTCACTGTGATTAATTGATAATTGTTCTGTATTGACCGGCATTTTTGTTTTGATTATTTAACAGATATAACTATAGCAAATTATTGCTATTTTGTCAATTATATCACTCTTGGATTTTTGTTATTTCGCTGAAATACACGCTCAACGCAGATTCTATATCGGCGTTTGTTTTGACGCTAGCATCTATTGCTGCCAATTCGGTGATGTAGAACTTCAAATCTTTAGGAGTTATGTGTTTAGCCATCTGCAATGCCTTTTGGGCTCCATAAGGAGACATCCCTGCTTTTGTAAGTACATCTACGGTCTTTGTTGGGGCAAAAACCGCTAGTGTCAACTGTTGCAGTTGCCATGTAATCATCGCTAGTAGTTTTTGCGGTTCCTCGCCCTGCGCACGCTGGTCGTCATAGAGTTTCTGGGCTTTGTCTGCCTGGCCAGTAAACAGTGCTTCGAGCATATCGAACACTTTACTTTGCGGCGTAGGCTCAACCATCTCTTCAATTACTGCTTTGGTGATTGGCTGTGTATGTAGTGCGAGTTTCTCGAGTTCGCGGTGAAGTAACTGTTGGTTTGGCCCTACTCTGTCAACTAAAAATTTTGCAATATCTGCAGTTAACTCTAACCCGATATTTTTTGATTCCTCAACCAACCAACGCTGTAAATCGTATGGAGCTAAATCTTCAAACATCCTCAGTTCACACTGTTTCTTCAAAAAATTATATGCAGCCGTTCTTTTATCCAACTTTTGGTCCACCAACAGTAAGTCTGTGGAGTCTGCTGTCTGTTCTACTATTGATTCCATTTTCTCTAGCAAGTCTTTGCACTGTGCGAAGTCTCTGACGATGACAAGTTTGCGTGGTTGCAAGAATGATACAGAACGAACAGCATCCAAAACACCGTCTGCTGAAGTAAGTTCACTGCCGTCAAATCTCTCAATACCGTCACCGAATTCTGTGACAAATTCACGAGTCACGTCTTGCAGGTTCTTTTGCAATAGATACGAATTTTTACCAGATAAAACAACGACCATATGTGTTGCTATAGTAACACCGATTCACCAAACAACAGAGGTTATTTATACAATATATTGAACACTTATATTATTCAATTTGCTTCTGACACTTAGGACAAGTGTGAGTTCCTCTACCTGCTACTCTGGTTTTAACTACGATGGTCTGGCAACGAGGGCATGGTTTATTTTCTTGTCGAAACACTCTAGCGAAGTCAATATAGCTGCCTCTTTTACCTTCTGCGTTTACGTAATTTCTGTCTGTGCTTCCGCCCTTTTCTATTGATAATCTGAGCACATAAAGTAGCTCCCGGTGCAAAACAGAAAGTTGTTTGTCGCCTATATTACGGACAAGTGTAGCTGGGTGAATTTCAGCACCCCATAGTGATTCATCTGCGTAGATATTGCCAACACCTGCCAAAACAGTTTGGTCTAATATTGCTGCCTTGATTGATGTATTAGCGCGCCTGCGTACTCGGGATATGAATAATTTGTCCGTAAATTCTGGTTCAAGTGGTTCCGGACCAACTTTCAGCATGAACGGCTCCTCGCCGACTAGCGCAGTTGGCAGTAATTTCATCCATCCGAACTTGCGCTGGTCGTTGAAAAACAGTTTTGAATTATCATCAAATGTAATTGTAACTCTCGTACTTTTATCTGGGAGATTACTAATGAGTGAATCGTTTGGGTGTCCAGCGCCAAATCTGATTTCATCAGACTTGGAAAAACTCAAATCCGAAGCACTAAATTTGAAACCTTTTTCGTTTGTTTTTTCGTATTTGTTATTTCGTGCTTCTTGTCTTTGTTCAACAAAGACAAGTTGTCCTGTCATCTTGAGGTGAGTCATCAGCGTGTAGTCAGATGATAGTTCTATAAGCAAAACTTTGGCACGGCGCCTAACTTGTGCAACCGCAGTTCCGACAGCAAATTGATTAACTAGTGTTGGGTCGTTTGGAAAGGATCTTTGGTTATCATGTGTAATATATTTGATAGTTTTGCCAATAATTAAACTGTCTAGTCCACGTCGTACTGTTTCAACCTCTGGTAACTCCGGCATACTAACATTGTAACCTAGGCTACTAAACTATCTTTCTTGTAAGTAGTGGCTGTTTCGACGACGGCATCTACTAGTTCGGTACTGTATGCGAACGCCCCATGTCCCGCTGTACCAGTTCGATGAGGATAATACGTATCAAACTGTAATTCTCTTGCAATTCTTTCTAGTATTCGTTCGTCAAAGAATCCATCACGCACAGATGCTGCTAGATGAAAATGTACACCGCTTTGAGTAAGCCTCAGTTCCTCAACTCTTTTATGTACATGTCCAAAAAGTAGTTTAACCGCTTCTACTGCAGTTACATCTGGGCGCTGCTTGACCGTCCTGGCAGAGTCTAACAATACTCTGCCGAATTCTCTAGGATTTCTAACAGTTTCTCGGGCTACTTCTGCTCCTAGCATCATAATTCTTATGGGATTAACAGGAGCCATCATTGCTGGTGCAATAGCAGTTAGAGACACTACTTTGTCAGGCATATGTTTTGTTGCAAGAACTTGCGCAGGCCAACCACGCGATAATCCTGTGCAATGTACCTTTTCTTCGCCAGTTAATGCTTCGACAACTGCTTCAATATCCTCGGCGTTATGCCTTATCGGATGCGAACGGTCATGATGTGTGTGCCCAACGGCAATTGCTCTATAGCCAATATCGCTTATGCGTTTTCTGGCACACTCAAGTGAACCAATACCGGCAGCTAACCCTGTCTCTAGTACAAAAGGCTCTGGGCCTTTTAGTTCATGCGGTCGTTCATCGGCATATACAACTGTATGTACGCCAAACTCAATTCTTCCACGCTCTAAGATACTTGTAGGTAATATTTCGTGTGAATCTACATGTATTAATAAGCTCATGTTTAAGATTATTGTACACCTAATGATTTTTATAGTCCTATAAAGCGCTATACTGATCTTAATGGATTCTATTAATGATTTGCTGAAGACCAAAAAACCAAGTGAACCGCCTCAGTTGCAGGCTATGAAAGACTACGTTTTTTCAAAGCATAACGAAATAGTTAAATGTTCTGTGTCGCAATTTGGCTATACTTTGATTGCCCCTAACGCATCACTCGCATCAACTCTGCACATGGAAACACCACAAATAATTGCAGTCTGTGGGCTGGACAAAAAACTATTTATCCGTATTGGTCACTTTTAGCAGTTTCTCTAGTTCGGTTTTCATTTGGTCGATATCTTTGTACAAAATACTGCTTAGCCCAAAGCGCCTAGCAGCTTCGATATAGCGTGGCTGGTCGTCAATAAATACACATTCCTCAACACTCAGACTAAGTGCCTGCACTATTGAGTTATACGCCGCTTCATCTGGTTTGACATAACCCGTATCACAAGACAGAGAAATAGCGCTAAATAAGTTCATTTGTTCAGGCGTGAATAAACTGTCCAGAAAGTTTTCAGAAACGTTACTGAGCATCCCAACTGTATAGTCCGGGGCAATATATTCTGCGATATACTCGAACAAATCATTGTTAGTGACGTTGTATTTCAACTCGCTCTCTGCCTGCTCATATGGAACTTTTGCAAGCTCTGCTATCTGTCTAATGAAGTCGTAATCAGAAATTTTGCCTGAGTCAGCCAATATATTTAATCGTCCGGCTTCTTCGAATAGCTCTGGGTTAGATCCAAAATATTTTTTCTTGAATGGTAGCCAGCCATCAGTCGTCAAAACTCCAAAACAGTCAAATATAACAGCTTTAATCATTACTTCAGTCTACAGTACAGTCCCAATTACTTACTAACAATGAAGGAAATTTAGATTAAAGTCCGAGGCCTCTTGTAAGCTCACGCGCATCTGGTACTTGGCTTCTGAAAAGTTCTGTGATTGGAGCCATTACAAATCCAGCATTGCCTTCTTTTTTACCACAACTTGTGCTCCATCTGCGCACAGAGCCGTCAAGTTCTACAATGTATTTTCTTCCCCTGGCACATACACCTTGGTCTGCAAAATCAACTTCTGTGGATGCATTTTTTCTTAGTGCAGTCGTATTAGCATTACCTAATGCGCTCAAAAAAGCATCGTAGGCCGCTGTTGTGTTCGTGTAGCTTTTTTCCGCTAGTAATACTTGACCGTAGCTCTTATAGACTTTCATTACGACTAGATTTTTACTCACTTCAATTGTATATGACCTATGCTTTTCGTTGGCGACAACTGGACCATCTACTGTGAACCGAGCTACTTCAGTAGACTCTACTAGAAAGTCATTGATTGGTTCAAGTTGGCTAGAATCGCTGTCATTGCCTCGGAAGATGTTGTTAGCTATAGAGAACAGTCCCCAGCCTACCAAAATCAATGCAATAATAAATACTGCCGTGATCAAAATCCATCGAATCCTTGATGCCAACTCCATAATGTAGCCATTATATCACATTTTAACCATAAAAGCAATCTAGGGTAACAATTCTGCGGATTATCCTGTCCATCTCGGGGTTTAAGCCCTCTGGAATATCAGCCAAAGATTTAATCCAAAGGTGCTTTACATGTTCTTCACTGAAATTAATAACCTCTGGAACCTGGGCTTCAACCAAAAAATATACAAGCACCAAACTTATATCGTCCACTATGTCCTTTTGTAGTCGAAAAGCTCCTTGAAAATCACCAACAAATTGTAATTCTGCACCTGGGATTTCTTCTGAGATTTCTCGTCTAAGAGTATCTCCAAAATCCTCATCACCGTCCATTCGCCCACCCGGCACATCCCAATGACCCTCCGAATGCTTGATTATTATAATCCCCCGGGATTCTTTGATAATCCCCTTAACTCCAACGTAAAACTTTTTCATTGCCATAATTAAATTCTTTTTTGGACACTGTGCTTTGATATCTAGACTTGAGGCTACAGTAGTCATAAGACTACATACTGGATCCACTAATGCCTGCTACGACTTGTTCATAGTCTTGGTGGTCGCTGGTTATAGAGTATACGCCTAGTTTGTCGCCTTCAACAGTAAAGATAATTCTGGCGCTTTTTGCAGCCTTAACACCCATATCTAAGTGGACGGGATTCACCCTATAAAAGCTAGTGGAGCCTTGACGACGTTTACCTAGTCTAAGTTTTTGAATTCCTTCACCAAAAGGATCTGTTTTCAACCTTTCTACCATTTTTAAGACTTCTTCGAAATACTTTCTTCCTACTCTGCGTGGGTTTATGAAGCCCGCAACAACAGCTTCTGTTTTTAAGCCTTCAGTTTTCCAGACTACGCCGTCCATACCTCTGACTATCACGCCAAGTTCTTTTGGCTTTTCTTTTATTGATTCAGGCCTATAGTCAACTTTTGGAATCACATCAGTTGCAGTTACGGATAGTTGAACAGCCCCTCTGATTGATTGTTCTCTATGATTGTTCCCAAGTCTCAGTGACCTATCTTTATAGTTACCGTGCGTACGCTGGAATAAATCATCAATAAAAGTCTCTGCCATCGCGAGGGTAGGCCTTACCCAAAGCTTTTCTGTATTCTGAGCAGCAATCCTATGAACTGTAGTGCCCATGGTTGTTACGAACTGCTTGCTAAAGGTAGTGTAGTCTCGCTTCATATCCGCTGGCCATTCATCAAATCTAACAGATAAGTACTTAGCAAAATCTTCAGCTATACCCTGTTCTTCCAATACTTTTCCAAAGAAGTTCAATTGATTATCGCCGTCATTTTCTTGTCTACGTGCTTCTACAAAACTCGAAGCGACACTTCCCTGTTCTATTTGAGACTTAACAGTGTCAATTGCTTCGGAAATTACGGAGTGCTTAGGTGACAGAGAATAGAGAGTCGACAAAAACTTAACAAAAGTACGGTCACCTTGTGCCTCTGATGTGCTCGCTTCAATAAAACTATTAATAAGCATATTGGCAGAAGTGGAGCCTCTTGCCTGTCTGGTTAATTCTTCAATTATCTTATTTTCTATTTTTATAGTTTTGGAGTAAATTTTTGCTACAGTTTCTTTCAGAGCACCAAGTCTTGCTAATAATTCTTCACCGTCCTCCGTAGATGGATTAAAGTTATCGACAAGACCGCGTAGCTTGCCTCCAATTCTAGTCACTGCTTTACGGGCATCATTTGCATCTCTCAATACATCACGGCCCGCGACACCATTATTTATGTCTTGAGATAGTTCATCTTTTGCTGACAGAGTAGTACGACCAACCATAACGTAGCTCACAACCATATCTGTAAAATTTCTAGCGTTTGCATTTTTGTTTCTATCATTTGACCCAACACTCTGTTGAGATTTTGAAGCAGCGACCCTACCAAAAAGCTCTCTGTTAGATTCATCAACTATAAATTCTTCAACTTCGGCGCTATATTGATTCCAGTGTTCTGTATAGTCATCCAACAGGGTGTCGACGCCAAGTTCTTCTGCGTAGCTTAAATCTACATTAACACCACCCGACTTCTCTGCGCCATGTACAGCAACACCACCGCCAAGTCTAAATAATGAACGCCTGCGCGGCAAATCTATGCCTGTACTAGGTCTTATATCCAGCTCATGCGGTGATGATTCTAATAGAAATTCTGGTGTCTGCATAAGCTAATATTATATCACTATTCTATATAATTTACAATAGTGATATAATATTAGTTTTTGCGATATAGTCCCAAGGTATCAACGAAGAGATTAGTCATTTTTAATTGCCCTCACTTCTATTAGCTGATCTAAGTATTCTGGTTGAATTGTTCGCATAAAATCAATAAATAACCGTTCGCTATAAATATCTATCTTTTCGATTCTGAGCCCTGCTTTGCCAATATGCTCATTTATAGATTCTTTTGTATGGAAATAACGCTTCTTTATAGGCAGTTCGGGGTTACCGTTTTGGTGGTAATAGGTAAAACCAGTGGCTTCTTCATACCGAAATCCATTCTTGGCATCTATATTATCTGCAGAACGTACGACCAGATATAAAGTACCGCCACCTTTTAAGATTCGTTTAAGCTCTTGGAGTGTATTATCTAGTTCTTGTTTCGACTAGTAATGAAGAACTAGTCGCGCATAAATAAAATCAAAATAACCATTTTTGTATGGCAATGCTTTTGATACGTCTTCAAGTTTAATCTCTATCTGTTTGTCATAGCCCTCGTTATGAATATACTCGTTAGCTTCTTTAATGCCCAATGCGTCAACTGTCGTTGCAATGATATGTCTACTGGGTTCGTCCCGCGCCATTCGCAATTCTGCTACGCCACCTGTTGAGATACCTACGCTATATATCAGCTTATCTTCTTCGGTTAGTAATGATAATCCGTTGTACTCACTCTTTGACGTTTGTATCTCTTTCATACAGTGTGGGTTGGGTCCCAGCAGGTTCTCAAGTTTTTATCTAATTCCTTAATTTTTGCCATGTCGCTCGCATCTAGTTTGAAGTCAAATACGTCTATGTTTTGCTTGACTCTGTCCGGGTGCTTAGATTTAGGTAGTGGCACTGTGCCAATGTCTAAACACCAGCGAATCATAATCTGGGCGCTTGTTTTGCTATGTTTTCTGGCTATTTCAATCAATACTGGGTCGTCTAATCCTTTGCCGTGTGCGAGCGGCGAATAGGCTTCTATCAAAATGTCATTGTCGCGGCAAAATGCGACAAGTTCTGGCTGTTGCAAAAAAACATGCAACTCTACTTGGTTTACTGCTGGCTTAATTTTGCAGTTTTTGAGCAATTGTTTTAGATGTCGCACTGTGTAGTTACTGACTCCGATAGATTTTGCTTTCCCTTCGGCGTGAATGTCTTCTAGGTCTTTCCAGGCTTTACCACGCACAGCCGTAACCGGAAAATGAAGTAGCAGCAAATCTACATATTCTAGCTGTAGCCTTTCAAGCGAATTATCAAAGCTACTTTTGACGCGCAAAAAGTTGGTTACAGATATTTTAGTAGTCACAAATAGTTGTTCGCGTTTTAGTCCGCTAGACTTTAGAGCAGACCCTAAATACCTCTCATTGCCATACACCTGAGCTGAGTCAAAGTGGGTATATCCAGCCTTTATGCCGGATTTAACCGTAGCTGTACAGTCCGATTCGCCTCTGACCAGCCAGAGCCCAAGCCCGACGCTGGGTATTTTTTTACTGTCTGGCATTTTGATATAGGGCGCTTTATTCATATTAATCATTATAACCCTGCAGGGGTGCTTTTATTTCTTAAGTCTTTGTGAGACTCTAGGCTTGCTTACTTGTTCTTGTTTCTTCATATGACGAACAGCGTAGAATACTACCGCAAGAACAGCGCATACAACTGCAAATGGCAACAAGAAACTAGTCACCAAACTCTGGACCGCATTTATTACTGAATTTACCAAATCGACTACTGCCGGATTATCGATTTCACTGGTTATCTTGGAACTAACCCTACCTGGAACAAGCACGACTATGCCGTAGATTACAAAGAACCATAATCCAGAGTGTAAAAATATTCTGCCGATTCGCTCTAACTTCTCACCTTTTTGCGCCACAAACCATTCTGCCGTGAATAGTCCCAAACATAGTAGTATCGCAGCAAGTTTAACTAGACTAAATGTCTTATAGAAATCTGGAATACTATCTAACGTCCCGTCCTTGTTTAGCTGAATTGGCACAGCAAAGTTTTTGTCTAAGTCTCCACCTACATCTACACCGCTATCTCTTAGCATTTGAGGAAAATCACTCACATCTAGCACCGGTTGAGGCTCACCATCACGCATAAAGCTAATCAGCGAGGTTGTTATAGTTTCTAACTTTTCTATTACGTAAGCAGGAGTAACTACTTTTGATATTTTTTCTTTCATTTCTGCTTCTTCTTCATCACTAACGTCGCCCTTATCACCCGATGCTATTTCGGGTACAGCGGTAGCGAGAGCTTCCGGTACATTTGCGTCCTTTAATGAACCGACCAGTTTTTCTGAATTCAAAACACCGTAATCAATGAACGTAACAAAAAACACCCCTATAAGAGAGAACACTGCCAATGTAATGAGCAAATGCGATAACAATCTGCGTCCCATATAACCACCTGTCTTTTAAATATAAGCGTATTGTAGCAGGTATTTATATTTATGTCGTTTACCAGGCTACAGCAACATAAAATATGTACTGGTCTATTTCAAAACAGCTTCTAATTCGTTTTTAAAACTTTCAAAGTCTGTAAATAAAATCGTTTTCATTCCAACATGCTGGGCTCCTTCAATGTAGGGCTCTCTATCATCTACGAACACACATTCGTCCAGTCTTACACCTAGGCGCTCTGCTGTTATTTCAAAGGCGCGCGCTTCTGGCTTGGCATATCCAATCTCTGACGACGTAACAACTTTATCGAAAAATTGTTCTAAGAATCCATATTTAAATAGCGTAGATAATCCACCCTTACCTATGTTGGTCAGCATGCCGGTTTTGTAGCTGCTTCGTAGTTCTTTGATGTAGTTCAGTAGCGGCATATTGATTTCTCGACCTGCTGACATAGTTTCTATCCAAGTCGCTTCACTTACGCCCAAGCGCTCTGATATAGGACCGGTTGAACGTGGGATCAGTCCCTTATTTGCTGCGGCAATTGCGGTTGCTATGAATACGTGGTCTTCTTCGTAATTACCCCCCAAACTTCGATAGGCATCCTGAAAAGTGTCGTTTACCACAACCCCGTAGCAGTCAAATAAAATGGCCTTTATCACGTTGCCCTCGCTGAATTTTTTGGTGCTAAATTAGTTACAAGATACTGGGTTTCTTGTAACAAGGCATAGCCGTAGTTACGCCGCGAAGCAAAAAACCTGTAGCTTGTGCTAATTTTGTGCCATAAAACAGCGGGGTCAACTTGGTATGGCCTAGCTTTGATCATAAGATGCACTCTAACTCTTTCTTAAACTTATCAAAGTTTTCGTACAAAATTGTTTTCATTCCAACATGTTGTGCGCCTTCAATATATTGCTGCCTATCATCGACAAAGACACACTCATCCAAACGCACACTAACGCTATCAGCCGCAACCTCGTAGGCTCGGGCTTCCGGTTTTGCGAAACCGATTTTCCATGATTCATTTATGACTTCAAAGACTCCATCAAGTGCACCTATTCCTAAGTTATCATCTAATCCATGCTCTCTAATATTAGTTAGCATGGCAATTCGATATGATTTTCGCAGTACTTTAATATATTCAATAAGTTGCTTGTTTAGGCCGTTGCTTTTATCCGCTACCTTTTTCCAATCATCAAGTGTAACGCCCAAGTGTTCAGCAGCTGTTTTGCGTGTGTGTATACTTGAATCCGTCGCTGCGTTGAACATTAATGTTTCAATAAATATCTTATCTGCCACAGTGTCACCACCGAAATGTCTATAGGTATCGTCAAAACTGTCTATATATACCACCCCAAAACAGTCAAATATAATGGCCCTAATCATTTCCTATATACGTCTTTTCTATGTTTTGCTTTAAGAATTAATATAACAAGTTTCTTATCATTTATATCATAGATAATTCTATAATCGCCAACTCTGAGCCTCCAAGCAGTAGATCCTACCATAGCACGAACATTTCCTTTTTTAGGATCAGATTTCAGATTTTCTATAGCTTTTTGTAAACGAATACGTGTTTCAACAGGCAGTTTTTTTAGTTCCTTGAGTGCACTTTTAGCGTACTCAATTTCGTAAATCATCGTATGTTAGTCCGAGTTCGTTAAGCACTTCGTTAAAAGAAACGGTCTTCTCGCCACGCCGTTTTTCAATCTCTTTGATATCTTCAAGGTCCTCTAACATATCTGCGAGATAGTCATTTATAATCTCGGACACAGAGAGTTTATCCGTCACAGCCTTATGTTTTACAAAGCTTTTAACAGTTGGATTAAGGTATATTGTAGTTTTTTCAGTTAAATTACTCATGCTTCAATTATAGCGCTATAACGTCATAACGTCAACAGTCATTAACTACCTGCTGCAAAGATAATCATGACAAGAGAAAACGCACCTATAGAAATCATCTGGGCAAAGTACATTTTGTAGCGGTCTTTTACCGCAACTACACCAAAAGTAGGAATTACAATCAGAAATGGAAGAATCAGGAAACGAATTAAGGTACTAAGGTCTAAAACAAAAAATGAAAACACGGCTACAAACGCGTAGCTAATAAACATTGCATATACAGTCACGGCGTGAATGGTGTTGATCCTGCCCTTCGCTGGTAGAAATGCCTGAATGTACTCAAACGAAAGTCCAACGACTGATAGCCAAAACAACCATTTCAAATCGTTATTTATTACGAAAAATTTATAAGCAAAAATTGCAAAAAATAATCCAGCGAGCAAGTGACCTATCAGATAGACGGTATATGTTTGTCTGTCTCGGGCCGCATGCACACTAATAGACCATTTGCGCTCATCCCGTTGCGACCAAAGTAAATATCCGTGCACACCAGCCTGATGCAATAGCCCAATAAATCGCCTTCATTTCGCCTAAAGCTCGCCCCAATTTTTTCCTATACTAGCATCCACCTTCAGATTTACTCCTAGGTCTGGCTTGATTGACTCCATAGTCTCTACCATCATTTTGGCCAATGATTCTGCATCCTTATCTAAACACTCAACCATGATGCTGTCATGGATTTGCATAATCTGGAACGCGCCTTTGGGTAGTTTTGCCTCTACTGCTGTCATAGCCATTTTGGTTAAATCTGCTGCACTGCCCTGAATTGGCATGTTGATTGCGGCGCGCAGTGCACCCTCACGCACCATGAAGTTGCTGGATTGTACATCCGGCGTTGGACGGCGACGTCCCATGACTGTTTCTACGTAACCGCGGTCTTTGGCTTGCTCGCGGAATAGTTCTATCATCCCTTTGAGCTTGGGCCTAACTTCAAAGTATCTGTCTATGAACCGCTTGGCATCGGCATAGCTGATACCGGTGCCCTCAGACAGCCCATGCACCCCTTGTCCGTACAAAATACCAAAGTTCACTGCCTTGGCTGCATAGCGCATTTCTTTGGTTACCTCACTCGCATCAACTTCCTGAATTAGGGCTGCTGTTTCTGTATGAATATCACGGTTTTCGTTAAACGCTGCAATCATTTGTGCGTCACCGCTCATCGCCGCTGCAATACGTAGTTCAAACTGGCTATAATCTGCACTAATAATCATGTTGCCAGGTTCTGCAGTGAAGCCTTTGCGAATTTCTCTGCCCAGTTCTGTACGCACTGGAATGTTCTGCAAGTTAGGGTCAATACTAGACAATCTACCTGTTGCTGCAATAGTCAAATTAAGCGTGCTGTGCACACGATTATTCTCGTCTACCATTGTTGGTAATGGGTCTACATAAGTACTCTTGAGCTTGGAATATTCTCTGAATTCTTCTATGTGCTTGATGATCGGGTGTAATTCACGCAGTTTTGTCAGGACATTACTGGCGGTGCTGTAGCTACCATTTTTGCCCTTTTTAACACCGTCTGCGGGTAGTACCAATTTCTGAAACAAAATTTCTGACAACTGCACAGGACTAGCAATATTGAACTCTTGGTCGGCATAGCCATAAATTGTTTGTTCAACGTCACTGATTCTATCTCCAAGGTCATCAGAAAGCTTTTTGAAAAAATCTACATCCAGCTTCATACCAGCCCGTTCCATTCGTGCCAACACCGGGATAACTGGCCAATCAACCGTTTCTGACATCTTTATAAGGCTTGTGACCTCACTCATTTGTTCACCTTGCAAAACAGCTAGTGCGCGGATGACTGCAACAATTTCAGCTGCTTTAGTCAGCAGTTCGTCGTCGTCCAAATCGTCTAATTCCGTCTCATAGCCCAAATCAGAAAACGCCAATGCCGTCAGCGACTGTTCACGACGCAGAGCGTTGATAATAAATGATGCTACAAGTGTATCGTGTGAAACTCTAGGTAATTCACAGCCAAGCTCTAGTAGAACTTTCAGACTGTTTTTCACATCATGCCCGATAACACTATTGGGGATTAG
>JAYSZA010000021.1:0-4201 GCA_043727115.1 Candidatus Saccharimonadota bacterium
CGTTGCATACGCATCAAATACCGACACACGCACCTACGAAGTCAAGCAGAAGGCAAGTAACTGGAACAGCGATGCACTACTGGCAAACTTCGTTGTTGCAGAGGGCAAGCAATACCAAACATTCCTAGACCGTGGCAGAACTTTATACATCTATGACAAGTCAAACGCAACTTGGGTAGACGACGGAGTCTGGTACCAAATTGAGGGCGAGTCGAACATGACAACTGACCAGCTCATCCGCATAGCTTCAAGCATTTAGTCTAGACGACACTCATTGAGCTGATCAATGTTACTAGCATACTGCTCAAAATAGCCGCTGCAATTGCTTTCAAACTTATCCATCGCTTCACTAAAGTTAGCATAGACTTCTATGTTTTTTCCATCGAACAAACTACCAAAATCATTAATTGAATTCAAACGATAGTCGGGTCCTACAATATTTGCGTCACGAAGATCTAGATATACCAGGGAACTGAACCCCAAACTATCATAATTACTCAGGGAATCATCTATAAGTTTTCGTTGGTTTTTACGGTTTACTCTACCGGCACCAAACTCTACAATCCATATATCTTTACTCAAGCTCTGCAGCCATAATCTTGACCGAACAATTTGTTTGAAACTAGGAAGTGAGTATCTTCCATACCAATGCTCATCATAGAGCACAGTAGTACCAATGATATCAACATATTCGTCTCCAGGATAATAGGCCTCAGCACCAAAATTTCCAGCAGGCGACCAGACTGAATAGATAGATTCATGGCTGTTCTTTTCAAGTCTATCCATAGCGTATTTGTAAGCGGTGATAAATAGTTTCGGATCTTTATCCCCCCACGGGTACAAATTCGCAAGTTCCATCTCGTGAGCAAATCTAACATATACCGGGGTTTTACTTGCGTTAATAATTCTTGCTAATTTATCGAGCGTGTCATCGTAATCACCGTTTTTGATATCAGTCAGTAGTTTTGTGCCATCCGTTTCACCACGTGGTTCAATAGTAATTAATGGTGTGTTTCCGGCTTGCAGCGTTTTTGCAAGTACATATGCAAAATAGTGGTCATCACGCCAATCAACAAATGAATGCTGGATCAGTGGTTCGTCTGAGACGGGTAAATCTAGAGTGTTGGAATAAATTCCAAGCTTTGGAGTTGCGTTGCTTTGTGCCGGAACTAGTTCTATTTGGGTAATCAGAGCGTCAACCAACATGTCATATGTAACAGGTTGTTGGTGGGCAATTTTGGTAGAACTTGTTTTAGCAACTGCGATTGGATTGTCTACTGTGTAGAGTGTGCCTAGGACAGATATTATTGTCGCAATCATCAGAACTGTTGTCATAGAAATTGGCTTAACCCAGTATTGCTTGATTTCTGAAATTGCCGGCCTAGACTTGTGTAGTCTTAGCCCAATATCTACCGAGCAAATAGTGAGCATAAACACCGCATTAATAACCGCGAAAACAACTTGAGCTTGTGGAATATTACTACCGTTCCGCAGAAGCGACACGAATACAGTGATTACGCTTATCGAACCGAGAAGTAGAAACGGTTTATATGTTTCCATTGTCGGCGCAGTGTGAGCGAATTTACCCTTTGGCGTAATCATATACGGCTTTTTGATTCTAAACAAAGCAGCAACGATTGCTCTAAATATTATCGGCCATCGAACTGCATGAAGAATCATACCTCTCCAAGATATAAACAAATTTTTAGGTTGCATTAATGGATGTGCTGCCCACCATATTGCAAATCCACCAACAAAGGTAGGCATAAAATGAGTTAACATTTCAAACGGGTCAGTACTTACAATTTCTCTATTGACACATAGTGCAGCTATAGGTGACATGAACATAATAAAATATGAAATAGTCCAAAGAGGATACCAAGTCTGTGCAAACAAAAACTGCCATTTACGGCGCCATGGCATTGCTTTCAATAGTTTTGGTGTGTGTGACTGCAGCACTTGAAACATGCTGTATGCCCACGCAAACTGCTGCGCCAGATATACGCCCAGTGTCTCTGGTCCGTCACCCTCGGCTATAACTTCCGGCAAAAACACACCCTTGTAGCCTTTGCTTGCCAGGTATACGGTATCCAGGTGATCTTCAGCTCTGGTCGGCTGGAATCCACCAATTTCGCGTATGGCAGACATTCGGTAGGTGCAGTGTGATCCTATGATGAACGGCGTACTGCTATGACCGTAGAATCCCATTTGCAATGGACCCTGCAACACTAACTCTTGCTCTGCCGATCCGCGTGCCACCCAGTTATCTAGGTTCTTGTATACCGACGGCGCCTGCACCCAAGCAACTTTTTGATCCCTGAAGTATCCCAGTGTTTTATCCAGATAGTTAGGCTTCGGGATGTGGTCAATGTCAAGCTGCACAAAGAAATCATATTTTCGTCTTTTGACATGGTCTAACCAGGCATTCACATTTCCAGCTTTGGTCTTTTTCTGAAACGGTGGGACAGGGGAGTTATAGGCCTTGATTCCTTTACGGCTAAAAAGCTTAACACCGTATTTTCTGGCAAGCATTGCGATTTCAGGATTATTTCCTTCGTCTAGAATCCAACTGTCGTGAGGGTAGGTAATTTCCGACATTGCCCGTAGTTGATTCTCAATAATATCCATCGACTCTGTAGACGGTACGCACAGCGAAATTACTGCAACTTTATGACCTTTTTTAGCAATTCGCTTAGCTGGAGTTTTAGCTTTGATTACAAAGTACAAAAACACGCTAGGGAGTACAGCGAATTCATAAAACAGCGCCATTGTTAGTGGTATGAACAGAGGCATGAACCGCACATTATCGGCAGTAAGCCACCAGGTCCACATCCATATAACAGACATGGTCCAAATAGGTAAAATACAAAGCGCACGACGCAAAGAAGGCGTCATACGCCCTCCTCGTCTCAACATGATGTTATATTAACATATTGTTGCTAATTTTGCAATACTATATTTTGTGATATACAATCAGTGCCGCAAGAGGCAGGATAGGGAACACAAACGTAAATACAAAGACATATCCTGCCATATATCTAGCAATGTCTTTACTCGGCATACTCCTGCTCATTGTTACCCTCTTCTAATACTTTATTACAGTAACGTACCCAGCGCACTAGTTGCAAGCGGCTTTCAGAAAATTAGCTATTTCGCAGGATCAGCAACATAGATACTATAGTAATAGTCGTTAGGCTCGGGTTGAATTTATTTATGAGTTACGGAACCATTATCGACGAATACGTTGCTAATCTAGACAAGTTTGGGACAGATTTAAGCAAAAACATTCATCTAATCAAATACGAATCTATAACACCCGATATGTTTCTGCTTTGCTTCAGGACTTACGGCAAAGACGGCAATGAATATTATTTTGCTGCGGTGCAATTCGACTACTTGAATACGATCAAGTATGCAGAAAAAGTTATCAAAAATAGCTTCGCCAAAGTCATAGAATTAATGCCGCCGCTAGAAAAGCAAAAGGGCAGAACACAGCTAGAACAAAAATCAGTCTACGACAAAAACAACTGTATGCGCTTTTTACTCGCCAGAACCGAGCGCCCGAAAGGCAAGGGTTATTGGGCCAGTTATATAACCATAATGCCAGGCGATAATATTGCAGAAAAACTGAGTGGACTACCAAAAGACGATGAAAAACTAGCCAGAAAAACCCTGGCAACAATCATCAACGGTCAACTGCCAGCAGGCGCAGAGAAAGATCCTAGTGATTTCTTGGGTACTTGGCGGCAAAAGGCGGAGAGGCTACACGTGGCACCGGAGGATTTGAGTATTAACGACACAAAACTCGGAATAAATATTTTCAAAAACTCTTCCGGCGCATGGGAAGCTTTTTATAACTACGTGAAGAACTAGGCGTAGTTGGAGACATAAAAAATGGTCGATGTTTGTCATACCATTACCGATTCTAGTTTTGCCCTACATATATAACGACGCAGTATTACCAATTTCTACAGTCTACTACGGCGCGGCCGTGGCCGGATATTTTAGCCATTTATTACTCGATGGCTTAATTTGGCGCAAATTCCGTATCAAAAACTAGGTAGCCCTTGCAGCCCAACTCCATCGATTGAAAACACATTATGAAAACTAAGTAAATGAAGAGATTATAGCGAGGACTGTCAAAGCTGATGACACCCGCAGTTAGGTGTGGCATTAGCGTGACCGACCAAAGGGAGTCCCG
>JAYSZA010000022.1:0-34070 GCA_043727115.1 Candidatus Saccharimonadota bacterium
TGGTTACTTCGTTCCCAAGAAGTGTTAAAGGGTACTTTGTGCACTACATACGAGCACTACTTGGCTACCAGATGGGTTGTATTTCGTAATTGGGGTTAAATTATTTAACAGGGCTTGACCGA
Organism: Candidatus Saccharimonadota bacterium; assembly: GCA_043727115.1. Taxonomy (GTDB): domain Bacteria; phylum Patescibacteriota; class Saccharimonadia; order Saccharimonadales; family SZUA-47; genus JAYSZA01. The sequence goes on from JAYSZA010000022.1 coordinate 123, forward strand.
TGTTCTAGCACTCATGTATTATGAGTGCTAGAAACGGGGATACTTCTGCGAGAATTCCCGTTCCTACTTTTAGTTGAGATTTGTAGAAAATCCCGATAATTAAAATGTCTTGATAAATTAAGCAATGATTTTTGAGCCAAGGGTCATTTGCCCTGAGACGAGCACATTTTAGGTAAGCGTATTCATATACGGTTAGTAAAATTGTCGCAGTATCAGAGCTAATGAGCGCTCTCAAAATCTTTGCGCGTATAAGGAGTTATATGTCAAAAGTTCCTCTACAGCCTCTTGCTGACTACGTAGTCGCTACCCAAGAAGCAGCGCAAACTAAAACAGCCAGTGGATTATTTCTGCCAGATAACGCTGGGGAAAAGCCAAAAATTGCAACCGTTGTTGCTGTTGGTCCACTAGTTAAAGATGTGAAAGCCGGAGACAAAATTATATTTGGTGGTTACAGCAACACAGATATAAAAATCGAAGGTGCTGAGTATATGCTAATCAAACTTGATAACATCTTCGCTGTTATCAAGTAAGCACGAAATATGAAGCACCAAATACGAAACAAGCACAAAGCACTAAATTTTAAGGTTTTAAACATTCGGAATTCGGATTTGTAATTTAAAGCCGTAAGGAGTAGATAGTATGAGTAAAAAAGTATTTTATGACGAGGACGCAAGGCGTCGAGTGCTCGGCGGGGCAGAAATTTTATACAATGCAGTCAAAACCACTATGGGACCGAAAGGCCGCAACGTTGTTATTAGCAAGGCATACGGCAGCCCAACGGTTACTCACGATGGTGTAACGGTTGCAAAAGGTCTGGATATTGCCGATGTTGATGACGAAACATTGGGCTACAAAGTCGGAGCAGAGCTAATCAAGCAGGCAGCTAGCAAAATGAACGATGTCGCTGGTGATGGAACAACGACTGTAACTGTACTAACCTACCATATTTTGAACGAAGCAAATCGTCTGATTGCTGCTGGACATAACCCAATGCTACTCAGAAAAGGTCTTGAGCAGGCGGCTAGCGATGTAATCGCAAAACTTGAGGGCATGGCAGAAGACATAGCCGGCAAAAAAGAGCGAATCGCCGAGGTCGCAACTATTAGTGCTGGCGACAAAGAAATCGGCGCACTTATTGCGGACGTCATGGATGCGGTAGGAAAAGACGGCGTCGTGACCGTAGAAGAAGGCCAAGGACTACATCTAGAACAAGAAATTGTAGAGGGATTCACATTTGACCGCGGATTTGTCAGCCCGTATATGGTGACTGATACAGCGCGGATGGAAGTATCATTTTCTAAGCCGGCAGTGATAGTCACGGACAAAAAAATCACCAATATCTCTGAAATTGCACCTGTATTGGAGCAACTAGCCCAAGCTGGTAAAAAGGAGCTAGTGTTGATTGCAGAGGATGTAGAGGGTGAAGCGCTAACTATGTTGGTGTTGAACAGACTAAAAGGTGTATTTAATACAGTTGCCATCAAGGCACCGTCATTCGGTGATAGACGCAAAGATGTACTGCAAGATATTGCAATTTTGACCGGCGCTACAGTAATTTCTGAAGAACAAGGTCATAGTTTTGAATCTGTTGACGGAAGTTTCATTGGTTCTGCACGCAAAATTATTGTGACCAAAGACGATACTACAATTGTCGAGGGTGCTGGCCGCGCCGTAGAGATTAAAGCTAGGATTGCCCAGATTAATGCACAGATTAAATTATCTACATCGGAATACGACAAGACAGAGCTAGAAAAACGACGTGCAGCTCTATCTGGTAAAGTCGCCGTTATCAAAGTCGGTGGAGCATCCGAGACTGAAATAGAAGAGAAGAAATACCGAGTTGACGACGCTGTTGCGGCCGTTAAGGCTGCCATGGACGAGGGAATTGTTGCCGGTGGAGGCGTAACGCTTGTGAACTTGGCAGTTGATGTGAGTCCGCTTAAAGACGAAACAGAGAATGCGGGCGCTCAATTACTCGCAAGGTCGCTTGAAAAACCATTTAGGATTTTGATGGAAAACTCAGGCTTAAACGCCGACGAATGGTTGCCGAAAGTAAAATCTGGCAAACCGGGGCAGGGTGTAGATGTTAATAGCCCCGACAAATTGGTTGATATGAAAAAAGCTGGAATCGTTGACCCAGTATTAGTGACTAAGCAAGCTGTTCAGAATGCCGTATCGATTGCCGGAACTAGCATGACAATGGGCGCTTTGATTGTTGATGTGCCTCAGAAGGAAGACTCATCTCCAGCTCAAATGCCCGGCGGCATGGGGATGATGTAACGTTACAACGGATACAAAAATTGACATTATACCCATATTATGCTAATATATAATGAATGAGAAACGTAACAAATATAGAAGTATTGGCCTCAACTGCTCCAGATACTTTTAATCTTGAGAGTATAGCAAATGATGGTGAAATACAGTCTCTCATCGGTGATATATCCGTGGCTCGTTTTGGTGAATATGCTGGGTATGAATTAGGCGATGTAGATTCGATGACAGCAGCAATACGAAGAGCCTTTGACTTTAGAATACCCGGAGGCGAACGAACAGAACGGGAAGATTTGCCTCAACCAGATGTTTTTGGAGAACGAATCACAGGTCTTGCAAAAAATTTGGACTAGTTGGCGATACCATCCCGTCTGACCCAAAAGCAGATGCAGTCGTTATATTAGGAGGTGCCGGTAAATCGCCATTAGATCGTGCAACATACGCCAAGGAATTATTAGACCAAGGGACATTGCAAACTAAAACAATCGTTTTACTAGGAAGTAGTAGACCCGTTAATGATGCAGAACGGAAGCGCGGCGGAGAGTACGCTGTCGGTACAAGTGACGAGTATGAGTTAATGCTACGCGCTGCTGAAGTCGTATTCGGTATAAAATTTGATCCAAATGAAGAATTTCAGGGATATGACGACATAGTTCCTGCTGGGTTTGAAGCTGGATGGAAAATATCTCATAGCGAGTCTGAAGAATATGGAAATGTTTTTGTACTTTCAGCCCCTATGCTTACAGAAGATAGGTTTCGTCATGATGGTACTAGAAGGCCTCGTGCGAATACAGCCGATACTTATGATATGTTAGCTCGAGTTGCACAACTTGAACCAGATAGCACAGTCATTCCGGTTACGAACGCACACTTTAAGCCATTCCAAGGTGCAGATGCGGTAACCGAACTCATGAAATACGGCGTTAATGCAGAAGTAGTGGGTTATGACCCAAGTCATTTTGGTAATCCTCCAAAGCATCCAGAAGAGCTACTGCAAGAAACATTATCAGCTTTAAATTCCAAACTACGCCGGAAATAGATCACCCAAAGATAAAACTTGCAAAAAAAGAGTAATTGTCGTATTATAGTACTAGATAACTGGGTGGACTAGGAGATTTAGACTATTATGTCGAGGCTATTTAAGCGAAATAATAAGACGACGATTGCTGAGCTGGAAGAATATTACGCAAACCAAGAGAATAGAAAAACACGTACTGGAAAAGCGTGGTTGATGGCTTTTGTTAGTTTGTTTATTACCCTAGCTGTTATAGCTTTGTTGTTTTTCGGCGGACGATGGTTGTACCGCACCCTAACAGATAATGATTCGAAAACTACAACTACCTCAGACGCTACTAACAATGACGGTATAGATTTACCGACTTTAGATGGTGACGTTGTAGGCCGGGGTAACAAAAGTGATTCAGACAATTCTGCTGATGATGCTACAGAAAATGCTGGTGTTGTATCTGACGAAGCAGCAAGTACATCCACACCAAATACCGACCGTGTTACAGAAACTGGTTCAGATTCAGAGAGCGAAATACCAAATACAGGCGCAGGTGAAGTTTTGCTAGCACTACCCGTAGTTTTGGCAATAACCGGCTACCTCGTGTCTCGTAGACACATGATTAAAAACATCTAAGTTGCCCTAGACTTTTGTATTTTTAACCAAAACATCAGCACTTAGACTAATTTCACTTTTAATCGGCGTAACGGAAGAAGCCGTATCTATAATACGGTGACCTGAGTAACGTAACGATTAAAAGTGAAATTAGGCAAGAAACTGACGGATTACTGACAAAGTCAGGAAACAGGTCAGTTGTTGCTGGTGTTTTGGGAGAAGTAGTTTATCTCGTTGATGATATCGAGCATTGCATTGGCGCGTTCTTTGTCGTCTTCAATTTTCTTGGCTTGCTCTAGAGCCTGTTCTAGCAAGGTATGGTTGTCGTTCGCCTGAATCATCATCATTGTTGTTTTGAATGATTCCTCTGGACTCTGATCAAGGTGTCCAATAAGAGGCTCAAGGTGTTCTAGAGCCTGTTGCTTCATCCCTGCAAGGTGCTCAGTGTTAATTGGCGGGAGCGGTGACATAATCATCTGGTCATCGACGACTGTTTGGTCGTCTGATGTTGGTTCGTAGCCGACCGGAGGTTCCGGCATAGGACTACTTGAAAAGCCCTGTGCTGGCTCTGCTATCGGCGTGTGTGGACTCTGAGCATCATCGTCGGCTATCGGCTGAGTTGGTGTTTGTTGCATCGGTTCTGCTGGCATCTGAGGCGCGGGTGTTTGTGGAGTACTTGTCATGAATTGTGGTGGAGTCGTCGTCTGTTGCGGCTGGGTCGACTGATAAGCCGAAGGGTCGTTAGCTAGCTGCTTCACGTTATCCAGCATTACTGGGTCATCATTTGATTGTTGATTATCATCATTTGCACCGAACATATTATTCACCCCCCGATTCGTATGACTCATAAATTTGAAATACGAAATTTTAAATTAACTCAATTTTAGCATAAGAAGTATAAAAGAAGTAGTCTGTTTGTGCTGACCCCACTAGATACTAGCTACAAGCTTCTATATACTAATCCATATGCTGGACGATTTGAAATATATACACACCAAAGACGCTGATGATGCGCTGGGGATTGCTGCAAAGCAGTGGCAACAACTGGAAACAGTTTACGAACTGCCAGAAATGGACTTTAAAGCAGAAAACATCGTGTTTGCCGGCATGGGGGGCTCGGCGCTTTGGGCGCTACTTAGCTTGACGTGGCCTGGCTATAAAGTACCTTTTGAGGTGTGGCGACGTTACGGTGCACCCGCCTATATATCTGGTAAAACACTATTAGTCATATCTAGCTATTCCGGCAACACAGAAGAAACATTATCGGCGCTAGATGCAGGTGAAAAGGCCGGAGCATTCATCGTTGTTGCAGCTAGTGGCGGAAAACTAGTCGAAATTGCGGAATCAAAAGGCTACCCGATCGCACTTCTACCCAAAGCTTCACAGCCTAGATTCGGAGCGCTGAATGGTCTCAAGTCACTAGTTACAATTCTAGAGAAGGCAGGTTTGCTTAATGCTGAAAACGCAGAAAAAACACTACACGAAACGTCGCAGTTTTTGAAAGCAGAAATTGCAAATTGGCTATCCGATGTGCCAACCGACAAAAACCCTGCAAAACAACTCGCCCTAGAAATTGCCGGTACATCACCGGTAATTTATGCCGGTCCTAAGATGTTTCCGGCGGCTTATAAATGGAAAATTAGCTTCAATGAAAATGCTAAAAACGTCGCCTGGTGCAACGAAATACCTGAATTTTCTCACAATGAATTCCTAGGCTGGACATCACATCCAGTAGACAAACCATATAGCGTGATTGATTTACGTAGTACATTTGAACACGAGCGAGTGCAGAAACGTTTTCTTGTTACAGAGCGTCTCTTGTCCGGTAATCGCCCGCATCCGCATGTAGTTGAAGCAAAAGGCGATAGCCCACTAGAGCATTTACTGTACTGTGTTGCTTTTGGTGATTTCGTTAGCCTCTACACAGCACTATTAAACGGCCTAAACCCGACACCAGTAGACCTAATAGAAAAAATGAAAAAGGCTCTCGACGAGTAAGTTTCTCTAGAAGCTTTCTGTAAAGTTCGCGCTGTATTGATTTTTGGTCCAGAAGATAAAGCCCACGGCAAAGGCCAAAAGTATCACTAGAATTACTGTTCTATGCCATTCTTTCAGCTGAAAACCTCGAAATTTTCTCATCCTATTCTCCAATCTCCAATCTTCTATCTTCATTCTTCAAATCCACTGGTTTTGCTATAACAACTAGACGATTTTTGGCAGTCCATATTGGTGTGCAAGTGTAGAGTGTTAGTCGTCTTTCGGTCGTCGGAGCCTCAATATCTACGGCGGACGCGTCAACAACTTTTGTCTCAACTACCTCATAAAGGAATTCTTGACCTTCCCAATATACGGCCAGTAACTGCCCAACTTTAACTTTATCAAGATTATAGAAGGTCGAAACATTGTTGCCATAGAAGCGATGTCCAACAATTACAGTGTTATTGTTATTCGTCGGATTGGCGCTACTAGGACGCCTCCAGGTGCCACCATTCGTGATTACACCGATGTTGGTGCTTTCCAGGATAGGTTCGTTTACCCCAATGCTAGGGATAACTAAGCGGTTTTCCGCTGGCGCTAAGTTGTCCGTCGAACTGCCGACAGATTTAGCTAAATTTCCACCGTATGGCGCGGTGTATTCTGGGGATTTATCCCTAAACCAATATTCAATTTGAGGCAAAAACGGTGAAACCGCAATGTATATCCCCAACACAATGACGATGAATGATAAAAAGGCGTTTAGTTTCCGAAGTGATTGCATTGCCATAATTATAACCTAGGATTAGCGTAGGGCAGTAATCGGGTCTTTGCGAGCTGCCTGTGCGGCCGGTAGAAATCCAGAGATAATTCCAGTTATCGCAGAAAGTCCGAAGACAACCAGAACGACAGAAGGTGTTGTTACGGGCTGTAAATCTGTTGTAACCCTAACAATTCCGTTTGCTAATATAGACACTAATATTCCAAGCACGCCTCCTGCAAGGCTTAATACGACTGCTTCCATGACGAATTGCCCGAGTATCTGGCGGTTTGTTGCACCAACAGCTTTCCTGATGCCGATTTCTCTGGTGCGTTCACTGACTGTGGCAAACATTATATTCATAATACCTATTCCGCCAACGATAAACGATATGAAGGCCACGCCAGCAATAAATACTGTTAGTTGGTAGAATACTTCATTTGTTGCCTCTAGCGCTTCTTCCTTCTCGAGTACCGCAAAATCTTCTTGGCCTGCGTGGTTGCCTTTCAATGTGCTGCGGATATCGCTAGATACTTTAGCGACTGATTCTGGGGACTTAGATTCAACAAAAAGCTGTAGAATCTGAATCGAAGTACTGATTTCTTTGGCGGACTCATAAGGTAGAACTATCGCACTATTTACGTTTATGGCCGCAAAAGTTCCTGAATTTTGCTGTTCAAAAACCCCACCAACAACATAATCGACTCCGCGGATGGTAAGTTTTTTCCCAATTGGCACGTTCTCTTCGAATAGTCTCTCGGCAACATCACGTCCTATAACTGCTACCTTTTTGCTGGAATCTGCAGCCGTGAAGAACTGACCAAATTCTATGTCTTGGTTTAGGAAAACTGGTAGATTTGCCGTACTAGCAATAATTGAACCTGTGTATTCTCTTTTCTCGTAGGTAGCGATACCACTAATTGTTCCAACCGGGGCAACAGACATGACTCCGGGGACTTTTTCTGTGCTTTGCCAATCCTTTTCGCTGAGACTTCCAGCTCCCCCAGTAAAGTTACGAAGTGAGTCAAAACTTATAGCGCGAGCCTCAGTTTTCTTGCCGGGCCTAACAACTATTAGTGAGTCGCCAACTTTGCCTGCCTGTGCTGTAATTTGCTGTCTAACGCCTTCGCCGAGAGACACAATTGTAACTACAGAACTGACACCAACAATGATTCCAAACATTGTTAGTCCGCTACGAAATCGGGCACCACGGATAGATTGGAGTGCCATTTTGAAGTATTCAGAAATCATCTCTTGGCCTTCTTTTGCTTTCGGGCTTTTCGCTTCTGTTTGATTGTTTTGCGCTTCTTCTTCGGGTCTTCTGCGTCGGGAGTTTTACTTGTATCTGGGATGGTTTCCATCATTGCACTAACAGTTGCTAGCTTATCATCGTCATCAGAAAGCCTAAGAGCAGTTATTGCTTTCTGCACTCTCCCTGGTATTTCACCAACTGCACTCGCCTCATCGTAGACGATACTTCCATCTAGCATGTAGATAATTCGGTCCGCGTATCTAGTTAGGGAAGGGTTATGCGTGACCATTAGTACCGTGTTGCCGAGTTTATGCACTTCACTCAATAGTTCCATGACGACTCGTGCGGAAACACTATCAAGGTTACCCGTTGGTTCGTCGGCAATAATTATGCTCGGGTTGTTAACCAGCGCTCTAGCGATTGCCGCTCTTTGTAACTGGCCACCTGATAGTTGGCCCGGTAGGTATGAATCCCTGTCTGACAATCCGACTTGCTCCAAGACTCTAGCGGCAGCTTTAAGTCGTTTTGTTTGGCGAGTTCCTTTGTAGGCTAGAGGCAGAGCAACATTTTCTAGAATTGTTAGTTTTGGCAGCAAGTTGAATGACTGAAAAATGAAACCAATGTTATCGCGTCTTACTTTTGCCTGGCGGTTTTTTGATAGTCTAGAAATATCTTTGCCATTCAATGTATATGAGCCGTGAGTAGGCCTGTCTAGGAGTCCTAGGATGTTCATGAGTGTAGTTTTGCCGGAGCCACTTGGCCCCATAACTGCAATGAACTCACCCTTCTCTATGCTTAGACTGACTTCGTCGAGCGCAACAGTAGTTGCATCCCCGAAGCCGTAGAGCTTGGATAATTCTTCGATTTCTATTATGGGCATTGGTACTATTCTACATCTGTTGAGTGACGTTATACAAGCATAAGAAGCGATAAAATATTACTTTTGTAGTGAAAACAAATTTAAGAGAAGATTCTTGAATTTGAGACGAGACATGATTTGAAGATTATACGCATTCAACTCAAACTTGTTTTGGTTGATTGCGTATATTCTTGTTAATCTATGTTGAGGAGGAGAGGTGTCCGAGTAGTTGAAGGAGCACGCTTGGAAAGCGTGTATGGTAGCAATACTATCGCAGGTGAAAGCTGACAGTGGCAGCTAGGAAACGAATCTTTGGGGTGGCAACTTGTTGCCAATAATGAAGTTCGGGGGTCGCGGAACGTGACCGAATCTCTTATAATGTTTTGATAGAAGCTAGTTTTGGAAGATTCGCCTAGTGGTCTATGGCGCCGTCTTGGAAAGGCGGTTTGGGGGCAACTCCATCGTGGGTTCAAATCCCACATCTTCCGCCAAGTAGTTTTTATGAAAAAAAGAATTAAACTCATCTGGTGGTTACTCAAGGAACAGCTTGCTGTTTCACGTTTATTTTTTGCGTGGAAAATTATCTACTCTATTTACGAAGGCCTGTCATCTCTTGCGGTTGTCTACATCACAGCCCAACTAATAAGTTCAATCACAAAGGTAGCATTCGCCCAAGGGACTTCGGGGGAAGTCTATACATGGCTAGCCGTTCTATTGGTTGTCGAAATATTCATGAAAGCCATGACATTATCTAGCTATTTATTCGAAGCACGTTACCGTCAAAAAGTTGAATTGAGATTTAATGAAATGCTGATGCAGAAAATGTATTCGCTGAACCAAGAACAGTTTGAGGACGAAGATTTCAACACTAGGCTCGGTCGAGCAACCGACGGCCTAAATAGTATGCAGAGGACCATGGATCAGCTGTCTTGGTTAATCTCGTCACTTGTCAGGTTTGTAGGCGCAATGGCGGCAATTATAATTGTTTCACCTCTAGTCGGCGTGGCGATTGTCGTATTAACTGTCCCAAGTTCGCTAGTCAGATTCAAGCAAAATAGGATGCAAGAAAAGGTATACAAAGACGTTGAGCCGCTTGAGCGCATTACCTACAGAACTCGGTGGTTACTTGTGGATCCCCAGACAATGCCAGAAATACGACTGATAAACGGCTTTGGTAACTTGTTGAGTCACTGGAAGAAAAACAAAGAATCCATGGATACGCAGTATTTTGATCTAGAGAAGAGAAGTGCTCGGCTAAAAATATTGTCTGATTTGTCAGAGCCGTTACTGTATTTTGGTTCACTAGTATATTTTTTTCGCCTGCTCGCGTCCGGGAGTCTTGGGTTAGAGCAGTTCCTATTCATGAGAGGGCTACTGGAGCAGGCAATCAATTCTGCCGGGGCAGTCGCTGGCTCATTTGAACAGCTCGACGAGATGTTCATCAATGTGGGTAATTTCGCAGATATTATGAATGCAAAGCCATCGATACCGAACGGCAATATAAAAGTATCGAGGCCGCTGACAATAGAGTTTAAAGACGTCAGCTTTACATACCCGAGTTCAAAAGAGCAAATCTTGCACGATATATCATTCCAGATTGTGCCGGGTAGCAAACTTGCGCTTGTTGGTGAAAACGGAGCAGGTAAATCAACACTTCTGAAACTGCTACTTAGACAGTACTTGCCGACTAGTGGAACCATCACGGTGAACGGTACTGATATTGCTGACGTGGAAATGAAGAGTTATTACGCCGCGCTTAGTAACTTGAGCCAGGATTTTCTGATTGCTTCGCACCTAACAATAGAAGACAACATATCCTTCGGTCTGGACCAAGTAGTGGACAAAGACATAAAAAAATCTTTGGAACTTTCTGGTGCCTGGGATTTTGTTGAAAAACTTCCGAACAAAACAAATCAACGGCTTGATACGTCATTCAAAGACGGAACAAATCTATCTGGTGGGCAATTGCAGCGGATTGGTGTTGCGCGAGCATTACTTCGCGGTGGTGATGTGATGATTCTTGATGAACCGACAAGTGCTATTGACGCAAAGGCAGAATTTGAAATATTCAACAATATCTATAAAGAGCATGCAGGACGCACAACAATAATTGTGAGCCATAGATTTAGCACGGTTCGCAAAGCTGATGCGATTATTGTGATGGAGGGCGGAACGATAACTGAGTATGGCTCACACGAAGAACTGTTGAAACACAAAGGTCTATACAAAGAAATGTTCGAGATTCAGGCGGAAGGCTACAAGTAGCCTTTTGGCTTACAGAATTTATAGAATCGTGGCCTCATCTCTGTTATAATCATCCAGTGCATTGGAGGGGTCGCATAGTGGTTTAGTGCAGTGGTCTTGAAAACCGCCAGGCCCGAAAGGGTCTCGAGGGTTCGAATCCCTCCTCCTCCGCCAATCAAAAGAGTCCCATTTTGGGACTTTTTTGATTAAGCCCTAACTTCTTAGACAAAGTTTAGCGTATACTAAATGTATAAGTAGGAGGTCTCAGTGATGTACGTAGTTGTAATTATCGTTGTCCTGTTTTTGTTAACTGGTCTATTCACAGTTAGACAGCAGACGGCAGCAATCGTTGAACGGTTTGGTAAATTTAAGCGTATCGCAAGTGCTGGTTTAAACTTCAAAATTCCGCTAATTGACAGAGTAGCTGGTCGACTGAGTCTACGTGTGCAAGCGCTAGATGTACGGGTCGAAACTAAGACCAAGGATAACGTATTCGTATTTGTCATCGTCAGCGTTCAATATTTTGTCATACCAGAAAAAGTTGTTGATGCATTTTACAAACTGCAAAATGCCGAAGCGCAGATTACAAGTTATGTCTACGATGTTGTTCGTGCTCGAGTACCAAACATTATCCTCGACAATGTTTTTGAAACCAAAGATGATATCGCACAGGCTGTAAAGCTAGAACTAGAACAGATTATGGACGATTTTGGTTACGGTATTTTGAAAGCTCTTGTGACTGACATCGACCCAGACGCAAAGGTTAAAGCAAGTATGAATGAAATTAATGCCGCACAACGTCTACGTGTAGCTGCCGTTGAACAAGCGGAAGCAGACAAAATCCGCGTAGTCAAAGCGGCAGAAGCCGAAGCAGAGAGCAAAGCTCTACAAGGAAAAGGTATCGCTGACCAGAGAACAGCGATTGTTAATGGCTTGCGGGCCAGTGTTAACGAGTTCAAAACAAGTGTTGAAGGAACTAGTGCGCAAGATGTCATGAATCTAGTACTTATGACTCAGTATTTTGACACGTTGAAAGACGTAGGCCTAAGTTCTAACAGCAACACTATCATGATTCCACATAGCCCAGCGGGAATGAACGACATTTCCGAACAGTTACGTAACGCGATGATTACGGCAAATGAAGTCAGTAAAAAATCGGGGACTACTCACAGGCCTCAAGTTTAATATATGAATATGTTCAAATCTACTAATGCAAAAAACACGCAAGAATACCTTGCTATGCTACCTGACGAACGCCGTAATATTCTAGAGAAACTAGACAAAATTATCCGCAACACCGCCCCGCAACTCAAAGATTATTTTGCATATAATATGCCTGGCTATGGGTCTTTTTCCTATACAAATTATAAGAACGAGCAAATACAGTGGCCAATTATTTCAATGGCAAGCCAGAAGAATTATGTGAGTGTCTATGTCTGTGCGATTGAAGACGGTCAGTATATTGCGGAAAAGTATAAAGATGAACTAGGAAAAGTTAGTGTTGGAAAAAGCTGCATTAGATTTAAAAAGATTGAAGATTTAAATTTAGATACATTCAAAAAGGTCGTGCAAGCCGCCGTGGATAACCCGGGACTAGTAGGTGCAAGTGAGCGCAAAAAGTCCTAGTCGTTGTGCGTGGGTCAGTGCCGACCCTCTTTATATTTCATATCATGACACGGAGTGGGGTGTCCCGGTTGGGCTTCCTTCCAAAACAGAAAAGCCCAGCCCAGAAACTATTCAGCCGTCCAGAATAATTTTTTCATCACTCGACGTACCTACGGGTATGTCTCGCTCTGATAAAAATTATTCTGAATTGACTGAAGTAGTATCTGAATCTGAACTTTCTGCTCTGGAAAGAAGCAGTGATAAAACTCAGTTTGAGTTTCTGACTCTAGAGAGCGCTCAAGCCGGACTTAGTTGGATTACTATACTGAAAAGAAGAGAAGGCTATAGACGCGTTTTCCATAATTTTGACCCTAAACTTGTTGCGAAAATGAGCCAGAAGGATATTGATAATGCCCTGCAGGACAGCGGCATTATTAGAAATAGACTAAAAGTAAAAGCTGCTGTTAAAAACGCTCAAGTATTCTTGGAAATACAAAAAGAGTTTGGCTCGTTCTCAAATTACATATGGGGGTTTGTTGGCGGTAAGACTGTGCAGAATAACTGGCAAAATATAAGCCAAGTTCCAGCAACATCCAAAGAATCCGACGAACTAAGCAAAGATTTGAAGCGACGAGGAATGAGTTTCGTGGGCTCTACGATTATGTACGCCCACATGCAAGCCACTGGACTAGTGAACGACCATACAGCCAACTGCTTTAGAAGCCATAGCCCTAATTAGCGATTTGTAGCGAGCAATGCAGTAACTGAGAGACGCTACGCTTGGCTATAGGCGATAGTGTAGCTACTTGGCCAATCGTCAATTGCTAATGTATTGTAAATCGCGAATAGTTCATTGTTAATTTGTTCCTAGAGGCTACTGTTAACTGCCTAATCATTACTGTAAACTGTTTATATAGATGAGCGAACGAAAAACAATTATCTTTGATTTCGATGGAACACTAGCTAATAGTGTTGATTTGATTTTCAATCTATACAATGAGCATGCCGAGCAGTTCGGCTACTCTCCTGTTACCTGGGAAGAAATCCCTAATCTTAGACGATTGAGTTATGCAAAAGCTATGAAGGCTAAAAATATAAAAGCCAGAAGATTGCCCAGAATACTACTTTTACTCAGCAGGGAAATGCATAGTCGCATGGATGAGGTCAAACCATACGATGGGATAGTAGAGATGCTACATGAGCTACAAAAACAGAGTTTTTCTATAGGTGTTTTGACATCAAACCAGGCACCTCTGGTTAACGCTTTCTTCCTGAAGCACGGTTTTCCAGCATTTGATTTTGTTGTCTCAGAAAAAACCATTTTTGGTAAAGACAAGGCTCTCAGAAGGATAATCAAAAGATTTGGACTAGAAGCCAGTCAAATTATCTACGTAGGTGATGAACCTAGAGACGTGACAGCAAGTCGCAAAGCAGGCGTGCAATCAATTGGTGTTTCCTGGGGGATTGCCGGTACAGAGGGATTTGAAAAAGTTATACCAGACACACTTGTCCATAACCCAGCAGAGTTACTTCAGGCAATCAAGGAAAAATAGCATCTAAGAGTGGTGGTAGGGATGGCCGATGCTAATCGTATAGGCCCTGTATATCTGTTCGCTAAGCAGTATTCGGACTAGTTGGTGCGGGAACACCAGCATAGAGAGCGACCAAACAATTTGTGCACGCTCAAAAACTGCTTCTGTGACACCATACGCTCCTCCAATAACAAATACTAAGTCGGAATTGGCTGAAAATATCGTGCTAGAGAAGTCTTCTGAGCTAAACTGTTTGCCGGTTTCATCTAATAATACGACGAAATCTTTAGGGTCAATCGCTCTCAGGATGTTCTCAGACTCTTGTTGTTTACTAGATTTTACATCACCGTCCGAATGTTTTTGGATTATCCAGGTAACAGAAATATTACGGGGCATACGGCGGGTGTAGTCGGTAATAATAGCCTGTACTCCAGGTGATGATTTGTTGCCAACAGAGATAATTTTAATCGTCATAATCTATATTCTAACAGATATGAGAAGCTGTAATTAGCACTCAAGGGGTAGGTATTGCTAATTTATATGGACTGATGTATCATTTCATGACTGATCGGAAAATATCCGTAAGTAATCGAAAAATCGTTAAATTTTTAGAATCTCTCAATGAATGAGAGGATAACAGTAGGAGGGTAACCAATTATATGTATTCAGCAGCAGTTAACGCCCACATCCGCGAGCTAATCGAGCAAGTCATGGAATATCGTGACCAAGGACAGTGGCAAAAATTAGAACAGCTATTTACCGAGACACCATATATAGATGAAGAGGTGTTCAATAAAGAAAAGCCAGGAATTAAGCCAGCAACAAACGTCACCTATGGTTGGAGACGAATGATTAGGGACCTGTATTACAGCGCCCGTCACACACTAGGTGCTATGACAATTGAACGAACTGGTAAAAAAGAAGTCAGCGCAGAGTCTGAAGTGGAAGCACGTTACTACACTATGAAAGACGGCCAAAGACACGTTTTCAAAATGAACGGTACTTATGAGTATGAATTCAAAAAAGTAGCTGGACGATGGAAAATCGATAGCTTGCGTCTAAAAGTGAACAAAAAATCGTTCTCACCGCTTAGTGTGTAGATAACAAAGCGCAATTAGCAATTGACGATTAGCCATGCAGCTACTTAGAGTCTCTGGTAGCTACATAGCTAATTGATAATGGATTAATTTATTGCTAATTGTTAATAGCCAATTGCTAATTTGCTAGCTATACTTATAACCATGAACATTTTAGTTGTTTCAGCTCACGACGATCCTAAATCGTATGTTGCAGCACTCCACAACACCGCACTGGGTGTATTAGAGCGTGCCCAGCATAAAATCGTAGTTAGTGATTTGTATGCCCAACAGTTCAATCCAGTAGCATCTAGTATTGATTTCAAAACAAGTTCTGGTACGCATGCTAATTACATGTTTGAACAGCAGAGAGCTGTAAATACCGGTGAAGGTTTTAGCCCAGATGTAGACGGAGAAATGAAGAAAATATCCGATGCAGACATAATAATTATTCACTTTCCCCTCTGGTGGGGAGGACCACCCGCAATACTTAAAGGCTGGTTTGAACGTGTGCTTGCGATGGGCTTTGCCTGGAATGCAGACAATCGCTATTCAGAAGGATTGCTCAAAGGAAAACGAGTTCTTGTTACAGTATCTGTTGGAGACCCGGGTTCGTTTTACTCTGCGGAAGGTATGCACGGCGCCACAGTTGAGCAACATTTGTATGGTTTAACGCACGGCACTCTAGCTTTTTGTGGCATGGATGTCTATAAACCATTTGTCGTGCACAATGTTACTGCGGCAGACCAGGATGAGCTCGAGAAACATATCGAAGCATACCGCGATTTATTGCAGTCAATAGATTCGTACGGTACCTATATTTATAAACACGCCTGAGATTAATACTAAATCGGGCTATCTTTTAGCTTCAACAACCAACCGACAACAGTAGCTACAGGGTGAATCAAGAACCAGACGATTGTTATTACTAGATAGTCTTTAGCGCCCAACGTAACAAATGGCAGGCTAAACAATATAGCTCCAACGATGTAGTCAATTTGGTCGAATGGGAACCAGCTTTGGCCGGAAGGCACTGAAAATTGTCGTTTGAAGAAACTTTTTATCGCGTCGCCCGTCAGCGCTCCAAATCCTAGAGCAGCTCCCATGAGTAGCACGGCAGGACTGCTGTAATCGACTGAGCCAGCTAGGTTTTCGAAAAACGAGAAATTATTAAACAAAAACATCTGAAGCGCAGTAGTTAGGAAGCCAAATAGTGTGCCGGCCAGTAGACCACGAACTGTTTTGTGGTCACCGAAAATGCGCTTTCCGCGAAATGTTCGTCCACCGTCGAGTGGCATGCCTAACTTTTGTAAAATAGGAACCTGGTTTGCGAATACCGGCGAAGCATTCGCCACTCCGACAGGTGCAAAAAACCAGAGCGCAAATAGGATACTGTCCACTAGTTTGTCCCTCTGAATTTTTGTTTCAGTCTATTGTATTTAGGGTATAAAAATGACAAAAATGGCGGCCTACTATGAGCAAAAGTTGCGTTTTGTAATTCAAAGACTAGGCTGTCTTTTGTGGGACGATTAGTCAACATAGTGTATGTTTTCCCAATACCTTTAAGTCCATGGGCATCACTGCTGGCAGCGGCGGCAATTTTGTGTTTCGTTGCCCAGGTAGACGATTCTACTCCATGTTTTTTGGTTAGGGCTCGGCCGTTAAACACTTCTAAAATATCAACGTCCTCTATTAGGTGCTGCAGCACTTCTGCCTGGATACCTTTACGAACCTTTTCGAATGGGTGCGGGATATATACTAGTCCATTTTGAGCATGTATTGCCTTAATTGTTTCGGCAGCACTCTGTCCAGGCTCTACTTTTGTAGTTAGATATAGGCCTACAATTTCACCCTCTAGTGCGCTAATTTCTTCTCCGACTATAATATACTCTGCTCCCAATGCTTTCTGCAGCCCTAGCGCAAAGTCAATTCTGTCGTGGTCTGTTATTGCAATGACATCCAGAGTCTCACTTTCTAATAATTTTGCGTATTCCTCGGGTGTAATTCCGCCGTCAGGAGATGCTTCGGAATGCGTATGCAGGTCTATTCGAATCATACTTTAACGACTCGTTTTTTGCTGTTCTGTACATCAAGTTCCTGTAAATATTTTGCTACTTTTAGGAAGCGAGCTACAATAGTAATTGAGTTTGCGGCTAGCAAAAGCGGAAGTACATAAGCCGTCCAGCCGAACAGCAGACCAACAACTAAAACAACTACCCGTATTTCGTATGAAGCAAGGCCGCCACCAAATATTCTGTTCAGTTTCTGAGGGTCAATTTTTTCGCCCGCAAGCGCCATTTCTCCCTTGGCTTTTGTGTAACTAACAAGCAGGGAAGTCCCAACAACCGTAACAATTTGCCATGTGATGACAGCATCTATGTGGTTAGATGCAAATACGGCTAACGCGCTCAAGACAATTACTTCTTTTACCCTGTCGCTGACTGCGTCAAAGTACATTCCGGATAATGATGCACTGCCTTGTTCCCTGGCAAGCGCACCATCTAGTGCGTCCATCAGCGAGAAAAAGGCTAACAGAACAGCTGCAAGTATCGGTCGTGACGTCACAAGTGCCCAAGCGACAGGAATGTGTCCCAGAATAGACAGAGCAGTTATATGTGCAGGCTTAAGTTTGCCGCGCGTTATACGGTTAAGAAATACTGCCAAGAGCGTCATCAGTTTACGCACAAATGCGGTTATTAATTTCATACTAACAGTATACGACGAATGTGCGTAAGAGAGATAGGTCATTGATACCTTTCAGGCAGTAACAGGTGTAGATTTTTAGTGAGATAAAATGTCCATTTCTTTATTCGAGGGCTACCAGGCTGGTAACGTGAGAATAAAAAATAGCATTTTGGCCACTAGAAAATACAGATGTTTGGCTGATAAGGTGTGAATGACCTATAGAATGATATAATTTAACTCTTGAGAGATAAAATATGAAACAAGAAATTATTCAAACAATTCAAGACGTCTGCAGTGAACTCTACGGCGTAGAGGTTGCTGTTGATTTGGACAGACCCGAAGAAAAGTTTGGTGATTACGCTACTAATATTGCTATGCGGCTATCTAAAGAACTTAGTAGAAATCCTAGGGATATAGCCCAAGAGATAGTAGCGAAGCTGCACGACCAGCCGGTTTTTGAACAAGTTGGTGTCGCAGGACCAGGCTTCATCAATATGACACTGACGAATGAGTTACTTGTTAGTTCTATGGCGGAACAACCAACTCGCCCAATGAGTGGACTTAAGGTACTTGTCGAATATTCTGACCCAAACCCATTCAAGCCTCTACATGCTGGCCACCTCTATACAACTATAGTTGGCGACGCTATTGCCAGACTAGTAGAGCAAGCCGGTGCAGAAACGATACGCTTGAATTACGGTGGCGATGTTGGCCTGCATGTAGGCAAGACAATGTGGGCAATATTGAAATATTTGGGTGATAACAACTTGGATGCCGTCAAAGCTATTCCAGACAGCGAAAAAGGTAAATGGATGGGCGAGCGTTATGCAGAAGGTCACGTTGCATATGAAGATGACGAACAGGCCCGCTCAGAAATTATTGAAACGAACAAAAAAGTTTATGCATTGCATGCAGAAAATGACCGTGAATCAGAATTTGCACAAATTTATTGGTATTTACGCGAAAAAAGTTATGATTTTTTCAAAGATTTGTATAAACGGCTACAGGTTTCAGACTTTAAGCGTTTTATTCCAGAAAGCGAAGTTACAGAATTAGGTGTCAAAACCGTACTAGAGCAGCAGACAAAGGGTGTGTTTGAGCTTTCCGATGGGGCAGTTATATTTGATGGAGAAAAATTCGGATTGCACAAACGTGTATTTATTAATTCTCAAGGCCTGCCGACCTATGAAACTAAAGACGTCGGTCTATCTCTGACAAAATGGCAAGATTATCAGTTTGATGAATCAATTATTATTACTGCCACCGAACAAGCGCAGTATATGGAAGTGGTAATTAAGGCAATTTCACAATTCGCACCAGAACCTGCCGAACGCACTAAGCATTTAACACATGGTTTACTCAAAATGCAGGGCGGAGTCAAGATGAGTTCTAGAGCTGGTAACGTACTAATGGCAAGCGATATTTTGGACGCAGCAGAGACGGCTGGGAAGGCAAGTGGTCAGGCATCATCACCTGAAATTGTGCTTGGAGCTATCAAATATGCTCTGGTAAAAACCAGAATGGGCGGGGACGTCATCTACAACCCGGAAGAATCGGCATCAATGGAAGGGAATAGTGGTCCATATCTGCAATATGCACATGCCCGGGCGCAAAGTATTTTACGCAAATCCGAAATAACAAATCCAAAAATCGAAACAAATTCAAAACTGGACAAATTTGAAAGAACTTTGGTACGGAAATTGTCAGAATACCCAGAAGTTATAGAAAAAGCCGTCTTTGAGCTAGCTCCACACGTTGTCTGCACATATTTGTATGAACTTGCCCAAACCTTCAACCGTTTTTACGAAAACTCAACAGTCATAGGCGACGAGAGACAAGAATTACGGGTTGGACTCGTCAGCGCATACGCCAAAACCCTAGCCGAAGGCCTAAACCTGCTCGGAATCTACGCCCCAGAGAAGATGTAGTTGCTATTTATATAGAAATGTGCTACAATATGATCTATGTCAATTGAAAATAACAAAAATAATCCTTCCATAACAAAAAACAAACTTCGCAGAACAGTAAAAGCATTATTACCTCTCATTGCTATTGCGTCTCTGGCATCCTGCTCTTTTGAAACCGACAATTTACCGCCAACTAAATACAATAATTCCGCAGAAGCACTGGATGCAATAAACAAGGCTGAGAGCGAGAAGCTTACTACTGACGAAAATAAAATAATGTCTGTAATTGAAGGCTCAACTGCGACATTTAGAGACGCCGCAGTGCGCCGTGCAGATACGATTTTCTTAGAATTTGGAGACCAAGAAGGGCTTTCTGATGTACGAGAAGACGGCACTTATTTTAGAGTAGAAAAATGGGAAAGCGAGGGCACAGAAGTCACAAGTATCGGTCAGTATAATGAGTTCAATAGTGCAGATTATACGTCTGTACAGGTATTCCAGTTTGAGAATGGAGATGTTAGTGTTGGCTACTCAAATAGACACGATGTTGTTGACCCAAATGAACAGGAAATATTTGGTGATACACTGACAAGAATGAGCCTTTCAAATGACGGAAGCGTTGAATACTCAATAGTGAAGGAATATGGTCCGGATAATGTCAAAAGTGATCTATCCCAATTAGCCGATGGGTCATTTGGTGCATTCCAGCTACCAAGCATGAATGTATACAATATTGCTTCTGGTATGCAAGAAATGGATGAGTTTTTGAAATTGTTTGAAGCTTAGATGATAATTAGTTAAGTTTACACTGACCTATAAAAGTAATATTGTTGAAACTGCTTGTGCTTAATCGTGCACACTGGCACAATAGAGCTATATGAAAAATGTATTGCTCCTGTACCCTTATCAATTGTTTGCTGTCGAGGATTTGCCTAGGGAAGTGGACCAGGTCATTATAATCGAAGAGCCTTTGCTTTTCGGGCGTGATGCGCAATACCCGATGTACATGCACAAGCAGAAGCTAGTTTTTATGCGGGCTTGCATGCGCCGCTATGTAGAAGAAGTTTTGTGGCCGGCTGGGTTCCAGGTAGACTATATCGAATTTCATCAGATGCGAGAGACTGGAGATATCGTCAACAAATTGCAACATTTTGACAAGGTAGAGTACTTTGATCCTAACGATGATGTTATATCTCGCCGACTGTCGTCTGTAATTGCCGGGCTAGAGCACAAACCAGAAGTGCATATACTAGAGTCGCCAAACTTTTTTTTGAGCGCTCGTGAGGTTGACGAGTTCTTTGCCAACAAAGACAAGTCACTGTTCACTAACTTCTACCAGTGGCAAAGAGAACGGTTCAATATTCTGATAGACCAGAACACCTACAGGCCAGTAGGCGGCAAGCTTAGCTTCGATAGCGATAATCGGAAACGTCTGCCAAAGAATCACGTGCTGCCTAGTTTCCAGGTTTATGGGTCTAACGAATTTGTGGCCGAGGCTATCAAATATGTTGAGCATCATTTTTTTTCTAATCCAGGCAGTATCACAGATTTTCCTTGGCCGACTAATCACGCTGAGGCATCTGATTGGCTTGATACTTTTCTAGAAGACCGGTTTGATGAGTTTGGCCCGTATGAGGACGCGATAGATGGGCAAGCCCCGTGGGTCTATCACGGTGGACTATCACCACTTATAAATATTGGGCTACTTAACCCGCAAGAAGTAGTTCGCCGTGCGCTAGACAGACATGAAAGAAAGCCTGTCCCTCTGGCAAGTCTTGAAGGGTTCATAAGACAAGTACTGGGTTGGCGTGAATATATTCGTGGAATGTATAGGAAACAGCATGTTCAGCTCCGAACAGCCAATACGTTTGGACATAACAGGCGTCTGACTGCCGACTGGTACAACGGCACAACCGGTATACCGCCCGTTGACGATGTGATCAAAAAGACACTCACCAGAGGCTACGCTCATCATATAGAGCGACTCATGGTTGTGGGCAATATCATGTTTCTATGCGATTTTCATCCTGACGAAGTCTATAGGTGGTTTATGGAAATGTATATTGACGCCTACGATTGGGTAATGGTCCCAAATGTTTACGGCATGAGTCAGTACAGCGACGGCGGCAGTATGGTTACAAAACCGTATGTCAGCAGTAGTAACTATATTCTGAAAATGAGTCACTACGAAAAAGGTGATTGGTGTGATGTCTGGGACGGGCTTTACTGGCGCTTTATAGAGAAAAATCATGAGAGATTTGCTAAGAATCCTCGTATGAGTATGATGGTTTCGCAGTACGACAAATTGAATGAGAATCGTAAGCGAATAATTAGCTACCGGGCAGAGGATTTTTTGGCGCAAAAAACCGCACTATAGTTAGATTTAATAAAAATTAATCTGCAGAATTCATTGCAGACCGTTTCGACTGCGTCTGCACTACGCTTTTAGTCTGCACTGTCTTCCGCAGGTTCATTTTTATTCAGGCTACGGCGTTGTTTTGGTGCTATAGTGGATGGAAAGAGGGAGAATATTCTATGTTAACCACGGCCCATAACGCCATCAAAAAAGCAGCTAAAACTTTAAAACTATCACCTGATAAACTAGAAAAACTTCTAGAGGTCGAGGCAGCTCACGAGTTTGAAATTGTGCTAAAAAATGGCAAAAAATTCGATGCTTTCCGAATGCAACACTCAAGTGCTAGAGGTCCTTACAAGGGAGGGATACGATTTCACGAGCAAGTTGACGCTGACGAAGTTAGGGCGCTGGCTACTCTTATGAGCTTTAAAACGGCAGCCGTAAACATACCGCTCGGCGGCGGCAAGGGCGGCATCGTCGTTAATCCGAATGATTTATCAGAAGCCGAGCTAGAAGAGCTTGCGCGCGCATATGTAGGATATTTACAGAAGCACATTGGTCCGCATAAAGACGTTCCAGCCCCAGATGTTAATACGAACCCAAAAATTATTGACTGGATGGTGGATGAATACTCCAAGCTAACTGGAGACAAATCAGGTGCATCATTTACCGGCAAAAGTATCGAACATGGTGGAAGTGAAGGACGAGATGCCGCAACCGGAAGGGGTGGTGTTATTGTACTGAAGACACTTAGAGAAATTGAAGGTAAGTCGGATAAGCCTCTCACCTATGCAATTCAAGGATTTGGTAATGTAGGAGCCTTTTTTGCGGATGTCGCAGAGAAAGAACATCCTAACTGGAAGCTTGTTGCTGCAACTGATTCCAGCGGTGGAATTCACGACGAGCAGGGATTATCAGCAAAAGAGTTATCTGATTGGAAAGCTGACAAAAAGCGGCTCAATGAGTACGGTACAGGTACAAAAATTACGAATGAAGAGTTTTTAGAGCTTGAAGTTGATGTGCTAATTTTGGCTGCACTTGGCGGTGTAGTCACAGAGGGTAATCAAGACAAAATCAAGGCAAAGTATATTCTAGAGCTTGCAAATGGCCCGGTAGATAGTAGCGCAGAGCCTGGTATGGACGCGAGGGGCGTACAGGTTGTGCCGGATATTTTGGCGAATGCTGGCGGAGTCATTGTCAGCTATCTAGAATGGTTGCAGAACTTGAGCCGAGAACATTGGCCTCTTGCCAAAGTGAACGATAAATTGGAAGAATATTTAGTTTCCGCAACTAAGGATATTGCTAGCAGGGCACAGAAAGACGGCTCAAATCTAAAAGAAGCAGCATTTGTAGTAGCGACTGAACGCATAGTGTCTGTAGGACGTTCTTAATCCTGTATTCACAGTAATTGATAGAAAAGCCTACGTATCGATGCATAAATTCTAAAATCCAAACAGATTCTTTAACTTTTCTAGGTGGGTTTTGTATAATTAAAGTAACGATGAAGCAGATAAATGAAAATCTAACGGAAGAACAGAAACAAGTTCTTTTTGAAAAAGCTACTGAACCACCTTTTTCTGGTGAATTATTACATAACGATGCGCTTGGAAACTACACATGCGGTAATTGTTCAGCAATTTTGTTCAAATCTGACACTAAATTCGACAGTGGCTCGGGTTGGCCAAGTTTTTATGATCCTGCTAACAAAAAAGCGGTTAATCTAGTAGAAGATTTAACACACGGTATGCAAAGAGTTGAGGCAACTTGTGCAAATTGTGGCGCCCATCTTGGGCATGTGTTCAATGACGCAAAAGACCAGCCAACTGGTATGAGATTCTGTATAAACTCTTTGTCGCTAGACTTCAAAGAAAAGTAATTAGATCTTTCCTCGAAAAGCCTAGTATGTACGATAGCAATGCTTCATACTTGAAGCAGTAATACGGAGGCGCCCGAGTTTATGTATACATTAACAACAAAAGACAGTCTTACGTTTGTGCTAGAGGGCACAGAGCAAGTTCTGGCTTTTCGAGCAAAAGTTACAATAGCGTTATCTGATATCTTGAGTATTAATTGGCATGATAAATTCAAAGAATGGCCAAGTCTGCAGGTTAGAATGCCCGGTAGTTATCTACCTGCCTGGGTAATGGCGGGGAGTTATTGGAACGATGAGGGCTGGGACTTTGTTTTGGCCAAAAAACCAAAAGGCTTTTTGTTGCCTGTGCTGTTCGATGTACTTGTAATAGAAACAAGTAAGCCAAAGTACAGAAGAATAATCGTTCAAATGCCTGAAGAAAAGGCCCAAGAAATAATTGATTGGTGGGAAGATAGAATTGGCAATTAACAATGATTCAATTAGCATAGAATTACCAATTTGCATTTAGCAATGTAACCTGCAGGAGAGCTAGCCTATAGTAGCTCTGTGGCTACATGGCAAATCGTCAATTGATAATTTATTGCTAATCGCAAATTGCTAATCGATAATCTGTACTCAACATTATAACTACTGTAGACTATAGACAATGAGCAAACCAAAGTTTAAACCTACTAAGTTTTTGTGGATTGATTTAGAAATGACCGGCTTAATTCCGGAACAGGACGTCATACTAGAGGTTGCTGCAGAAATTACTGGCACAGACCTAGAAACAATTGATAGTTACGAATCGCGGATTCAGCACAACAGAGAACTGGTGCTAAAGCGCATGCAGGAGAATCCATGGTGGAAGGATTTCCCAGAAAACCGTGATGATTTTGTGAAAGGTCTCCCGAGTGCAAAGCCACTAATGGCTGTCGAAAAAGAGTTAGTAGCTTTTGTTGACCATCATTTCGGAAATGAACCAGCTGTTTTGGCAGGAAATTCCATACAGAGCGACAGAGCATTTATAAAACAATGGATGCCGGAACTTGAACTAAGACTGCACTATCGAATGCTAGATGTGACGTCGTGGAAAATGGTCATGGAAACAATGTACGATATCGAATTTGAAAAACCTGAAGTCCACAGGGCATTCGAAGACATTCAGGCTAGCATAGCCGAACTACAGTACTATCTGGAATGGTTTAGTAAACATCAGGAAAACGAATCGATATGACGCATAAAGAACTAGAAGAATACATATTGAGCCTACCGAATGCCAAACTAGATTATCCATTCGGCAAGGACGTGGCAGTCTATAAGGTTCCTGTCGGCACAGAAGAAAAAATGTTTGCTTTGATACCTGAGGGTAAACAGCCGGTTTCGGTAAGTCTAAAATGCGACCCGCAACTTGCAATACTACTCAGAGAAAAATACGAATCCGTCATGCAGGGATATCACCTGAATAAAAAACACTGGAATACGATACTACTGACAGGGCAACTACCCGACCATGACATCACTGGATTAGTTCTACATAGTTATAACTTAGTCACTTCGAGTGGCGCAGACACGCCAGAACTACCCTAGGGTGCCTCGTAGGTCAGAATACTAACAGCGGCTGCTTGAAAAATGGCTTTGTCTTCTTCTGATGAAGCACTATCGAGAGCTCTTTGTAGGGCTAGCTTGTATTCTGCTGTGGTGTTATCTAGTATGCTCAGAAGCTCTTCGTCGTAAGTGTTTTTTAGGCTAGCTGAAGTCAAAGATTCTTCGACGGTTACATCAAGTTTAGATGTGGTTTCAAGCTCGGTCAGCTCCTTGCCGGTACTTGTTACGTAGGCGGTTGTTTGGGCTAAATCACTCTGTATAAACATACTCATCGTTGATATTTGGGAAAGTACTGCAGGGTCTACTGAACCACTCAATCCCAGTTCTGCTATTCGGGCAATTTCTGTTTGGTAGGCTATGACCTCTACTGCTGCCGAGCTATTTTTCTTGCCAAGCGATGAGAATATTGCAAATGCTATCACCACTAGGAGCAGAACTCCAACAACAAACATCGCTGCGACCATCATTTGTTTTTTGGGGTCTCCTAAGAAAGCCGGTCCTGCTGGCTTGGTCTTGGCAGGATCAAGAATAAAATCGAATTGATTTTTGTCATCCATAACGCTTATGATAGCATTTTTGACCTTCAATAGAGAGCATTACACGCAAGAATTTAAAGCGCTTATACTAGCTACTAGCTACGAAATACGAGATACTAGTTACATGGATGCAGCACAAGAGGTAAAAAGTCGTATTAATATTGAAGATGTAATCTCTGAATATGTGCAGTTAAAAAGAGCTGGCAGAAACTTCAAGGGTCTCAGCCCGTTTACCAACGAAAAAAGCCCAAGTTTCATCGTAAGCCCAGATAAACAAATTTGGCATGATTTTTCTAGCGGTAAGGGTGGCGACGTTATCAGTTTCATTTGTGAAGTAGAAGGCTTGGATTTCAAAGGCTCTTTGGAACTTCTTGCGCGAAAAGCTGGTGTTGATTTGTCGCAGTTTCAGGTACAGAACAACTCCAGTCAAAGTTCTGAAAGATTATACAAAGTTGTCGATACAGCGGTAAGTTACTACCAGGTCCAGTTAACAAAACACGATGCACCACTACGATACCTACGAGAAAAGCGCGGTTACGAGAAGCAAACACTCCTAGATTTTCGATTTGGTTACTCACCGAGCGGCTCCAATAACCTGTGCGTATATTTGAAGAGCAAGGGCTTCTCTGAGTCAGAAATGATACAAACAGGACTTTGTATTAAGCGAAACGGTGATGTAATTGATATGTTCAGGGGCAGAGTGATGATACCGCTCAGTGATGCCCAAGGGCGACCGGTCGGGTTCACGGCTCGACAGCTTAAAGATGACAAAAATTCCCCGAAATATATCAATACTCCCGCAACAAAACTGTACGATAAAGGCCGCCAACTATTTGGACTTAGCATGGCTAAAGAATACATACGAAAGTGCGGCTATGCTGTAGTTGTTGAGGGCAATTTGGACGTTGTCGCCTCTCACCAAGCCGGTGTGTCACAGGTCGTAGCATCAGCTGGCACAGCCTTGACTTCTTATCACCTGAAAACCCTACAGAGATTTACTGGCGATGTTCGTTTAGCATTTGATGACGACAGGGCAGGGCAGGAGGCAGCAGAGCGAACAATTCCACTTGCCCAAGAACTAGGGTTAGAGTTAAGCCTAATCACCATACCATCTGGCAAAGACCCGGATGAACTTATCAAAAAAAACGTTAAACTATGGCAAGAAGTCGTAGAAAAACCAGTCTACATGGTTGATTGGCTGATAGATAAGATAGAACACGTCACTGATTTGACTTCGGCTCAGGGAAAACGACAATTTACGTCTAAGGTCATGGCTATTGTTAAGCAGCTTAAAGACCAGGTAGAACAAGAGCACTATTTACGAATAATTGCAGACAAAACTAATACTAGTGTTGATTCAATTAACAAAAAATTTACAGAAGGTAGTTCAGCTCCGACAATTAGGCTTAAGAAAATTAAGACAGAACCAGTCCCGGTGCATAAAGAAGTAGTCGAGCAGCGATTGAGAGAACAGCACCTGCTTGGCATCATTTCGGCTGTTGTCGTACTTCATCCTATTATCGGTTCATTGCCCGAGGATTTGTTTTCTGAGGACGCAAGGCGGTATATTCAGGACAATAAACAACTCCAACAGATAGATTCAGAGGACGAATATGGTAAAATGGTGTTACTTCTATTTGAAGAGACGTATCAGCATACTGACCGAGCTGAATTGTTATACCAAACAAGAGCATTACTCGGCAGACTGATCGACTTTTATGTAAACACGAAAAAAACACAGATAATATCTCAGTTTGAAGGGGCCAGTGACGCAGTCGAGCAAAAACTACTCAAGCAAGTCACCGAACTTCAGCAACTAAAAACTAAAGCACAGAAACATTTTGACAGCTTAATACAAGAATAGGATTTAACATTAATATGGCTAAAAAAGTAGCAAAGCAACAAGAACCAGAAGAAACATTGCTAGGCAGAGCAAAAGACTTGCTTGATAAGGGCAAAAAAGACGGCAAAATTGGTCAAAAGGAAATATTCAACTCTATACCAGAAACACCTGAGAATATTGACGCACTTGATGCACTGTATGAGGAAATGGCAGAAGCAAATATCACAATCACGGCAATAGATGCGATTGACGCAACTGGGAAGATACTGAAAGACGACTGGGTTGACGCAGAGGAAGAGGACGATGATGAGATTATTCCAATCAAAGACACTCGTTATCTAGAAGACGTAGCAGATGATTCAGTCAGATTATACTTGCGAGAAATCGGCAAAATTCCACTACTTACGGCCGCAGAAGAGCTAGCTTTGGCGCAAAAAGTTGTCGCCGGAGATAAAAAAGCAAAAGATAAAATGGCAGAAGCCAACATGCGTCTTGTTGTGTCTATAGCCAAACGCTACGTTGGGCGTGGATTAGACCTCTTAGATTTAATTCAAGAGGGAAACACCGGACTTTTGCGTGCAGTTGAGAAATTCGACCCAGATAAAGGATTCAAATTTTCTACCTACGCAACTTGGTGGATTCGTCAGGCTATCACACGAGCTATCGCTGACCAGGCTAGAACGATTCGTATTCCAGTACACATGGTAGAAACCATAAATAAATTGCTCAGAACACAACGTCGGTTAACACAGGATTTGAACCGTGAACCCACTAACGAAGAAATTGCTGACGCGATGGAACTCGACGTTGAAAAAGTCGAACACATTATGAAAATCAAACAAGATATTAGCTCGCTTGACGCCAGTGTGCGCGACGACGAAGAAGACTCAGTGCTTGGTGATTTCATCGAAGACGAAGATACTGTTACCCCTGAAGAATCTGCTACTGGCCAATTACTTAAAGAGCAGGTAAAAGATTTACTTGGCAGTCTATCAGAGCGTGAACAAAAAATACTCAGACTTCGTTTTGGTCTAGAAGACGGCAAAAACCACACTCTTGAAGAAGTAGGTCAAGAATTTAGCGTCACACGTGAGCGTATTCGCCAAATTGAAGCAAAGGCGCTAGCCAAACTCAAAAAGCACAAAGATTCTAAAAAATTAATGGATTATTTGAAGTAAAAAAATGTTGAGCGTCAAACCCGTTTTCATCGGATTGGCTGGAACATTAAACGCTGGCAAAGATAGTCTAGGCGAAATATTGGCCACCGATCACAAGTTCCTGCACATATCGACCAGCGATATGATTCGCTTGATGAAAAAACAGGAGTTTGGTGATACGCCGCAAGCTCTGTTAACGCGAAATGACCCGTTCATAAACACACTACGTGCACAGCGCGGCCCAGGTTTCCTGGTTCAGGCAGTACACGACGAGTGGCTAGCTAAGAGTAGTGACTATCCGGCTGGATACGTTGCTAGTGCTATTCGTGCAGTTGGCGAGGCAGAAAAGGTTGAAGAACTGGGTGGGATTATCATATTTGTCGATGCAGACCCAAGAGTCCGCTATGAGCGCTCGTTGGCTCGCGGCAGGGATGCAAACGAAAAAGGTAAATCATTCGAAGAATTCATGGCTACTGAGCGTTCAGAAGTCGATGTTAACCCAGACGATAAAAGCGGACCAAATCTTGGAGCTATGAAAAAAATGGCAGACCTAGTCATAGAAAATGACCAGAATAATATAGAAGAATTTCAAAGAGTCGCAGTAAAAAAACTCATAGAATTCTTAAATAAAAATCGAGAAGCTTCATGAGCGAAGCAGATACTCTGAAGGCTGATTTTATAGCTACGCTTAAGGGTTACAAAAAACTCATAGACGAAGATATCGCGGTATACTGCGAACAAATCATTGCTGAAACAAATGACAGCTTCGGAGAATACCCCACAGAAGCAGTTCGGGCGTATTGCTCATTTCTAAACCGTGGCGGCAAACGTATCCGTGGTGCTCTGACTATTACTGCGTATAAAATGCTAGGTGGTGCAGACGAAAAAGTAGCTTTGCAGGCCGCAAGAGCTATCGAAATGCTACATGCCTACATATTAATGGCGGACGATATTCAGGACCGTTCAGAGACAAGAAGGGGTGGTCCTACCGGACATATGCTCTTGAAACAGTACCACGAGCAGAATGGTCTGAAGGATGAATCGCAGCATTTTGGTGAGAGTATTGCTATTAACGGACTCCTATTCGGTGCTCATAGCGCGCTCAATGTTCTTGCAGATTTAAATATCGATGCAGACATAAGGCTGCAGGCTATAAAGAATGTTAACAAGAACTTTATTTCGACTGCGCACGGTCAAAGTCTCGATATATTTAACGAAGTTTTGCCTAGTGTCGATGAAGAGGCGGTAGACAAAGTACTTCTATGGAAAACAGCTTACTATACATTCACAAACCCTCTACAGCTGGGTGCAATACTTGCTGGTGCTTCGGAAAACGACCTTAAACAGCTAGAAGAATTTTCGCTAAGTGCTGGTAGAGCATTTCAAATCACAGACGATATTTTGGGTATCTATGGCGACGAACAGACTTCAGGCAAAAGCCCTATGGATGATTTGAAAGAAGGCAAGCGGACTCTTCTTACTGTCAAAGCCATAGAGTCAGCAACAGAGCCAGACTCATATTATTTGCAGCAAATGTTGGGTAACAAGAATCTGACAGCAGAAGAATTCCAGCGCTGCAGAGAAATTATCGTTAGCTCAGGAGCACTACAATACTCTAGGCAAAAGGCGCAGGAAGCTGTAGAAGCAGCTTTATCTTCACTAGAAAAAGTTAGCGGTACATGGGAGCTTACCCGCGTCCAATTTCTTTCTCAACTAGTCAAATTTTTGATAGACAGAAAAAACTAAAAAATAGTAAAGACAGCTAGAGTAATTAGCCCAAGCATAAGCACGTCGCTCAGGCTAGTTACAATTGGAATCAGTATGTCGTCTGGGTTAATTCGTTTGTGTTCAAGAAGCCTGTCTAGCCATACGATTATAGCGAACATACAAACTGTAACGGCAATCAACGCAGAAGGGACAAAAATACTGAAGCGAACCAAGAAACTGTTTTCAAATATATAGCCCCGTTGCCAGGCTATGAACAAACTTAGTGCTACAATCGCAAGGATATTGAACCAGGCAGTTTTGATTATCGCCATAACAACTAGCTTTTTTGTGTTTTTTCTCTCAGCCGGATCACCCGCATGTGCTGCTATTGCCGCAGTGTAATCGCCAACAAGTGTATTAAGCGACGGAATAGCAATAAGTAGCGGCACAAGCGGAAGTATTTTTTGCGATATTGACTGTAATCCTAGCCCACCGAGCAAGCTAATTGATGAAGACAGCCCAACAGTAACCGCTATGAATAGAAAAGATTGCCGTTTGTAAATCATGCTATTATTCCCGTCACTACAATAATTGATACTATGCTAATTAGGTCGAACAAAGAGGGTCCAATAACATCATCTGGGTTTACGTTTTTGTTCCTAAACACAACAGCTACTAGAGCGGTCAGGGGATATCCTATCAGCCCAGCAGCTACCATTGATATCCAGCCAATGGCAAATGTACGCCAGAAACTCCCGTCAAATAACAGTGCAGTCAAACCACCACCAACAGTCCCGACAATTAGACCAGCAGACGCAACAAGGCATAGCGCAAACAAGGTAGACGAAAGTGCAACAACCATTTTGTCTTGGTCCGGATCTTCTAGAATATGATTGATTTTTGCGCTGAGCGCTGTCCCGATAGAACTAGCCAAGTCCAGCACACCAGGCAATATTACAAATACGCCAGTGACCAGAATTAGGCTTTCTTTGTGAGCATTCAGGGTTACACCCGCAATAAGTGCAACCGCAATAGAAATTATTTGGCTACTGGCCATTTGGTTGGTGCTAATGCCGAGTAGTCGACGCCGTTTCTTGTAGATGTAGTGCCAGTGTCTATGCGCGACTAGTTTTTTTGTTTGTTGCATATACATCATTGTATCCGCTTAGACAACAATATAACA
Source organism: Candidatus Saccharimonadota bacterium (assembly GCA_043727115.1). Lineage (GTDB taxonomy): Bacteria > Patescibacteriota > Saccharimonadia > Saccharimonadales > SZUA-47 > JAYSZA01. Next base: position 32,154 of record JAYSZA010000022.1, read on the forward strand.
GGGCGGATCGATTGACATAAGTAACAAAAAGTGCTACAATTGTAAAGTTATGAAAGTAGAATCAGCTACAGTAAAAACAAACAACTATTCAAAAGCGGTCGAATTTCCAGAACACTTTGAAGGACCACGGCACAAGAAAGTTGTGCTAGCATTGGCTCAAGAAGCTCTGCATAGATTTAATACTGACCACCTGTATGAAGAGGCTCGAACAGATCATTTGACTCAGTTGAAGAACCGGCGTGCCTTCGATGAGTCATTAGCAGAAAGATTAGCGGCACACGAAAATGGCTCGGACGAACCATTTGCAGTGCTATTTGTTGATTTAGACAAATTCAAAGTTGTGAACGATACGAAAGGCCATAAGCAGGGTGACCAAGCGCTTGTAGGCACCGCTGATATTTTAGCGCGTGTTTTGAGTGTACGTGAGGGCGAACAAGCATTTCGTATTGGCGGAGATGAATTTGCACTATTGGTAAAGCCTAAAAACAAAGAAAATGGTGTACGAGATAAAACGCTGACTCCAGTTGAGATTTTAAACGGTTTATCGATGCGTATTGAAGAAGAAGTGAATGTTATATCTCACGTTATTAAAGTACCAGAATTTGGTGCAAGTGTTGGCTACGCGCTTTTCCAGCCAGGAGATACCACAGAATCGATAACCGCCCGCGCCGACCTAGCGATGTATGCAAACAAAGCCGCAAAATTACTAGATCCTCAGGCGTAAATACTGTAGTAATTGCTGCCGTAAGCTACCCGGTTGTGAAGTCGGGTATACTGTAGCTATGTCGGAGTTAAAAAAACTAGCAATTATTGACGGTAAGAGTGTTTTTTACCGTGGATATTACGCGATGCCAAATCTGACAACCAAAGACGGCACGCCGACTGGCGGTGTATACGGTTTTTGTGCAATGGCGCTGGAACTTATCAAAAGACTCAAGCCTGACTACGTCTGCGTAGCCTGGGACAAGCCAAAAACCAATATTCGTAGACGTCTAGCGATTTATCCTGACTACAAAGCCGGACGCAAACCGGCACCACCAGATTTCTATACTCAGATTCCGATACTCCATGAGGTCCTAGGGGCGTTTAACTGGCCGTTGTATGAACTAGATGACTATGAAGCGGATGACATCATGCACTCTATGGCTATCAAAGCTCATGCACAAAATCTAGAAACAATGCTAATCACCTCTGATTTGGATGCCTTGCAGAGTCTGGATGAACACACGCATTTGTATGCTCTGAAAAAAGGCCTAACAAATATTGAGCGATTTGACCCAAAAGCATTTGAAGAAAAATACGGAATCAGAGTTGACCAATTCCTAGACTCCAAAGCCTTGAAAGGTGACGGCTCTGATAATATTCCCGGTGTTCCGGGCATTGGCGAAAAGACGGCAGCTCAGTTACTGCAAGAATATGGAACATTAGATGGTATCTATGAGAACTTAGCATTAATCAAACACACCACGGCGCAAAAGCTGGAAGCAGGTAAAGAATCCGCTTACATGAGCAGAAAAGTTGCTCAGTTGTATGACGATGCGCCGATAGAGCTAGACCTTGAACAAATGGATGTGAACAAATTAGATGTAGACGAGTTAGCGGCTATATTGAAAAGACTTGAGTTCCGAACTCTACTTCGTAATTTACCTGATGGAATGCAGGCCAAAAACCCTGACTCAATCGCTCCGTCAGAATCGACCCATGATTTGCACGTTCCGCAAGCTGTACAGATAAATTCAGAGAAAGATCTGAAAAACATCAAACTAGAAGGTGACGTTGTCTTGCATGCTCGGTCAGCGGGCAAGCATGGCAAAAACCCAACGATTATTTTGATAAGCGACGAACACACTTGCTACGCGGTAGATTTACGGGCCATGCCCCCATCTACCAACTACCAGCCCCTAATCCCCAATAGTG
>JAYSZA010000023.1:0-32564 GCA_043727115.1 Candidatus Saccharimonadota bacterium
GGAGCACCTTCCAAGGGTTCGGCTGTTCGCCGATTAAAGTGGTACGTGAGCTGGGTTCAGAACGTCGTGAGACAGTTCGGTTTATATCCGCTGTGGACGTCAGGAAAGTTGAGGGAATTTGCTCCTAGTACGAGAGGACCGGAGTGAACGCACCGCTGGTGTATCAATTGTTCTACCAAGAGCATTGTTGAGTAGCTATGTGCGGCATAGATAAGCGCTGAAAGCATATTAAGCGCGAAACTAGTCCCAAGATTAGCTTTCCCCATGAGATCCCTGAAAGATGATCAGGTTGATAGGCGCAATGTAGAAGCATGGCAACATGTGTAGCTGAAGCGTACTAATAGATCCATCGGCTTTTTATGAACCATGAGATATATCTAAACCTCGGTTTGGATTAATCTCATGGCTGTACATTTGATTCGACTAGTTATTGATGTTTATTAACTTTGAGAGAAGGGGACTCCTCCTCTCAACGAGCGGGACGCCGGAGTAAATCCGTCATTCCGTCTGCTCACCTCCCACACAGAGAGGAGCGCAGAAAAACATCGCACAACAAGAGTTTTCTTTAACAATCAGCCAACAACCGATGCACCCGTGATATGTCCGGACATCGAAACACCGCCTAATTCCCAAACCAGTATCTTCCGGTAAGAACTTGAGAAAGCGAATTAGGCTGGGTTTCGGTGTCTATACAATCAAAGGACATCTACATTAACAACTCAAACCAACTATTTCACCAAAACACCAAGGTCATCAACCTTGAAGTTTGTGCTAGGATGAAGTGCAAGAAAGTCACGAGCATTTGAGCGAGCCGTATTCATATACGGTGAAGCGAGAAGCGCAAGTAGACTGCCGTAGCAATTCGCCTAGAGCTTTCCAGCGCAATGAGCTTGCTCATTGGCAGGGAAAGTGCCACAAGATTCAAGGTCGGTGCCCATGGCGCAAGGGAAACACCTGTTCCCATTCCGAACACAGAAGTTAAGCCTTGCTGCGGTTACTATACTGCTTTAAGTGGGAAAATAGCACGGTGCCGAGTTATGGAAAAGAGCCTCCTTTATGGGAGGCTTTTTCTTTTCCATGAGAAAACCGGGATAGGTTTTCTCATCGTGCAGGGTTTTGAAACTCCAAAACTCTGACTGCTCTTTCCTGCAATATCGAATAGATTTTCGCGGGGTAAACCCGCAAATAATCTATGATTTCATTAACTGGGAGGCATAGGAGTGCAAATACTTGACAAGTATGGTATAATGTTATTTAAATATTACATCTTATATATTGCTCCACACTGATATATAGTACCTGTATGAGTAGTATCAGATATATTTGCGAACAGTATCTGGATGAACTTAAAAAAGAGAATAGACCAACTAATACAATAAACAATTACTCAGTATGCTTAGAGGCATTTTGTTACGTCTGTGGTGCGAAGACACCTAACGAGTTGAATACTTCAGATTTATTAAGATTTGAAGAATATTCCAAATTACGCGCAGTGGATTCTGATAGTAGAAAAATTGCAATGAGGTACTTAAAGGCTTTAAGATATTTTTTGAAATGGTGTGAAGATAGGAAAATTAGTTTTGGGATATCATCACATAGTGTGGGCGTTCGTGATAATTATCTACAAAAACAACTTTATGAATCACAAAGATCTTATACGGGGTCTTATGTTTCCATTAAAGAACTAGAGTCATTTAGTAAATATTGGCAAAAGAATACCGAAGGTCAAACGCTGATGGCTTTAAGAAATAGGTCATTAATTTTTTTACTGGGAGATGCTGGACTTAAAGTTAATGAAGTGCAGAGCTTAAAGATAGATGATTTGGTAAAGAATAGTTTGAAAATTAGAGAAAATTTAATATTAATGTCTGATTTAACAGTTGAAGTGCTTCGAAAATATTTATATAGAAGAAAAGATAATGCAAAAGAAATGATTGTTGGATACTCAAATATCGATCAAGATCTTATGTCAACTAAACCGCTGTCTATTAGAGAAATTCAAAGAATTGTAAAGAATACGTCTTTCGATTTGGGTTTTGAAGAAAAAAATATTACGCCACAGGTACTCAGGAACTCACGAATAATAAGAGATTTAATAAATGATGTTAGCTTCGAAGATATTACGCAGAGGTACAATCTTGCTAAGTCCAACTCTAGCTATCAGAGGTTTTTAAAAAAAGCTAAGCAACTATCTGCTATAGATGATGATTGGGTTGATTCCATTGTTCTTTCTAAAAAGCTTAAAATTTCTGAGCATGGTGCTAGAAAAATTATTAAAGAAACTGAAGGCGTAATTAAATTTAGAGGAGTTTATTACGCAAGTCCAGTTAAGATTAAAATTTCTGTTTAACAATATAATTTAAAAGGATATAGTTTACGTTAAAAACAATTTGTGGTTAGGAATTAAGTTCAGGAGCTGTGATGACTGTTCTTTCGCCGCATTCAGGGCATACATTTGAACCATAATGCATTTCATATTCAACTTCACAATTTGAACAGGGCTGTTTTTCCATGAGTGAAGTATAGCAGAACTACTTTTTTCAGGAGGGGATATGTAACCTCAGGATTGGAAGAGTGGTTTTAGTGGTAGAATTGTCATATGAATAAAATAGCTCAAACAAAAGTTTCTCATGATAGTGAGACTCAGGCTCATGGGCAGCAGGTTATGAGTGCTTGCGCTTTTTTGCATCATAATTTTGATGGGGTAGTGAAGGTTTTTCTGCCCAAGCGTGCAGACACCAAGAAATTCTTGCCAGGAGTTTATGAACTGCCTGGTGGGCATATTGATTACGGCGAAGAACTAATAGACGGGCTAAAGCGAGAAATCATGGAAGAGCTAGAGATGGAAGTGTCCATAGGCGACCCATATGCAGTATTCACCTATCTGAATGAAGTCAAAGGCTCGCACACCATAGAAGTTGTCTACTTTGCTAAGTTCATTGGGTCTATTGATGATATCAAGCTCCACCCAGAGGACCACTCTGGCTACGAGTGGATGAGCAGGGAAGATGTAATAGCAAAAAGTGATGAGATATCACTAGAAGAATACACAAACATTCTGCGCGGCTTTGACCTACTACAAAACTCCAAAATAAACTTTGCCTAATCGTTAGAGACCAGAATGGATATTTTTGCTTTCAGCTCATGGTTAGCGGGTGTTTTTGTTTTATAATTAGTATCTTATGAAAAGTCCAGAAACTTTGGTTCTAAAGAAATTGATCAGTAGCGCTTTGGTTATGGGGCTGGCTTTTTCTGCCTGCTCAAGTAGCAGTGATGGCTCGAAGGAGACAAGTGTCTCTCCTTCAACGACAGAAGATGATGGTTGCGAAACATTTGGAATCTACTCCCAGAATCGATTTGCACCCTTCGGTACAGCCATCAGGAAAGAACCAGACGTTTTGTCTGACAAAGTCGGAAGTTTTGCGCCGAATGAACCGATTGCCGTCGATGGCTGGTATGATTCCGGTGCGCCTATATATCCGACCAATTCAGCGCCATGGGACAGCGGAGTATGGTTCCGCCTGGATTACGACAACCAAGAGGGATGGGTGAGCTTCCCGGGTGTTAGGGCAGAGCCTAGCAACCCAGACGAAACAGGCGGGTTCAGCGAATATGGTGGCGAGCCCGTCCCTCTTGTGTCTGGCTGTCAAATATTCATTGACTAGTTTCTGATGTAGTTTAGCGGGAGCGGATGTTTTTGGCGGCTAGTTCTACGGTTTGCTGAACTCTATCCAGTATTGTTTCTTCACGCTTGGCGCTATAAATCCAGTATAAAATCATTTTTTTGGCTGAGGGAGGGAAGGCTTCAAAGTTTTCTTTTGCCAGCGCATTCTCGTCTAGCATTTTAGTCAGTTCGGGTGGCAACTCTAGATTATCAATTTTATTTAGCTGATCCCATGACCCGTTGGCTTTGGCCACCTCAATCACTGCTAGCCCGGCTGGCTGCATTTGACCCAATCTAATCAGCTCTGCTACCTTTGCTTTGTTAATCTTAGACCAAGTGCTCTTGGGCTTACGCCGGCTTACATAGAGCTTTGATTGAGTGTCTGATACGACATTAGCTCTGCCGTCTACCCAGCCAAAGCATAGAGATTCATCAACAATATCAGTCCAGGGAAGTGTACGATTCTTGCCCTTGTCGTATATCAACCAAACACCAGTCTCAGTTGCATGATTCTTTGCAAGCCAATCTCTCCACGAAGCTCTATCTGTTGCATAAAATTCCGGTGCTTTATCCATGAGTCCATAGTATCAAAAATTATTAAGTTTTGAGGAGTTATGTAGCCGAGAGTTCGCAACAAAGCATTAGCATTATATAATAATATTGACACATATAAAAATAACGTGTATATATTAAATTATATAAATTTGTTGCGTTCCTAGTAACAAGATAATAAGGAGATATACATGATAATAAGTAAAAGAATTGTAAGTTCAGTATTACTTACACCGTTTGTAGTGTTTTCGTTTGCAGCAACGGTGCTTTTGGCCTCAAGCTCAGTTGTATTGGCAGATGGTAATGATAGCCTTGACGTGTGTCTTGGCACAAACGATAATGTTATAGGTAGCATTGCAGATAAAGATTCAGAAGTTAGCTACACAGTAGAAAACGATGAAATTGTGACTGGTGTTTGTATCAAAAGTGGAAGCGACTCATTTGAAGATTCAAAACACTCAGGTGTACTCGGTAACGGTACATATGAGGACTGTTACACGGTATCAGGTGTAGGTACACGTACAGTAACAGTAATTCGCATAGGTGAAGGACCTGACTGCAAGGCAATTAGCCATATCGACGTAGTATTCGAAGTTGATGAAGAAGCACCTGGTTACTACTTTGAATTTAAAAAAGTATGGACAGGTGACGAAATCGATTTAGAAGGTGTGGAAGTCGTATTCACTTTCGGTGAAAACGAATGGACACCCGGAGATCCTGCTGTAGCAGTTGAGCCAGGTCAAGTTCTAGAACCATTGACCGAAGAAGTAACAGGTTTGCCTGAAAACTGTACGTATACTTCAGACTTGCCAGAAAGCTACACAGTGTTCCCAGAACGGCAGAACGAAAGTGCTTCAAGAAGCTCTATCGTTATTCCTCAACGCTACGTAGACACGCTAACAGTTACTAACGAAGTAACGTGCGAAGAAGACCAAGAAGAGCCCGGTGTAGTTCTAGGCGAAGTAACAAAAGACCCGCAAGTCGTTGTAGCACCTGTTGGTGCAGTAAATGCCGGAACTGGAAGCACTGCTATTTCTGCAGTAGCTGTAGCTGGACTTGTTGCATCAGGTATTGCAACTGGTTACGCAGTTGTTCGTACAGTAAAGGGCGAATAGATACCTTAGCTCCAAAGTTCGCAATATGACTAAGCTATTTGGAGATAAAAAAGTAGTTACTAAGCGGCGGCGCAAAGCGTTGCCGCTTTTAGCTGTACAAAAAAAGAAGACTAAACACAGTAGCAAAAATAAATCTTATAAAATCTGGTTTGGGCCACACAGACAACTAGAAGTAAGAGTGGCAAAAGTTTCTAAAAAAACTAATCCAAAAACTAAACGCAAAATCAAAACGAGTCGAAGAGTTAAAAACTATCGCCCAGTAGCAGTCCTTGGACTTTCTGGAATGTATTTATTCTCCACTATATTGTGGTCTAATACGCCTCCTCCCGTGCCTATATACTCTGCACCTGCACCCGCAACTCTACAAAGAACAGAACAGGACATCCCGATAGGCTTAAAAGCGTCGATGCCAGTAAATCTAAAAATTGAGAGTGTGGGTATTCAGGCGGCTATCGGAGGTATTGATTTGAACTCTGATGGTACGCTTGAGGTGCCGAAATCTTATGACTTAGTAGGCTGGTATAAACGTTCACCGACGCCAGGAGAAATTGGTCCCTCAATCATAACTGGCCACGTGGATAGCTACAAAGGTCCGGCAGTGTTCTGGAGGCTATCCCAAGTTAAAGCGGGAGACAAAATTCTTGTTACAAGGGAGGACAAATCAGTGGCTACATTTATAGTTGACCGTATTGAGCAATTTAACCAAGATAATTTTCCAACTGATACGGTGTACGGAAACATCAGTAGTTCGGGTTTAAGGCTTATAACCTGCGGAGGTTATTATCAGCGTTCCGTGCAACGCTACACTCACAATACAGTTGTGTTTGCTTCAATAGAGCCTAAACCTGAAAAGGTTCCGTACACTCCAATGGATACTATAATAAAAAACCCGTTATTCGACGTATAAACGGCTAGTTGAATTGTAAAGTAGAGTGCTAGAAAAATGCGATTATTACGCTTATGCTTGCATGTTTTTAACAGGGGCGTAGTATTGATATAAAGGGAGTACACAATGGGATTATTCAATCAACGCTCTTCAGGTGAGCCAACAGCAAGAATCAGTTTAGGTGACGCTGAGATGCTCAGTGATGTAGGTAGAAGTCTTTGCGCCCGTTCACCAAGAGAGGCAAGGAATTTTCCGGGCGATTTTCGTCGTCCTGTCGTTCGTGACCCAGACTATTTTGCAAGACAAGCACAGAAAGTTTTTGGTCGTGCTATAAAGGAAGACGAAGAACTAGGCTCTCTCTATCTAAATGCGTGGTCGCTTAGCAATCGTCTAGAACGAGCAACTACAAAACCCTATCAGATAGGTGGCCCAGCTGTGGATTCCGCAGTAAAGCTACTAGGAGTCACAGAGCAAATACAAGGGGCGATAGAAGAAAAAGATCTACACGTAAACCTATCAGGATCATGGCTTTATAGGGCTCAAGGCATTTCGGCTTTTGCGCTAAGGATAATCACTCAACCTCATCCAAATAGTTTTCTATTTAGAAGTGATAAACAGAGTTTATTGGGCAGAGTTTATCCTGGAATCCCAGCTGACGCACCTGTTAACTCCGAGCAGTACTGGATGCACTTGCATGCAAACCTAACCCCAGTTCCTGTAGCATAATCAGAACGTGAATCTGCTACTCATCCTCTGGCATCTATCATTCTTGTAATTATGCCGTCAAAAGATCCAAAAAAACTATCAAGTAGTTATTGTCATTTATCACGTTGACGTGGGAGTATTAAAGAAGTACATTTAGAGTGTATTTATAAAAAATACAAACAAACACAAAAATAAAAAAGAGGAGTAGATTATGAATAATCTATTTATGACTGACCAAATCAAAAGAAATCCAAGAAGTAATAAATTTCCCTGATTACCTTAGTCTAAAAATTTTATATTAGTATTTCATCCCTTGCTTTAATTAATTTTTTGAAGCGTCTCCTTGTGAATTACGCCAAAAAACTGCGGTTTTGAAAATCGTAGGTTGACTCCTCGCGCACCAAATCTCCGAAGTAGATGTGTGTTTGCTGTAGACCAATGAATCGTATAGATAATTATTGTCTGCTTAGGTTTTGTTCTACGCAGTGCTTTGTAATTTTCTGTATTAACTCCAGGGGTAAGGGTTTATCCAGGGGCAACTGAATTGTACCCTTCGACGTATTGTAGCCGTCTAGCTCTTTAGCGAATACTGCAATAGCGTTTGAGCCAGGGTATAGTCCGATGTGTTTTTTGTATGCACTAAAATGTATGAGGTTTTTCCCGTTTAGAGTGAAAGTTGGTATGCCGTAGCCTATTTTCTCTTTCGCGTCGGGAGCAACTTCGTGAATTGCTGCCCGTATTTTCTCTAACATAATTTGAATATCTCCCGGGAAGGATGAGATGAACTCGTCCACAGTATCGATATCAGTATTCATGAGCAAAATTATACTACTAAACCAGGTTAGACCTACATTTTTATTATTCGTGTGCCATAAATCTCTTATGCATATATATTGACATATTAGCTATAGCGTGTTATTATGCTTATAGTTTCTTCGGAAACAAACAACAAAACAGAGGGTAGTTCATATCAATATGGGTCGAAAGACCCTGATGGATGCGAGCAACAACACTCTGTTTTTTTGTTTTGTTGAACGAAAATGTGGGAGTTAAAAATTTATCATTAACTTGTCTGTTCGAGATTCGAAGCTTAAATGCTTAGAATGCTCAACAGATAAAAAGAAAGGAAGTTTCGCCCGCAGCTCTGCGGCTAAAAGGGAAAAGAGCAGCCGGTACGAACGATTTATTCGGTCGTCCCGCGCGTTGAGGAAAACCGTAGGTTGTCCCTCAAATAGCGAAGCGCAAATTATATGGCAGGAACAAAAGAAGGCGGCATGAAAGCTGCTGCACGTAACAAAGAAAAATATGGTGCTGATTTTTACGCAAAAATCGGTGCTTCAGGTGGCAAAAAAGGCACAACTGGTGGATTTTTTGCTAACCGTGAGCTAGCTCGAAAAGCTGGTGCAAAAGGCGGAAGAATTTCTCGCCGAACTAAGAAAACAGTTTAATCTAAACTCTTTTCTAAAAAAAGCTCCCTAGTTCAGGGAGCTTTTGATTTATTTCGACTTATAAAAGGCTCAACAAAGTACATTATAATGAATGCTATTTGCAACATAAAAAACACCAATGATATTAGTGTAGAAACACTCGATAAGTCATTCTTAACAGCTGTTCCGCAGCCATAAGTAGCATCAGTTATTTCGTTTGATGCAGCCAAAAGCCCCACAAGGGCTGCTAGGGAAGTTAGTCCATATGCTGACCACGCGAGCCGTTTTAAAATTAATTGTGATTTTGTTTTAATTCGCTTAGCAGATTTACTGAAATGCTTAACCAATCTATAGATTCCGTAAACTGTACCGACGACTATTGGCCATAGTATAAAGATAGCAATCATCCAAGCCATAATTTCGACTTGTTGCGTGAAGGTAAAGCATATAGGTCCTGCGAATATAGTTAAAGCTTGCATTATTCTGTAAGTCTATCATGAAAATAGCTGTAATAATCTAAGATGTCTGTTTGCGTCGGTATGGGCGGCAGAAGCGGGCTGCGGAAACTTTCCAGGTATCGTTGCAGAACATGCAACTGTACGTTTGCGTATTGATCTGGATACCTCCGAGCTCGCATCGGGGACAAAGTGACCTTTTGTATTGCCAATCTCTGTAACTGTCTAGACAATCCTGCACATGGTCTTGGTCAATTTTAATCCCAAGTTCAGCTCCGAGCTCTTCTGCCTTTTCCCATGCGTCAACTTCAAGCATGACGAGCTCAAAGTCACTCTGGTATGCTGTGTGGCCTAATAACCCATGGCATGTCTCGTGCAGAAGCGTCCATAATCCAACCGAGCTTTTATCGTCATTTTGGTAGAAAACAGTTTTGTCCTTAGGCGACCAATAGTAGGATTTGCCCGACTTAAAATTTAGTGAGCTTGCTTCTGTACGTTGAAGTTTTTCTAATAAATCAATTTGTTTCATGGAGGTGTTGTCTTGCTAGCAGGTACCCACCGTAAATAACTGCTTCTTCAGGATGCACAGCTTTACGTATTTGGGGCAGGGCTGTGATCATTCTGTTTTGGTATAGTTCTAGTTCGCTGTATAGCTTCTCCTGGAATTTTTCTAGGTGCGACCCAACTCCACCGCCGATTACAATGCAATCAGGAGACAGCAGCACACACAAATCAATCAGTCCGATAGCAATATTGCGTGCCACCATGTACCAGTCGCCTTCATCAGTTATTTCGCTTGCCATTTTGCCGGTTTGAGCGACGATAGCTTTGCCGCTGGCAAATTCTTCCCAGGACTTAATGCTGCCCTGGTGTTCTAGCATGATAGCTCGTCCACCAGCGTCACTAACACTATGGTCGATCGCACCATCGACTGTCAGACCAATGCCGATTCCAGTGCTAACAGTTACATATAGCACGCGGGAGTATAGGTCTTTGATCTCATGCGCTTCGGACAGTCCAGCCATTTTTGCATCGTTTTCTAGATAAATTGGGCATGTTACAGTGTCTGATAAGTCTCTTGCAACAGATACGTTTTCCCATGGCAGATTACCAAAAGCAACTACTATTCCGTTTTCACGGTCAATAAGCCCCGGCATAGCAATTGCGCAGGCTTTAGGCTGTTTACCATTGGTAACTTCTTTGATTGCGTTTTTCAGCTCTGAAATAAAGTCGGGGTACATAACGGGTGTCTTAAATTTTATAGAATTCGTTACTTCTCCAGAATCAGAAAAAGTCGCGACAAGGACCTTGGTACCACCCACATCAATTGCTAATATCATCAGCTAGTGCTTACGTATGCGGCGCACTTTGAGCGAAAAACTGCGTCTGCGATGATCACCGTAGCATAAACTACGGCTCCGCTTCGCTGCTCGCTTCTCATCCCAAATTGCATCCACATACGTAACCCCTTATTTCAACCATCATACCAAAACCAGGGGACGTTTATAAGTAGACAAAACTCATAAAATATGCTATTATGATAAAGTAATTTATAAAAATAAAGATTAATAAGTACAGCTTATATGCAGCCAACAGAAAATCCAAACCAGCATCTTGCACTCGAAACACCAAAAGATGATGGATTAATCGCCCCTTTGGGTGCTATTGTCGTGGACGCCACAGCTGATATAGATTTGCTGAGTAACAGAGTAGAGACCGTAAATAATGGTGTAGAACTGCGTTGGGAGCAACACTATGGTCTCAACTATCTCCCTGGTAATAAATTAATAACAGAGCTGCCAACTAGTGTTTTTGGCACCAGGAAAACAAGCGAAGGGAACCAACCTGATCGTATTAATATACTGCCCACGGCCTTTGACGATCTTGCAGATGGTGATTATCGAATATCAGACAGCTACAGTAATGTTACCATCCATATCCTACACAGAAATGGTGGAACATTTTTTAGCATGCGCCCAACCGCCGAAGACCAGACATTAGAAAAAGAGCTTGAAACCGCTGCCCGAACCGATGAATCGAATCACCAGGCCCAGCTGGTCTCTGCACAAGAAGGTGAGTCTTATCTTGACGACGCTATGAGTTATTATCAAAACCTTAGGATAGAAGAGGGAGAACTGCCACTTACTTTGCAGCTTTTAAAAAAATTTGGCTATCCTGAAGTTGAGATTGAAGGTTCTAAAATACTGCTTGTCCCAACTCCTACCACCATGAAGAATATGTCTGTTGCGCAGAATGTGCCCCTCCGCTTTATAGACGAAACGCTTGACGGTAACATGAAGATTTTCTATAACGCTATACCTCCAGAGAAATACAACGGCAGCATTAAAGATGGTTTCAGCCCGATTGGAACCAGAGACTTAAGCTACTACGGGCACGATACAGAGACTGGTCACCTACCGGCTATTCTTTTGTGCGGGCGAGATCTCCTAGATATTTATTCTCCACATATTGTCCCGGCAGATGAATTTTTTTCTAGTCAGACAGATATTTTAGACGATATGACAGCAACTATCTCGAGTGCGATGGAGTCTGCTTCACGTGGTGAAATTGGTTTGACTCGCCTAGGCCAGCTCGAGCACGATTACTCGCGGCTTTACAGCGTGGGTAGCGATGAGAGAGAGGAGGACCCATACGTCATGCGGAAGTTCTTTGCTGGCAAGCTAAGGCTTTTGGCCGACAAGGGCGAACTTTCACGCCTAACATCACAGGGGTTGGCTGACCTTGAAGAATTCCTACGTCAGGCAGCCGCTTAAGCAATTGTTGTCAACAGATGCAAAACAGAGTATAATTATCTCTAAGTTTGGCGGACAAAATAGTCTACGGGCTACCGCAAGCATAAGGAGATATGTAACAACATGTCAAAAACATTAACTATGGATGAGCTTTTAGCTTCGTCCGATATACAACAATTGAAGACCGGAGATGTCGTAGAAGGCACCGTACTGTCAGTCAAGAAACACGAAGCTTGGATAGACCTAGGCGCTAACGGCGTCGGTGTTGTCATGCGACGTGAAATTGGATATGGCACCAATCTAGAAAAAGGCCAGGCAATCACACTAAGTGTCATCGAACCAGAAATGGACGAGGGCTACGCGCTTCTCAGCATGAAACGTGCTGCAAAAGACCGTGGTTGGGATGAATTAGAAAGAATTTTTGAATCAAAAGAAACTGTAGAAGTATTCCCATACGATGCAAACCGTGGTGGACTATTGATAGAAATGGAAGGAATCCGCGGGTTCATGCCAGTTTCACAGTTGTCAGCAGACAACTACCCACGTGTATCTGGTGCAGACAAAGACGAAATCATGCAAAAACTTGCAAGCCTTGTCAAAAAACCACTAAAAGTTCGCGTACTTGATGTTAGCCGTAAAGACAATAAGCTGATTTTCTCTGAAAAAGAAGCTATCAAAGACGATATGCAAGCTCGCTTCTCTGAACTGACAGTTGGAGACGAAGTAGAAGGCGTTATCACCGGAGTTATAGACTTTGGCGCATTTGTAAACGTTGATGGTATTGAAGGATTGATTCACATCTCTGAAATCTCCTGGGAGCGTGTTGAAGACCCTAAGAAATACGTCAAAAATGGCGATAAAGTTAAGGCAAAGATCATTGCAATCGACAAAGACCGCCTTTCATTAAGCTTGAAGCAAATGCAAGATGACCCTTGGCTATCTGAGGTCAAAGACTTCAAAAAAGGAAGCCTAGTAGAAGGACGCGTTACTCGAATCACACCATTTGGTGCATTCGTACAACTTTCTCCTGCTGTTGAAGCCCTAGTCCACGTTTCAGAAATGAGCAACGACGAAGGTACTGATCCAGAAAAGGTGTTCAATGTAAACGAAACAAAGCAGTTCAAAGTGCTTGATATCGATAAAGACGCTCGTAAAATAGCACTTTCTTTAAAAGAGGCTGCTTAGCAGGCATTAAAAGAAACTGCTTGATAATTTCCCAAATTAACTAGTTAGTAGAGATAGGAATCCTGCCATATGGCCTCAGCAACAATCGAAATAGATGCAATGATTACTGTTGGTGATTTGGCAGAGAAACTCTCTGTACCTGTCGCCAAGCTAATTGGTGAATTGTTCAAAAACGGTATGATGATTACCGTTAATGAAAAAGTAGACTTTGACACAGCCCAGATTATTGTTAGTGAGCTAGGATTAGAAATTGAACTAACCAAAAAATCTGCAACTGAGCAGGTAGCGGTCAAGCGAGAAAAATCCAGCATCGATCCAAACGCCGTCGAGCGTCCACCAGTCATAGCAGTCATGGGACATGTTGATCACGGCAAAACTAGCTTGCTCGACAAAATCCGTGGCGGCAAAGTTGCCGAAGGCGAATCTGGTGGAATCACTCAGCACATTTCTGCATACCAGATTAAGCACAAAGACCGTGCGATTACATTTCTAGACACTCCTGGCCACGAAGCATTTGCTGCCTTGCGCGAGCATGGCGCCCTACTAACTGACCTTGTAGTTATTGTTGTTGCTGCTGATGATGGCATCAAACCACAAACTCTAGAGGCAATACGCTTTGCCCGCAAAGCCGGTGTCAAAATGATTGTTGCAGCCAACAAAATGGACAAACCAGACGCAAACATGGACAAACTAAAGCAGCAGCTTGCCGAAAAAGAGATGCTGCCTGAGGATTGGGGTGGTGACACAATAGTTATGCCAGTATCCGCCAAAACAGGAGAGGGAATACCAGAACTGCTAGACATGATTTTCTTGATGGCAGACGTCGAAGAGCTAAAAGCTCTAGACAGGGGTCCAGCTAAGGGCCTGGTAATTGAATCTCACATGGAGCAAGGTCGCGGACCAATAGCAGTTGCACTTGTAGAACACGGCCAGCTCAAGACAGGTGACTTTCTAGTTGCTGGCGGCGTCTACGGCAAAGCAAAGACGATTCATGACACCTACGGTACAGAAATTAAGGTTGCTGGACCGTCAATGCCGGTGCTTATCAGTGGTTTCAAATCTCTACCTGACTTCGGTGATGTGTTTGAAGTCGCCAAGAATGAGAAAGAAGCCCGTGCAATGGCTGAAGTTGGCGCAGTAGAGAAGAACAAATCAAACAAAGCATCCTATGTATCTGACACAGAGCTACTCAGAATTATTAGCCATAAGAATCAATTACAAGAACTAAATGTAATCGTAAAAGCCGATGTTCAGGGTTCATTAACATCAGTCGTAGACTCTCTAAAGACACTTGGAACAGACGAAGTTGCTGTACGCATAGTAGCTTCAGGCGTTGGTGCGATTTCCGATAACGATTTACACATGGCAGCTACCAGTAAGGCAATTTTGTACGGGTTTCATGTTAATTTCCCTCCAAGCCTTAGACAACTTGCGTCCAGAGATAAAGTTAGCGTTCGCCAATACGATGTCATATACGAACTACTTGATGATGCAAAAGAGGAACTTTCTGAACTGTTGGCACCTGAAGTCATCGAAACAAGCTTGGGCCGACTAAAGGTCAAGAAAGTATTCAAAACCACCCAAAAAGAAATTATTGTTGGTGGCGAAGTGACAAAAGGCAAGCTAATAACCCCTTCAAAAGTAAAGGTTATGCGTGATAAAGATGTGGTTGCTGAAGTTGAAGCAACCAAGTTACAAAGAGGCCCACAAGAAGTAAAAGAAGTTCAGACCGGAGAAGAGTGCGGTGTTACGCTGAACACCGGTGCGAAGCTTAACTTACTTGAGGGTGATTCATTAGAATTTTACGCAGTGGAATTAAGAGAAAGAACATTAAAGTAGGGTAGAATAGAAGTATGTTTAAACTTGACAATGCTTTTTTAGAAGAACTCGGACTTGGCTCATTGCCTCCAGTTGAAAAAAACAAGATGCTAGCGCATATATATGAAACGCTAGAAATGCGTGTCGGAATGCGTTTAGCAGAGCAAATGACTAACGAGCAACTAGACGAATTCGAACGATATATAAACGCTCAAGACGAAGCCGGCGCCCTGAAGTGGCTAGA
The DNA here is from genome assembly GCA_043727115.1 of Candidatus Saccharimonadota bacterium. Taxonomy (GTDB): domain Bacteria; phylum Patescibacteriota; class Saccharimonadia; order Saccharimonadales; family SZUA-47; genus JAYSZA01. Next base: position 14,805 of record JAYSZA010000023.1, read on the forward strand.
GTCAAACTTTCCTAATTATAAACAAGTAGTTGCAGAAGAGTTAGAAAAGCTTAAGGCAGAGATTTCACAAGTAGCTCCGCAGATTGTCGCTCAAGCTCAAGAAAACGCAGCGTTAGCAGCTACAGCACCGGCCGTTCTTGAACCGGCTCAACCTCAACCCCAACCTCAGCCTCAGCAGTTCGCTGCTCCAGTACCTCAACAGCCGCCGCTGGAACCGGCTCAACAGCAGTATCAACAACCTCAGATGCCAATGTCGCAACAGCAACAGGCACCAGTCTACCAACAGCCTATTGACCCATCGCTCCAGCCACAAAAGTATCAGCCTCAGCAGCAACAGTACCCAGACCAGCAGCCCATTCAGCAGGACAGCCAAAGTCCTCAGCAACCATGGCAACCTCAACAATAAATTTTTGATTCCGCCAACTGGCGGATGATATTTGAAAAGAAAAATATAACAAAGACTGCGTTTATGCAGCTTCTTCAAGTATCAAATATCATCTATCAAATATTGAGCCGTTCTCTGTATCCAGCCAGAAATGACCCAACAGACATCTCTTTTTTGCCATTAGGCTTTAGAGCTTGGATATAGAGTGAACCTTCGCCACACGACACTGATAGACTGTTTATCTCAGGCAAAAGTTCTATAGTCCCGGGCCTAACACCGGGTGATTTGCTTGGAACGGCGTAAGCTTTGGTAATTATTACGTCTACGCTGCCGAGGGATGCGTGGCTTTTTGGCCATTCTATAAATGCTCGAACTTCTTTTTCTATTGTACTTGCAGATTTGTTCCAATCAATTACGCCGTCTGATTTTTTTAGTTTCCGTGTGTATGTTGGCTTAATTCCTTGTTTATTAATAATTGATTCTTGGTCTAGTAATCGTATGTCGCCGTCCACATAATCTGGCAATGTCTCTGCAAGCATAGAGGCGCTTAAATCTACTAGTTTGCTCGTCAATGTAGTTGCTGTTTCTGTACCGTCCAAAACAATGTCACGCATTAAAAGTATTGGTCCTTCATCCATAGCTTGAACAAGAAGCATAAGACTTACACCAGTTTTTTCTTTGCCCTCTAATATAGCAAAAGATATAGGGTCTGCACCGCGCAACTCTGGCAGTAGAGAAAAGTGGCTATTTACTATTCCGTATGGAAAATAGTCTATAACTTGCTGACTAATAATAATCCCGAAGTCTATTAAAACACCTACTTTTGAACTAAATTTGTGTTCAATGAATAATCTGTCTAGACTGGGTCTGTCATTAACAGTAAACAGGGGTGTATTGGGCGATACTTCGCCCATTTCTCTACGTGTTGTAGGCTTTGTTATGACAGCTTCGATAGTAAACACTTCACCTAAGAGCCGGAGGCTCTCTGCGGCGACAGGGCCACTACCAAAGAATACTAAAGATAGCTTCTCGTTCTTCATCCTCGAGCTCCTCAATTTTTCCTGTAGCCCCAAGTTTAAAGAATGCTTGTGGGTTATCTTTGATATGGTCAACAAATAATTTACCGTTGGTATGGTCAATTTCGTGCTGGAAAACCCGTGCTAAAAATCCTTCTGCTCGTATGCGTATTTCGCGACCATTTTCGTCCTGAGCAACAACACGCACTTTTGTATATCGGGGCACTTTTCCGTAAATATCTCGGACGCTTAAACAGCCCTCGAAATCTTCTACTATATCGCCTTCATATTTAACAATTTTTGGATTAATGAACACATCAAATTTTCTATTATTCTTGTTATTAAAATCATTTCTGATTACGACTACTCGCTCCAGCCTGTTTATTTGAACAGCAGCTAGAGCAACCCCGACCTCATGCTCGCGGCTTGCTTCCCAGTCAAGTGTCGCAGACTCCATGTCTTCTATAAGTTGAGCAGTGTCTTCTAAAAAGACACTTACTTTTTTAGAGCGCTCACGCAAAGAATCGTGAGGGAGATATATAATATTTGATTTGTTCATGTTGGTTGTACCTTGAGCGCTAGTATAGCGTATTTTTCCTCTTCTTAAAAACTGTCGAATTACTACAAAAGACTTATAGGGTCTATATCGAAATAGAAATCTTTGGGAAGGTTTTGGATAACTTCCACTAACGAATTCCTTGAAGAAGACATCGCAATAAGTTGCCAAGAGTACTTACCCGATGATTTTTCATAAAAACTTGGAGCAGGCCCTAATATGCGCAACTTAGTGTTTTTACGTAAAGTGTCAGCAAGTCCAGCGCTAGCTTTAATGGCAGCTTCTCTCGTATTTTTGCTTACCCATATTTTGACAACGTAGGAGTACGGAGGATATTTATTCTTCTCTCTCTTAAGTAGCTCAATATCGTAGAAACCGTGCCAATCCTGGGATGTCACAAACTTAAACATGTAGCTATCTTTTTGATAAGTTTGGACTATTATTCTGCCCAAATAATGACCTCGTCCGACTCGACCACTCACCTGAGTTAACTGCTGAAATGCACGCTCTTCACTAGAGTAATCAGGTAGCATAAGTGCGCTGTCCGCCTGCAGAATACCAACAGTTTCAAGCAAGGGAAGGTCCAAACCTTTAGTGACTAGCTGGGTGCCCAATATAATGTCTGCGCTTCCGGATTTAACATCTAAATAGTTTTCACTGAAGCTATCTTTTTTGTTGTTATCACTGTCGAATCTTGCAATACGCGCCCCAGGAAATAAACGTTGCAAGTCTTGCTCAACTGCCTTGATGCCAGGGCTCTTAAGCGATAAAGCTTGTTTGCACTCCGGGCACGAGGTGTGTGATTTCTTCTTAAAGCCACATAAATTACAGTGGAGCGTAAAGCTGTCGTGATGATGCGTGAGAGGCAATTCGCAGTTAGGGCACTCGGCGTGCCAGCCACAATTTTCGCAGAGTAGCATCCTAGCAGTTCCACGCTTATTTAGAAACAGCAGGCTTTGTTTCCCGCTGTCTATGCTAGAACTAATGCTACTAATGAGTTGCTTGGACAGAAGGTAGGAGGACGAACTATGGTTCTCGCTCTTTGTCATATCTACGATAGTGAATGCTTTAGTGTCTTGTATGTCTCCTTTTGCGAGCTTATGCATACACACAAGCTTGCCGCCTTTTTCTATCACCTGGTGCGTCTCTTGTATTGGTGGCGTTGCACTTGCAAATATCAAATGAGCATCGTGGTGCTTCGCTAACGCGCCAGCTGCTACCAACCCGTTATATCTCAATCCGCTATCTTGTTTGTAGGCACTATCGTGAGCTTCATCAACTATAATTAGTCCTAAATTCTTGTGGGGCATAAAAAGTGCCGACCTGGGACCGATTACAATGCTCGGACCTTTATTGTCGTGTACATTAACCCAAGCTTTGCGTTGCTGGGCCGGCGTACGTCTAGAGTGGTAAACTGTAATCCTATCTTTACCAAAGTATTCAGACAATGTTTCCTCTAGCTGCGATGTCAATGAAATCTCCGGGTACAGAAGGAGGGAATTTTTGCCGTCATCCATGCTCTTCTTTATGAGTTCACAATACAGTCTAGTCTTTCCAGAACCTGTAATTCCGTGAAGAATTGAGGTTTTGCTCTGCCTATCTTCAGTCAGTTGTTTGAAGGCCACTTTCTGCTCAGCAGTTAACTCAGGCGGAACCAAAGTGACGGTGTCCTTTAGAGCGGCTGCCTTACTTGTCCTAGCTGTCGTTTTGAGTACAGCAGGGATGAAGTGTTGAACAAGCACGCCGGGAGTTCCAGGGTAGTAGTTTGTTATCCATTTAATAAACTTTTGAGTCGCAGGCGACAAAAAATAAGATGTTTCTATAGATATTGGTTTAGTAGTGTAGGTTGGTTTAGAAGCAGCCTGGATAACAAAGCCAGGCTTTTCGGAAGTGCCAAAAGGAGCGTACACAATTTGGCCAGGAGTTAATACACTCTCAGAACAATAAGTGTAGATGTTCTTTTTCCAGATTGCCGGAAGCGATAGCGCAACATCATAGTAATAGATATTTTTTGGCTCACTCATACTGGCTCTATTGTACGACCTGGACTCTATATTCACGAAAGTCTTGCAACGTGGCATAGGACTCGCTATACTACATGTTGTTCTAATAACAATATATAACTTATGCTTGATACATTCATTACATCTCGAGTCAGACGAAAAATCGTTGTTGTTTATGCCAAATATCCGGACTTTAAAACACACGTTCGCGGACTTGCTAAATTGATTAAAGAAGACGCTGGAAATATCCAGAGAGAATTAAAGAAGCTTGAAAAAGTAGGATTCTTGTTGTCAGAAAAACAAGGAAATACAAAGGTTTATTACACAAATAAGCACTTTCTTATCTTTAAAGACTTGCAAAGTATCGTGTTGAAGTCTCAGCGCGCAGCTCAAAAAATAAAGAGAAGCTAAAACCTAACTTTACAGAGGCGGGCTCTTCAGGTATAATCTGTCACATGATTCAAGTAACTAAAAAAGACGCAAAAGAGCCAACTGAGAACCTTATTCGTCGATTCACACGCAAAGTGCAGCAAACAGGTGTTGTTGCTCTAGCAAAACAAGCACAACACTTCGAAAAACCTCTTAGCAAGCGCGACCGCCGGCTAAAGGCTATTGTTCGTAAAGAACGAAAAGTTATTAAACTAAAGAAAATCCGTCTCGGCCAAAAGTAATGCTCAAGGACAAGATTGGTGCAGATCTCAAAAGCTCAATGCTTGCGAGGGACACTGAGAGAGTCGAAGTCCTAAAGGGGCTTAAAAGTGCTGTAATGTATGAAGAAGTAGCGCAAAAAAAGCGCGAAGAAGGACTGACAGACGATGAAATCCTTACAGTCTTTAAAAAAGAGTCCAAAAAACGCCAAGATTCAATAGCTCTATATAGGCAAGGTGGCTACGAAGACAAAGCCGTAAAAGAGCAGTCTGAAAAAGATATTATCGACAGCTACTTGCCGGCGCAACTTAGCGAGGAAGAGATTTCTAAAGTAGCAGACAGAGTGATGATAGAGTTAGGGTTGGACAATCCAACACAACAGGACATGGGACGCCTAATTGGAGCTATAAAAAAATCAGCTCCTAATGCTGATGGATCAGTTATTGCAAGTGTAGTTAAGAAGTTATTAATCTAAGACAAGGGACAAGAGCAGTGATTTTATTTATTGGTGTAGTTGGTGCTGGAAAGAGCGTACAAGGAAAGTATCTATCCGATTTATTAGGTTTTCCATGGATTTCAACAGGTGAAATTCTAAGGCAGCATATTGCCGGTGAATTGCGCGATAAAATGCTACGAGGAGATTTGCTCTCAGACGAGGACCTCTACATCGTGGTTGAGCCAATATTAAGCGAGCTTCTTGGAAAGTCAGAAATAATTCTAGATGGATTTCCTAGGACGCAGGCTCAAGCTGAGTGGCTTGAGAAGTTTGTTGAAGAAAACGGCACAGAAATATCCTGCATTATCCACCTTGAGGCTGACGAAAATGAAGTCGTACAAAGACTACTCAAAAGAGGTAGGCCAGATGACACCAGAGATGTTATCACTAATCGCTTCAATGAATACCGCACAAAAACACTACCAATCATTTCGTTCTTCGAAAAAAACGGCGCAAAAGTTGTGTCGGTTGACGGTAACGGTACAGAAGAAGAAGTCCGAGCGCGTGTTACGAAAGCAGTTACAGGCCTAGGTATTCATAAGTAATGAGACCCAAAACCCTAGAAGAGATAAAAAACATCCGCATTAGTGGCAAAATGCTAGCGCAAGTCCTTAATTTAATAGAAAAAAAACTTGTTGTCGGTACGACTGGTATCGATGTAGACACACTTGCTAGGAACGAACTAAAAAAACTAGGTGGAATACCAGCATTTCTTGGTTATCAAGGTTTCCCAGATACAATTTGTATAAGTGTCAACGATGCAGTTGTGCATGGTCTTCCGAATTCTACTCCTTTCATATCAGGTGATGTAGTCGGATTCGACTTTGGCGTTATCTACGGAGGCATGATTACTGACGCGGCACGAACATTTGTAGTTGGTGACGGAAGTGCTGAGGTTAAAAAACTAGTCCAAGCGACGCAACGTTCACTAGACAACGCTATCAACAGAGTCAAAAACGGTTGTTCTGTTGGCGATATCGCTAGCGCAGCCCAGGACGTGCTAGATAAAGGTGGTTATGGAATAGTTCGAGATTTGGTTGGTCACGGTGTTGGACACAAAGTCCACGAAGAGCCAGAAATACCTAACTACGGAGTAGCAGGCACAGGCCCTAAGCTAAAGTCCGGCATGACTATCGCAATTGAGCCAATGGCAACAATGGGTGACTGGGCCGTTTTCATGGATTCTGACGGTTGGACAATCAGAACTAGAGACGGATCTTTATCCGCCCACTTCGAAGACACAGTACTAGTTACAGACAGTGGCGCTGAAATATTGACGCGTTAGCAAAAAATGTGTCAATAAATGTTGCGACCACAGTAGAATAAGCGGTATACTAAAGCGTATGCGCGATAGCACCATTTCTCCGTACTTTGTCGGTATAGACGTTGGCAGTTCATCTGTTCGATGCGTCATCGGTACAGTTGACGAACAAGGTGCACCTGAAATTATTGGTCATAGCGCTGTCCCAGTAAGTGGTATGCGCCGTGGCGTCGTTGCGCACGTCGATGAAGTTGCTGATGCAATTAGAGAAGTAGTTGAAACCGCTGAGCGTCTTTCTGGTAGGCAAATTACGAGTGCAACAGTAAACATCAATGGCGCCCACGTAGAGGGTCTGAACTCCAGAGGTGTTATTGCAATCAGTGCAGTCAACAGAGAAGTGCAAGACGAAGACAGGTATAGAGTAGAAGAAGCCGCTTCGGTTATGAAGATGCCAGCCAACAGAGAGATTATTCAAGTTTTCCCAAAAGCGTATAGACTAGACGGTCAGGGTAATATCAAGGACCCGGTCGGCATGCAGGGTGTCCGATTAGAGGTAGACACTCACATTATTACGGCATCGATACCCAATGTACGTAATTTAGAACAAGCCTTTGAAAAGGCTGGTGTAGGTGTTAAGCATAGAACAGTATCCAGCCTTGCTTCAGCAGAGGCAGTGCTTACACGCCAACAGAGAGAGGCTGGGACTGCCGTTGTGGACATAGGTGCAGGCACTACTAACATCATTGTTGTAGAAGACGGAGAAGTGCAGCACATAGCTGTTATTCCAGTCGGTGGCACCCATGTAACCAACGACTTAGCCATTGGGCTCAAGACAGACTTAGATGTCGCAGAGAAAGTCAAAATAGAGCACGCTACTCTAGAAAAGACGGCTCGTTCAACGTTCTCGGTCCAACACGAGAAACAGCAGTATACATTCGTAGCCGAAGACGTATCGATGATTGTTGAGGCTAGAATGGAAGAGTTACTTGAACTTATAGATAAAGAACTGAAAAAAATTGGTAGGTCTAGAAAACTTCCCGGCGGGGTAATATTTACCGGCGGAACAGCCAATATTGCAGGCCTTGCAGACTATGCAAAAGAAAAGCTAGAACTGCCCGCTAAAAAGGCTGTGGTGCTACCTGTTAGTGGGCTTTCGGATATCTCAACAGATGTATCGTACGCTACCCCCATAGGCCTAATGCTACTAGACATGCTACTAGATGGGCAGTCTAGCCCAGACGACACGACTGTATACAATAGTGCACTAAATGTTGTTGGCGGAATATTCAAAAAGTTTCGTAAAAACTAGCCATATATAGCGGTGCAAGAAGTTTTTATTGCAGGTATGCGTGGATGTTCTGTATACTTCTAGTATAAATTGAGATAAGAGGTTCATATATATGCCACAAATTGCTCCCGCTATAGAAACATTTGCAAGAATTAAAGTCGTGGGTGTTGGAGGTGCTGGAGGCTCTGCACTGAATCGAATGATTGAAGCAGGCGTTGATAGCGTTGAATTCATCGCAATAAATACCGATGCTCAAGCTTTGCATCATTCAAAGGCTAGCGTAAAGATACATATCGGTAAAGACACCACTAGAGGTCTCGGTGCAGGTGCCGACCCAAGCATTGGCGAAAGGGCAGCTGAAGAATCTAGAGAAGACATCAAGAAAGCGCTCGAAGGAGCTGACATGGTGTTTGTTACTATCGGCGCAGGTGGCGGTACGGGAAGTGGTGCGGGTCATATAGTAGCTCAAATTGCACAGGACTGTGGCGCACTTGTTGTGGGATTCGCAACAAGGCCTTTTGCCTTCGAAGGTGAACGTAGAAAACAGAACGCTGGCGTAGCAATTGATAACCTACGGAACCACGTAGACACACTTATTACTGTACCCAACGACAGGCTACTTCAGACGATAGACCGCAAAACACCACTTCTAGAAGCTTTCAAAGTTGCTGACGATGTTCTAAGGCAAGGTGTGCAGGGAATCTCGGACCTTATTACTGTTCACGGACTAATCAACCTAGACTTTGCTGATGTGAAAGCAGTCATGAAAGATGCCGGAAGCGCACTCATGGGTATTGGTCGTGCATCTGGAGAAAACAGAGCCATTGATGCCGCAAAACAGGCCATAGAATCACCACTCCTTGAAGTATCAATCGACGGTGCCAGAGGTGTATTGTTCAACGTTATTGGCGGAAACGATATGTCTATGCACGAAATCAATGCAGCAGCAGAAACTATTACTGCAGCTGCCGACCCGAGTGCAAATGTCATATTCGGTGCAACCATCAATGAAGACGTCGAAGGTGAAATTATAGTTACAGTTGTTGCCACTGGATTTGATGCATCATATTTTGCCCGCACGACTCTTAGAGAAAACTCAGATGCCCAGGCTCCATCAGCCGTAGAAAGTACCAGCCACACTTCTGATATAGCTGAAGATGACATGAACGATGTAGATATGGACCTAGAAAGCGCACAGAACGCAGATGGTGGGCTAGGGGACTTCAAGCGTGATAACGACTCAGCAGCTCCTTCAATTTGGTCCCTAGACACTAAAGCTGATGAAGACGAAGAAGTTACTGCAGAAACTGAAAAAACCCCAGATGCAGATTCTGACGACGATAAGCATAAGGACGACAACGAATCGTCACTACTTTCAATTGAAGACGAACTAGACAAGCCTTCATTTTTGAGAAGATTCAAAAGAAACAAAAACGCAAAAACTCAAGAAAAAACAGATGAGAATAGCGAAAAGTTGTAACTATTATTACAACCTATATTAGTTGAATTACGCTAGCAATAGCGTTATAGTACTAATCGTGAGCACTAGATATAGGAATCTTGTACTTTTCAATCATCAACAATAATAAACAGGGTCAGCCCTAAAAAATATAACAGTTGGTTGAAAATAATGGTCCTAGAGAGTGTTCGGCACATTTAATATAAAACAACCCAGGAGTAATAAAAAGTACATGCGCTGCAATCAATGCCAGAAAACTGATACAAAGGTTATAGAATCTCGCGAGGTATCAGAAGGTGATGCAATTCGTAGACGAAGAGAATGTATCGTCTGCCAGAATCGTTTCACTACATACGAACGCATTGAGAAGCCGCAGCTAGTCATTGTCAAAAACAATGGAACAAGGCAACTGTACAACAGAGAAAAACTTCTAAGCGGGCTCTATAGGGCCTGCGAAAAAACAGAAGTATCTGCATTGCAGATAGACGAGCTCGTAAACCGAGTAGAGAAAAAGCTATACGAATGCGGAGAATCAGAGTTCCCATCAAATCGTATCGGCGAGCTAATCATGGAAGAGCTTGCAGGCTTGAATGAAGTAGCATATGTAAGGTTTGCAAGTGTCTACAGAAGGTTCAAAGACATAGAGAGCTTTGAACGAGAGCTTTCACAAATAAAAACACATTTGTTCAATAAATAACGGTGTCTGTTGGCTCCCATCTGCACAGTAGCCTGTGTAGGCGAGAGCTAGTAGCCCGGTCCTTCCAACCTTTGAGAGACGGGAGGACTGTCTTACTAACTCTAAACAAAAATAGTAAAAATAATTAAAAGTGAGGGTACACTAATGTCACAAACAATGAATCTCGAAATATCGAGAAAATTCACTAACTCTAAAGAAAAAGCATACGACATGCTTAAGTGGGTTAAACGAGATTCGATTTTGTCGAATCCAATGACAAAAGAGAAAGTTTTTGAGCAACTTGGGGTGGAGTTTCCGGAAGGCTGGTCTCTAAACGCAATCAATATTGTCTCTCAAAAATACTTCAGCGGTACGCCAGGTCAAGATGACCGGGAATCGTCACTAAAGCACCTAATTGACCGCGTTGCAGATACAATTACTCGCCAAGGTCTACAGGAAGGGTATTTCGACTCTGAATCTGTTGCAGAAACTTTCAGAGAAGAACTAAAGTATATTCTTGCAACTCAGCGTGCAGCATTCAACTCGCCAGTTTGGTTTAACATCGGCGCATCTGGTCGCTCTCAGCAAGCAAGCGCATGTTTCATTCTAGGTATCGAAGACACTATGGGTTCAATCCTTAACTGGTACAAAGATGAAGGTATGATTTTCAAGGGTGGTTCTGGTTCTGGTGTTAACCTGAGCCCAATTCGTAGTTCTGCAGAAAAACTAGATAAAAGCGCAGGTACTGCCTCTGGTCCGTTGAGCTTTATGCGTGGAGCGGATAGTTCAGCTGGTGCAATCAAAAGTGGTGGCAAGACCCGTCGTGCTGCAAAAATGGTCATATTGAATGTCGATCACCCAGACGTAGAAGAATTCATCTGGTGTAAAGCAATCGAAGAGCGCAAAGCTAGGGTCTTAGAAGCAAATGGTTTCGATATGTCTCTCGACGGCAAAGATATCTTCTCTGTTCAATACCAGAATGCAAACAACTCGGTTCGTGTATCTGACGACTTCATGCGTGCAGTAGAAAACGACGATATGTGGGATTTGCGCGCCGTAACAAATGGTGAATCAGTAAAAAGAGTAAAAGCACGTCACATCTGGCGCCAAATCGCCGAAGCTGCATGGGAATGTGCAGACCCAGGACTTCAGTTTGATACAACTATCAATGACTGGCACACTACACCTAACGCAGGACGCATCAACGGCTCCAACCCATGTAGCGAATACATGCACCTAGATAACTCGGCGTGTAATCTAGCTAGCCTCAACCTGTTGAAGTTCCTACGCGCTGACGGTACATTTGATGTTGATTCATTCAAACATACGGTCGAAATTATTTTTACAGGACAAGAAATACTAGTTGGTTACTCAGCATACCCAATCGAGGCAATTGCAAAGAACGCACGTGCATACCGCGAACTCGGTATCGGCTACGCTAACCTAGGAGCGCTTTTGATGGCACAGGGATTGCCCTACGATTCAGACGAAGGCCGTGCACAAGCCGCTGCTATTACAGCGCTTATGACAGGTCACGCATATGCAACAAGTGCAAAGACGGCAAACAAGGTCGGACCATTTGCAGGGTTCAGCAAAGACAAAGAGGGTATGCTACGCGTAATCCGTAAGCATCGCGACGCAGTCTCTACTATCGATGCTACATTAGTATCCGAAGAACTTTTGAGCGCCGCATCGGCAGCTTGGGACGAAGCAGTAGAACTAAGTGCTAGATTTGGTGTACGTAATTCCCAGGCCTCAGTACTTGCCCCTACAGGAACTATTGGCCTTATGATGGACTGCGACACTACAGGTGTTGAGCCGGACCTTGGACTAGTGAAAGTCAAGAAACTCGTTGGTGGTGGTACCATGGCGATTGTTAACCAGACAGTACCACGCGCGTTAACCACACTAGGATATACAAAGAAGCAAGTCGAAGATATCATTGCATATATAGACGTAGAAAAAAGTATTCTTGGAGCACCATATCTAAAGCAAGAGCATGTAAATGTGTTTGCTTGTTCTATGGGCGACAACTCTATCCATTATTTAGGACATGTTAGAATGATGGGTGCAGTACAGCCGTTCATCTCTGGTGCGATCAGCAAAACAGTGAATATGCCGGAGACAGCTACAGTCGAGGACATTGAACAGCTTCATATGGATTCATGGAAACTTGGAATCAAGGCTGTGGCCATCTACCGAGATAACTGTAAGGTTGCTCAGCCACTTTCTATGGCCAAAAAAGCAGGCGCAGCAGACAAAGCACCGATGGCGCAAACTCCAGCACAGGCAATTGAACAAGTTGCACAGCCGCCGGTAAAGGCTGGAGCAATCCGTAACGAACTACCAAAAGTTCGACACAGCAAGACATTTTCATTTACCGTTGCAGACTGTCATGGCTATTTCATAGTCGGAGAATACGAAGACGGTAAGCCAGGAGAACTATTCATCAGTGTCGCAAAAATGGGCTCCACATTGGCTGGGCTCATGGATTCATTCGCACGCTCGATTAGCTATGGCCTCCAACACGGTGTTCCTCTAAAAGTTTATGTGAAAGGAATGACATCAATTGCATTCGCACCATCAGGAATAACAGACGATCCTGCAATCCGTACTGCAAGCTCGCTGATAGACTACATATTTAGGCGTGTAGCCATGAGCTACTTAAGCTTTGACGACAGACTGGAGCTAGGATTGGCTAATATAGAAGATATGCCACCAGCACAAACTAGCTTAGTAGATGTTGTTATGCCAACAATAGAACCTATCATGGAACCCCTTGTAAATGTAAATCAGGAAGTAAATTTTGTTGCTGAAGTTGCACAAGAAAAACCAGCGTCAAGTACAAAGCAAACCGCTTCTGATGAACATGCGCCTATGTGCTATAACTGCGGCAACCAGACCCAGAGGTCAGGAAGCTGCTACGTATGTACATCATGCGGTTCTACGACCGGCTGTAGCTGATACTAGAACAAAAATAAATGAGGGAAAGCCCAAAAAACGGACTCGCAAACGCGGGTCCATTTTCATATGCAGACGGAAAGCTAAGTAGATGCATTCACGCAGATTGAAAGTAGCTGCAGAGGTCAGACCTTCGCAGAATAAGCATATACTCCTTCAGTTAAGTTTTCCCTTTCGCGAAGGTCTGACCTCTGCAGCATACATTAAGGAAGGTGGGGGTGTGGCATTTTTTTACTACTTTTTGAAGCGTGTTGGTAGGTGCACGCCCGCATCAATCTTTAATTAGGATGAATTAATTTAGCTTATATTTTTTACTTTTAGTACTGAATGCTACACTAGCAGTATGGTATTAGTTGCGCTATATAGGATGAACAGTGAACACGCACGACCGGTATATGAGTTTTTGGAAATGCTACGTCGCCGTTACCCTGGTAAACCTGTAGTAGAGCTAGATATAGACACTAGGGAGGGCGCTGCAGAAGCGTCACTCTACGACGTTGTTCAGTACCCAGCATTACTAGTTAGATCGCTGGATGGACACATACAAGGTATGTGGCAAGGTGAGCCGCTACCGCTTATTGATGAAGTGGCAGGCCTGTTACTTGAACAACAAGGGCCCTCGGTGTAGAATAGGTTTTAGGTACGGTCGTATAGTCTATACGATATAGTGGCTATCAACCATGAATGTACGAGAGAAGAACAGCTTTGCTCAGTAGAACTCTCCGTAGCAGTCTAGCGAAAAAGACTTAGAATTAAGTAAATGTTTGAGATGGTACCGCCCAGCACAAGAATATGTGCGGGGCTCTCAGCTTGAGAAGAGCTGAGTTTTTTATTTTAAAAGTAAGTTTTATCCAAAGGATATAGCATGAAATACAAGAGTGGAAGTAGAAGAAAAGCACTAGAGTATGAAAAGGACATAATAGACTACTGGCATCTAAATAAAACATTCGAAAAGTCTATAGAGCAACGTTCAAAGGACAATACATGGGTATTCTACGACGGCCCACCATTCCTAACGGGAACACCTCATCACGGGCACCTACTAATTTCTGCTGTTAAAGACACGATGGGTCGTTTCCATACTATGCAAGGACAGAGAGTCGAAAGACGTTGGGGCTGGGACTGCCACGGGCTACCAGCAGAGCTTTTTGTAGAAAAGAAGCTAGGAATAGCTAACAAAAAGGAAATTGGTGTCAAGATATCTGTAGAGGATTACGTTAAAGAGTGTCGGGCCGTCATGGTTAAGACTGGTACAGAGTGGGAAGATACGATTGACCGCATTGGCAGGTGGGTGGAATTCAAGGGCGCGTATCAAACCATGGACAAAGAGTACATGGAAAGTGTATGGTGGGCATTTAAAGAGCTTTATGACAAGGGTAAGGTTTATGACGGAGAAAAGATTCTCGTCTACTGCACTAAAGACGCAACGCCGATAAGTAAGAGTGAAGTTGCGATGGAGAATAGCTATAAGACAATCACAGACCCGAGTATTTATGTTTACTTCCAGCTAGAAAATAGCGATGAGCATGTTTTGGCCTGGACAACCACACCCTGGACACTACCAGCTAACGTTGCAGTCGCAGTAAATGCAGACATCGAATATTCGTTACTTGAGTACAATAATAAACAATTCTACGTGGCGACTGATGCAATTGAACGAGTTATGCAGGACGAAAAACACCAGCAATTACAATTTAATGTTGTTAAAAAAACTAAAGGTTCCGAACTTGTGGGTCTAAAATATCATCCACTTTTTGAGAACCACGGTGTTAATTCACACAGAATATTAAATGCTGACTTTGTTACAACAGAAAACGGCACAGGAATAGTACATGAAGCTCCTGCATACGGTGAGGAAGATTACGAACTGTGCAAAAAAGAAGGAGTGCCCCTAATCTCCATAGTTGACGAGAATGGATTCTATACAAGCAGCCGCTGGCAGGGAGAGAACATCTGGGAAATTAATAAGCAGATTGCCAAGACTCTAGTAGAAGAAGGCAAGGCTCTCAAGGTAGAGTACATTCAGCACGAGTATCCCCACTGTCACCGCTGCGGCAACAAACTGATGTACCGGGCACATCCAAGCTGGTTCTTGGACATACAGGGACAGAAGGACTCTATGCTAGAGGCTACTGATGGTACTAGCTGGACGCCGAGACATCTTCAGGAAGGGCGCTTTAGAAACATTATTGAATCTGCTCCAGATTGGAATTTGAGTCGTGATAGGTTTTGGGCTACACCAATACCAGTTTGGAAGGGCGAGCGTAACGACGGCACCACTGTCGTAAAGGTGTTCGGAAGCTATGATGAGTTTGAAGAGTTCACCGGAGTAAAATTAGATGATTACCACTTACCACAAGTTATGAATATCACATTTGAAATGGATGATGTCACAATGCACCACATTGATAAGGTGTTAGATTGTTGGTTTGAGAGCGGAAGTATGCCATTTGCACAGTTTCACTATCCATTTGAGAACAAGGAACTGTTCGAGCGTAGCTTTCCAGCAGACTTCATCGTAGAGGCAATTGACCAAACAAGAGGCTGGTTTTATGCGCTTATGGCGGTAAATGTTGGCCTATTTGGCAAGGCACCTTTCAAAAATCTCATCTGTACGGGCTTTATCAATGCAGAAGATGGCAAAAAGATGAGCAAAAAGCTAAAAAACTACACTGACCCACTAGATTTAATGGACAAGTATTCTGCCGATAGCTTCAGGTTTTTGATGATGAGTTCACCTCTCACGAACGGCGAAGACTTTGCGCTAGCAGACAAGGATGTTGCCGACACAGCACGTAAACTGTCTATGATTTGGAACGTCTACGACTTCTTTACTTTGTACGCAGAAGTTGATGGTTGGGAGTGGGACGGCAGTTTAGGTGACCATACAGATGAGTGCAGTAATGTGCTTGATATATGGATTTTGTCCAAGATTCATACATTAATTGACGATGTCAAAAAAGCAACAGATTTGTATGATTTACAGAGTGCGACTCGATACCTTTTGCCGTTCATCGACGATTTGAGCAACTGGTATGTCCGTAGGTCTCGTAAGCGATTCTGGAAGTCAGATGATGACTCAGACAAGGCCTTGGCCTACAAAACTCTGCATTATGTATTGGTTCAATTGGCGCATGTCATGGCGCCTTTCACACCGTTTTTGGCCGAGGAGCTATATAGGAATTTGACGGGTGGCGATTCAGTACATTTGCAGGACTGGCCTGCTGCTGGTCGTGTCGATGCGCAAGTTACTGCAGAAATGGATGCTATTCGTCTAGCGGTGAATGAGGGACTATCTCAGCGCGCTAAGGCACAAATTAAAGTTCGCCAGCCTCTACAATCAATTACTGTAAGGGGAATGGGTGATTTAGGCCAAAACGCCGAGCTATATCTAGAAGTACTCAAGGAAGAAGTTAATGTTAAGGACGTTTCTTGGGTAAATGACGGAGAACAGCTGGTTGAGCTTGATTTAATTATATCCAAAGAACTCATGACTGAGGGTCTGGCTAGAGAAATAGTGCGTCTTGTGCAAAACGCACGCAAGGATGCCGGATTAGACGTTGACGATAGGATTAGTCTGTCGCTTTTGACCGATTCCAAAGAGTTATTGGAAGCAATTGAGCATTATAGTGAATATATTTGTGCAGAGACACTGACAACAAAAATGGCTTCCGATAAACAAGGAGCGTACTCAGTAGAACAAAAAGTTTCTAATCAAACGATTACGATTTCACTGAGCAAAAATCTAATATTCTGATTTGGCTGTTTACAAACAGGGGTGAATCTGGTAAGATTGGAGGATGAAAAAAGCAGTCATAGAAGTAAGCGGAACCCAACATATTGTTGCTGAAGGTGATACTATCATCGTCAATCTGCTAGAAACAGATAAAAAGTCAGTTAAATTCATTCCTTTGATGGTTGCAGATGGTAAGAATACTGTCGTAGGAGCGCCAGAAGTAAAAAATGCTGAAGTCACAGCTGAAGTCATTAGTGCAGACACTCAGGGCGACAAGGTCATGGCTATTCGATACAAGTCGAAGAAGCGTGTACACAAAGTTCGTGGTCACAGACAAAGACTTACAACACTAAAAATTACGAGTATCAAGTAGTTCCAAAGACATTATTAATTAGCCTAAATACCGCTCAATCGAGCGGTATTTTTATTTATCTACCGGATGCCTCGATTTGCCATCACCTATCAGCGCTGTAACTGTGGATAACCTTTACCATTAACGTATTGCAATGCTGAACACATTTGTTATACACTGTGATTGTATCTGTAATTTACAGGTACGGGCGCGGTTTCGAAGTTAGTCTCGCAACTCTTCGATTCAGCGTGTTGCACAAAATAAAAAGCAGCACGTGAAAAATATTAAAAACAACAAACACAAACACGTACTATTTATATTAGGTACGCAAGGGATGGCATCGCTATCCCTTGCTGTCGTTAGAGGTCTAGTTTCAGTCTTCCAGACTGTAGCTAGGCCATTTTTAGTATGCAAGAATACTTCAGGGCATCTAAATAGCTCAACCTCACGCGCCCGAGCGTTGAGCTATTTGGGTGCCTTATTTGTTGTATTGCAGAATGCACTAGTACGTCTAGTTAGCTCAACCTCACGCGCCCGAGCGTTGAGCTTACTAGGCGTATTTAGTATAAAAGGGCTTCAAGCCGATTCAACCTCACGCGCCCGAGCGTTGAATCGGCTTGGTGCCTTTGCAAAAATTTTTAACCAGTCCATAGCTGGCTCAACCTCACGCGCCCGAGCGTTGAGCCAGCTATGGACTGGTTTTGGTACTGTTGGACATCAAACAAGCTCAACCTCACGCGCCCGAGCGTTGAGCTTGTTTGGTGCCCTACTGATAGGTACTACCACAGTTGTGAGCTTTGGATTGGCTCGTCCAGAACAAACCCTCGCCGCCACCTCCAACACCCTTAACTTCCAAGGACGTCTCCTAACCGCCAGCGGCGGTTTAGTTCCTGACGGTACCTACAACATGCAGTTCGATCTCT
>JAYSZA010000024.1:0-10730 GCA_043727115.1 Candidatus Saccharimonadota bacterium
GTTTCCTTGTTTTTATTAGTGTATTAACAAGAAACAGTATGCCGTCTTTTTAGTTATTTCGGTGGAAGTGTGGGTGGTTCAGAATATGGATATTGCTTATTATTTAATAATGTGGTATTATGAGTAATGAATATGAATTTTCCAAACGTAGATTTACACGAAAGAGTACTCACAGCAGACCCTGATATTGCTCATTTATTACAACGTGCTCAGGCTGATTTAGACGGTGGAACGTTTGATGACGGCTATCGAATTGCTCAAGCAATTATTCGCAAACACGCAAGTGGACTTCCGCTTCGAAATATTTTGATTGAGGCAGAAATGTCCAAAATAGATGTTACTCCTCAAAAAACTAACGAACCAAGAAACCGAATGGTGCTTGTAGCAAAACCTACAGAATTGAATATTGGCCTAGCAGTCGGCTTTGGTCTTGCCCCGGACAGCGGAAGTGCACCAGAAGTATTGAGAAACATTCACAGCGCAATCCCATCGCTCGCAATCGGTCAGACTGGAATTATTGCTACGTTTGAGCAGGTTAGAGATTACGATGAGATGACACCTTTAGAAGTTGATGCATTTTCCAGGACGGCTGGGTTTACAGTGCTCCCTAGATTACCTCTTATAAGAGCATCGATAATTCAGTAGATTACTTCAGATTCTTTAACTTAAACTGCGTATAGCGTTCAGCTGCAAGCCTAGTCAGTTCCTGATCTTCATCCATGTTCACGAATTTCATAGTTTCTGCCAGCATTGGATGTACCTCAGCCAGTTTGTCATGCATTTCTTTGACTAGTTTGCGGTAGCCGGGGTGACCTTGCGGCGTTGTACGCAGTTCGTGAAAATGAAATGCCTGGCGTGCATTGTAGGTGATTTTCCAGCGCATTTTGTGGCCAAGTAGCGTTGCATACTGAGCCTCGTTCTCTAGCCCCGCAGACATTAGAATACTGTGCAGTTCTAGTGATTTGTCAAAACACTTTTGGAACTGTTCTGTTAGCCCAGCTTCCTCCACAAGCTCTGGTATTTCGTAGCCGTATCGTGGAGTCAGCTGTTGCCAAGCCAAATCATCTACCATTCGATGGCGTTGCAAATCTCGGAATATTCCGTAGTCACAGACAATATCCCAGCTATAGTGAGCCTTTTCTAGTGCTCGACCTGGTTTGTGACGCCTGTTTAGTCTTTCGCCCATGTATGCTCTGAATACTTTTTCTTTGTCTTCGTAGTTCCAGGTTTTCACAGCATTTTGTAAATCGCGAACTGACATATTACTCTGGTCGTAGAGCATATCGGGTACTAATTCTAGCTCGTTTGTAGGCCAAAAGTTTACTAAGTCTACTGATTTTGTCTCAGTGGAGTATAATTCGGGCAACATATCTGTCGCGAGCTTTTTCATGGTTTCTCTTGTGTTTGCTCTGTAGGCAACCATTGCTCCGCCCCGCTCTGGTTTGTCAGCGCGCTCTAGGAATGTGCTAAGTACTTGGCGCGATTCGTGTAGCAACTTTTCACCGGTTTCTCGAGACTCAACCAGTTCGTCGCTCAATAGATGCATGATTAGACTTTCTAACGCTTGTCCAGACGCGAATATACCGACTGTAGATTTAGTTGCGACCGGTAGCACTGCGCGTATTGCATCACAGGCTTGAGCACGTGTGGCTCCCTGCCATGCAACATCTTGCTCGGGTTTCGGAACCGTAGATTGTGTTCTAACATAGGCTGTAAGTTCTCTGACAATATCTGAGTAAATTTCAAATATCTCGTCCATAATTTGAACATATTTAGTCTTTGTGGTTCCGGTTATCGAGGTTGGAATTACATATTTGAATTTTCCGTGTTCGTCTTTCTGGTCAAAGAATATATAGCGTGTTGATTGTTCAAGGTATGATGCGAGTCTTCCCCACTCAAGTTTTTTGGTCAGTAGGTTGCTTGCGCCTTCAACTACAACATGTTGACCAACAAGCTGCTGTACCGAATCATCGCCGTAGGCTGTTATCACTCTCTGAAGCAGTTTTTCATCTTTCTTGGCGTCAGTGCTGGAGAATTCATCAAGAATCGTTATGCGCATATCATCTGCTCGACGGCTAAGCCTAGCCATGGCTGCTGCTATAGTGATTGGACTCATTGTATCTTTGAATGCATAAACGTTGCTGTCAACGCTGGTGACGGCTCCCTCAAGATACTTTTTGCCAAATTCGGTCATGATCGTGGAACCGTTTTCTAGACGTTCGATAAGTGGGCTCTGCGATGCTTCGTCCGTCGTTGCCGGCGTTGCTTTAGTTATTGTCCCTTGTTTAGAAGACGGTTCAGGAAGTATGGTTGCATTTACCGCGCTCCAGACAAGTTCGTGTATCTGTTCACGTGTCATCAGGGTTCTGTTGCGTACACAGTCAATTCGAATGAAATCTTTCGGAAACAGGGTAGTCAAATCGTCGTATACCTCGACGGATTTACGGATGTGACTATCATCCGCTTCGTGAATGTCTTTTTTGCGTCCTTCTGATTCTGACCTCATTTCTAACAGCTGTAGAATCGTGTCTGCGTCGACTCTGAGAACAATTGAAGCGGTAGGACGTGGAATTCCTAGCATTTCAAACTCTAGATTATCTTCCCAGATAAAGAAACCTCTGCGCTCTTCTGCGTGCAAGAATTTGGTTCCTTGATGCGCCATGTTGCTACCAGTGAATCGGTTGCTAAGAACCATCTTGCCATTATCGAGGGCTTTCTGGATAGCATCTCTCGCTGCATATCTGTCCAATGCATAGAATACGCTAGCTGTGTATGGACCAACGTCCTCAGTTCCGCCATAATTACCTGTCAAATATTCACGGACAAAATAACTAGATTCATCGGCGTACTGCGGAAAATCAAATGTAACGACGTCGTATCCCTCATTCGCAAAGCGCTTTGCAAGCAAATCAAACTGGGTTTTCTTGCCAGATGCATCAGTTCCCTCAATAACGAAAAATTTTCCGCTCATCTTAATTGTTCCCTTCTGGCCATTTTAATCTCTCTTAACTGTTTGCTAAAACCTAAAAGTACGTCATCAGCATGAACAATAACACCTCTCGATTCTTCAATACGAGGCATCTGTCGTCCAAAGACTTCGATCGCTAATCGCTTTGCACGTCGACGCTCCTCGCCGGTCACATCAGTGCTGCACGAAGATATGTTCCAAGCTCTCAATACTGTTAGCAAATAGCCTACGCTCTCGCTGACATCCCAAAACTGCTTCAGAAAAGAGTCTGGTGCATCAGGAGACGCGAATGTGCTAATTCTTGATGCATGTTCTCTTGCTTCAGCATTACCAAAAGTTTCTGCTTGTATTTGTTTCCAGAGTTCATACTCCGCAATCCTATTCTCAGTCGTCTGTTCAGCGTACGGTACATCATGGGTCATGTTTTTTCTAACCGAATGTTCGCCCTCGTGATCGTCGTGTTGGGCATGGTGTGTAATAAAAAGGTCAGCAAATCCCTCCGGAAGCTGAGGACAATCAGCCGGTCCTTGCTCTTGAGCATCAACCATCGGTATGCCGACAGTAACAGCCTGGTAAGGGCCGTGTTTTAGTGGGTCAACGTCATCCCCTAAAAATGCTTTAAATTTTTCAAGATCATCCCAGTGATATCTCTTAAATCTAGGCTCCATGGAAGAAAGGCTCTCGGCATATGGTGTATCCATGAAAGGTTGTCTCAAGTTGTCTATTCCCCAGTAAACGCTGTCATAAGCAAGCAATTCAGGACCACTCGGCATCGTTACGTGTAGCTCTCTTAAGGTCATAATTCTTTCGGCTTTCTTCTGTTATCTTTATAGCCTCTTGGCAACATATGTTCTGGTCGCCAATCTCTCATAAGTGCCTGTAAATCGTTATCGTCGCCGGTCTGGTATTTGCCACTAATTTGCTTGTATTGGCCGTCTACAGGACCTGTATGATAGAACACAATTTGGGCAATACGCTCACCAACGGGCAGTACAACGCTGTGGTGTTGGTTCATATTATAAATTTCCATTGTCCAGCGGTTAATGTATCCTGGGTCGCCCCAACCGGCATCTAAACAAACAGCAACACCGTTACGACCCCAAGTGCTTCTAGCCTGCATCGTGGAGGTTCCAGGAGCTTTGATACCAATGAATTCGTGTGTATGAGCTAGGATTCGTTCGCCCGGCCCAAGGATAATTACTGGGTGCTCTGGTGGAATTCCAGAGAATAGTTTACGGCCGTTGCCCTCTGCCCACATTTCATGAATTTCAGCAGAAAATGGTCCTTCAAAATACTTGGTTACATCGCCCTCGTCAAAAGGATTATAGAAACCTCCATTTGTATTTCGTTCTGTACGGTAAAACCAGTGTCCAAGTGTTACGTCTACGCTGCTGCCGGCAATGTGTTCTGCGATATAGGGATGAAATACAATATGACCATCAACAATGGCCTCTTTAATCTGGCGATTGCTATACACACCTTGCCCACTAGGTGGAGTGAAAGCTTGCGAGCTACCCTCATCCATAACTAGTTAATAGTGTAGTCGACATGCTTATCCCGTCGCAAGCATAAACACTATGAATAATGACGTAGTTTTTACACGTATTTGCTAAAAACCCATTCACACATATCTAATGTTGAGTCTTGGACTTCCTTTTTTTGATGTAGCGTTCGAATCTCGTCTAAAGTAAACCAGTTGATTCGGGTAGACTCACCCTGTTGCGGTTCGAGTTTGGATTTTTTGCTTTTTATTACGTAGGGTAAATCAATATGTTTGTGAGGGCTGTCGCCGTAACGGTATATAACAACGCTGAAAGGAGCAGGATATGATTTGACGCCACGAAGCTTAGGATAATTTTCATCAGCGACTATCGTGTAGTCGCTTTTTGAAAGTCCAGCTTCTTCCAATAACTCGCGCTGTAGCGACTCCATTGGGTCTTCATCTAGTTCAACATGACCCCCAAGTTGAGCCCAAGTGTTCAGCTTTAAGTGAAAATGAAGACACAGTTTCTTTTCGGTAGGATGCAGAATATAAAAACTTACTGTGAAATCATACAGCTCATGAATATGTGGCACGCACTAATAATACACTCTTCTAGTTTCTTAATAATAAAAAGGCTCCCTTGCGGAGCCTTTTTAGCACATCAATTATCATTATAGTTCTGAAGCGAAAACTTTGATGCTTGGACCCATTGAGGTCGTGAAATACATAGTCAAGACATAGTTGCCTTTGATGCTCGAAGGCTTTGCACCCTTGAGGCTTGCAAATACTGCTTGTACGTTTTGCATCAACTTGTCAGCACCGAAGCTAACTTTACCAACGCCTAGGTGAACGATTCCTGCTTCATCAACACGGAATTCAACTTTACCTGCTTTTGCTTGCTCTACAGCTTTAGCTACATCTTTGGTAACAGTTCCGCTCTTAGGGTTAGGCATAAGTCCTTTTGGCCCAAGTGCACGTGCATATTTACCAAGTTTTGCCATAACCATAGGAGTTGCAATAAGTACATCAAAATCAATAATTCCTTTATCTAGCTGTTGCAAGAATTCTTCTGCACCGGCGATATCTGCACCTGCTTTTTTAGCAGCAGCAACGTCATCAGCTTCGCCGTAGACTGCAACGCGGACTTTTTTGCCGGTTCCAGCCGGTAGTACGATAGTTTCACGGATGTTCTGGTCAGCTTGTTTAGGGTCGACACCAAGTCGGACGTGAAGTTCAACAGTACTATCAAACTTAGTTGTAGCAGTCTGAATCGCAAGGTCAAGCGCGTCTTTTGCGCTGTATTCTTTGTCTTTTTCAACTAGTTTACTAGCTTCACGGTATTTTTTGCCAGCACGTTCTACTTTAGAACGAACTTTTTGGATAACTTTTGGCTTTGCAGGTGCTTCCGTCTCAGCTTTGGCTTCTGCTTTTTTTTCTTCCTTGACTTCTTTTTCTTCTGCTTCTGCTATTGCCTTGGCGCTTCTTTTGCCAGCCTTAGCAACAACGGCTTCATGCTTTTCTACTGGAAGTGATTCTTTGTCGTGCTTTTTTGGTTGCGCGCCAGCTATTGCTTCTCGCATTTGAGCCATTGTACTCTTAGGTGTTATTTCTTTGATGCCAAGCGCAGATGCTTGCTTTAGTAGATCGGCTTTTGTTTCAGCCATAGAGATTTTCCTTTCGTGGTGCATGCGGCTTTCGCCTCCCACAAATTAAATTGTTATAGGTCTATTATAGCACAAAATGTTCTAATCGTCACTGTCGTCGTCTTGAGCTGCAAGTACAATCGGTAGTCCAAAACCTGAGTACTGAATCGCGCTTTTGGCGGCAATTGTGTCCTCTGTTAGTTCTGTTTCGATTTTGCGCTCCCGTCTAATTAAACTAGCAATCAGTTTCTGAGTGCGAGATAATTTTTGTTGTTTTGAGTCGTCAGGGTTTTCAAGGTTTGTGAATGATATTCCTTCGCTTCTCATGACGAGGCCTTCCTCTTAAAGCTACTACGCTTCTACTTCAACGCCCATACTTCGAGCGGTACCAGCAACCATACGCTTAACTGAATCGATTCGGTCAGTATTCATATCTTTCGCTTTGGCTGTAGCGATTTCTGTAACTTGTGCGTCAGTAAGCTTCTTTGCGATTTTCTCAGAGTTAGGCTTGCCTGAACCCTTCTGAATGCTTAATGCTTTACGGATTAGGTCGTCAGTCGGTGTACCGACAACTCTCCAGCTCATAGTTTTATCTTCATAAATTGCGATGTGAACAGTAATATCCTGTCCCATCATATCTCTAGTTTGATCATTGAAAGGCGTAATGAAGTCCATCATATTCACACCGTACTGTCCAAGTGTTGAACCAACTGGAGGAGCCGCAGATGCTTGTCCGCCTTTTAGTTTCATTTTCAAATTTGCTTTAACTGCTTTTGCCATTGTCTTAAATCCTTGTAGATTGTTATTACATTTTCCGGGTTAGAAGCTCCCAAAAATGAATTGTAATAATGTAACTGAATTATTATAGCTTATTTTGATGCATAAAGCTAGTAACGGTAGCTAATGTCGACTAACCTATGAAGCCAGCCTCCAGAACGGCGGCTTAGTTTTGTACGCTCAAAAAAAATATTAGCTCTGATAGCATTACCGAAGGGGTTTTTATAATTTGCCACAAGCTTAAGCGATTCATCTCTAGGACTGTACAGAAACATTCCGACTTCTCTTGGATGCATATATTGTAGTTGGCGCACCTCCAGTCCTATGTCTATACCGGGAGCATTCTGCATAAGCTGTGAGGAAAGGCTGCACTGTTGAGTTGAGCTAAAGCCAACAGGCTGCCCTATATCGGGCTGAAATATCCACTCAAAAGAAAAGTCACCACCCAGATAATGCTTAGTCTCTGCAGCGCCTGAACTCTCTGTCGTCATGATCTATCTAGTTTTTTTGACTTGTAGGCCGTCTAGTTCAACTGGAGTTTCACGTCCGAACATGTTGACAAGAACTTTGAGCTTGCCTTTTGCTTCATCAATCTCGCTAATACCACCGTCAAAGCCTTTGAAAGGTCCATCAATAATTCCAACAATTTCGCCAACTGTGAAATCGATTTTGTGCTTCGGGTCGTCTTTGCCCATACGCTTCATAATTTTGTCGATTTCGTCTTGGCTAACTGGTGATGGGTCGTTACCGGTGCCGACAAATCCAGTAACACTCGGAGTATTACGGACGATGTACCAAGCATCTTCAGATAATTTCATTTCTACCAGTACGTAGCCTTGGAAAATTTTCTTTTCCACTACTTTTCGTTTACCGTTCTTGATTTCAATCATCTTTTCTTTCGGAACTAGGACCTGAAATATTTTGTCTTTCATATCTAGACTATCTGCACGCTGGCGGATAGATTCTGCGACCTTTTCTTCGTAGCCACTGTAGGTGTGGATTGCATACCATGTTCTGCTTGTATCGTAACGTTTTGACATATTTCTATTCTCTTCCTTTTATAAAATAACTTCTCTTAATAATTTTTCTAGGCCGTAATCAAGTACCGCAACAGATATTCCCATGACTAGAGCAAACATAAACACTGCAAACACGAGTCTCCAGGTTTCTTTTCTGCCCGGCCAAGTAACTTGGCGCAGTTCAGACCATGCACTTCTGAAATATCCAGGAGTTAGCTTGCGGCTTTTGGTGAAAAAGTTGCCACCATCTTTTGGCTGAATGAGGTGGTATTCCTTCTTTAATGCCGTATTTACAGAGTCGACTGGTCTCTTGGCAATGTCAGCTGCCTTGCGTACTCTTTTAGGCTTTTCTGCGTTTGCACGTGACTTCGCAGCACTTTCACGCATTGAGGTTGGTTTTTTCTTGAGGGGAACTTTTATAACCGTTGTTTTCTTCTGATTCTTATCTGCCATGCTAATCTCCCTAAATTAAAAAGCCCGAGTTTCTCACGGGCGTCAATAGCAACAGTATAGCAGCGAACAGCTCTGTAATGCAATAGGTGTGACTCAGAAAGGTTACGCTTGGGCTGACTATTGAATCATGCTTATGATAAAGTTTAGCTATGGAACTATTAATACCAGAAGTTGCTTTCGGAGTGTCTGTGTTTTTAGAACTTTTGTTACACCTTCTGTTAGTTTCCAGAAACGCAATTTCTAAGTACGTGGCGGCGTTTACTGTTAGCATTGTATTGTTCGCGTCTACAAGCTACCTAATGATTGGTTTGAACGTTCTCACTGTCTTGCTATTTATTATCTGCCTGTTTAGATTTGTGAATATCTCACGCGTGGCAGTTGAACGGATGCATAATGGCGAGTTAAGACGTAGATTTGGCAGAAGCAGTATTTGGTTTCTAGTTTACAGTGCGCCACTTGTATATACTATTCACTACGATATTACCGTTTCTTTCACATCAAACTTTGTCCTGTTGTCGATAGTATTGTCAACTATTCTGCTCGGAACAACTATATATTCGTTCGTCCGCTGGCGTACGCAAAAACTGCCTAGTGATGCAATCACAACCATACCCACTGTCACGGTCTGTATCCCCGCTAGGAATGAAACTCAAGATTTGCCCGAGTGTATTGAGTCAGTGCTGGCCTCTACCTATCCAAAGCTAGAAATACTAGTATTGGACGATTGTTCGCACGACAAAACTCCACAGATCATAAAGGATTATGCACACAAAGGAGTTCGGTTCATCAGCGGACAAGAACCAAATGAGTCTTGGGTTGCCAAAAACAGTGCAATGAAGAAGCTTTATGAGGAATCTAAAAGCGATATAGTAATTTTTGCCGGTGTGGATGTCAGGTTTAGTCCGCAGACTGTGCAGTCGATTGTTGCGCAATTTGAACACGGTTTATTAGATATGATTAGTGTTTTGCCGAGACGCTCAGACCGTAGTGAGGGCTCTGTTTTTATACAGCCGCTTCGTTACTGGTGGGAATTATCTGTACCAAGGCTATTTGGTAAGCGCCCACCTGCTCTTAGCTCTCTCTGGGCAATTAGGAGAAACAAACTCAAGAAAGTTGGTGGTTTTGATAGTGTTAAGCGGTCAATAAGGCCAGAAGCTCACTTTGCTAAGCGTTTAAAGGGCGCGTATAGGTTTGTGATATCTGGTGAACTTTTGGGTGTAGCAAGCGTCAAAGGCCCTAGAGAGCAGTTTGATACAGCGCTAAGGATGCGCTACCCTCAGGCAAGACGTCGACCGGAATCCGTTCTTGCATTATTAATGATTGAATTCGTTATTTTCTATGGGCCGCTTATAAGTCTTACCTGCGGAATAATAAATAATGATAGTTATGTGAAAACATTATCTGTCATAAGTGTTTTAATTTTGCTGTTAATCAATACCGTAATCAGTAGGCTGTGTGTGCAGAAAACCTGGCTTGCTGGGCTAGTTTCTCTGCCTTTTCTCATCATTCTAGAGTGGTACGTGTTGGTTCGCTCGATGATTGCCTATGAATTTGGTATAGTGCGCTGGAAAGAGCGTAATATCTGCCTGCCGATGCTCGCACCAGAAAAAGGCCTGCCAAAAATTTGAATCTTTATAGGTTAGGGAAATATATTGTGAAGGTTGAGCCTTTGCTAAGTTCACTATCCAGACTGATTTTGGCTTTGGCAAGTTGCGCAAGTTTACGAGTCACATGTAGACCAAGCCCTGTTCCATTCTGCTGACGAGTGTGGTAATCCTCTGAACGGAAGAATTTATCAAATACTCTAGCTTGATCGCCCTTGCTTATACCGATTCCTGTGTCGTGTACTGCAAATTCAACCCCTCCAGGCTTCTGTTTGGCATAAACAGTCACACTACCCTCTTCTGTGTATTTGATAGCGTTTGTTATGAAGTTCTGGAGGATTTCCTGGACATATAGCTTGGACGAGTGCAGTAATTCAAGTGCTGGGTCTATATCAATATGTAGCTCTAGTCCTTTACGCGCAGCCTCTGCTGTGTAGTTGTTCTGCAGGCTCTCTACGAATTCATGGATATTTATATCTTCTAGATTGTTATCTAGCACTCCACGTTCAGCTCTAGATAGTGTAGATAGGTCATTAATCATGCTCTCGAGGTAAACCGCTTGTTTGTGGGCGCTTTCTAGTGCTTCATTAATCTTTGCGATATCCCCGGATTTCTCAGAAATAAATTGGGCATTACTAATTGCGCCCTCGGCTATAGCAATGGGCGTACGTAATTCGTGGCTGATAACACTTATGAATTCATCACGTTCTTCTTCTAAAGATTTCTCGCGGGTTATGTCTCTGATGATAATAACGAATCCTTTGTCGCCTTTTTTGCCGTAAC
>JAYSZA010000025.1:0-10553 GCA_043727115.1 Candidatus Saccharimonadota bacterium
AAAGCTTATACGGTTTAAAGGGTTGAATAGTTTGTGCCGGTACTTCCCGACGTTCCGCAGGGCCGAAATTTCATGATTGAAATCAGGTTTTCATCAGAAAGTTTCCTTGCAAAATGCCGAATGGCATTTTTCGACCGTGACACCGTTTGGCGTCTCCCGGACTAAGTCCGGTTAGCTCATTCCAACTAAAACCCACCATTTGCAGACTGTTTAGTTGGAGGTCCATGTTCTTGTTCCATCGCAACTATAACTAGCACTAGTAATGGGCGATTATCTGTTTTTGATACCATCAAGTCGTAGCTCGTTGTTATCATCACTATGCGAGCCGCCACTGTTTACATATTTATCGCTAATTTTGGCGCCATTCTTTATGACATGTACTAAAGCCATTGCATGACCGTGTCCAAGCCCGTAGTCTTCTTTTAGCCATGCAACTATCTCACCAGCCTTTGTATTATTACCAAAACCCTTAGCACTAGCTAGATCGATAAAGTCGTTAGGTGATTTCCCGGTTTTAGTTTCGATATTATCTAGGTAGGCTTGAAATGACATACCTGGATTATAACAAAGGAGGTAAGAACAGAGTAACAGGTATTTTCGCGACCCCTAATGTACACTGTCTTAACTAAAATTATTTTGATTTACGTAGCGACAAGTAGATAAGCCCAATAATATAATTGAAGAAAAGTAGCGGTATTAAAGTTACAGAAAGCCACAGATGCTTACCGGTGAATCCCATGTGTTTCATCCTTGCAGCTGCGGTGTATACGATGCCCCCATACCAAATGATAGTTCCTGATATGATCCATCCGTCATATCTTGTAGTACCGAAAATCCCGCTAGCAAAACTTACGTAAAAACCAAACATAGTAATTAGAATGTTACTTGCGAAATACTGGAAACGATTAAGGCGTATCATTACTTAATAATAGCCTAAGTTTGAGCAAAAAACCATTCTAATCTCGATAACAGATAGATAGTTTAACAAAAAAGACCCTACTTTTGTGACTTCGTTATATTGGAGGGCCAGCCGGGACTTTGTCACGCTAGCGCGACCCCAGAATTTTCTAACTAACAACAAGTTGCTAATCTGAAAGATTCTCTTGCAACGTGCACTTGTGGCACGTTTCACCCGGGACACTGAGTGTGTCTCGGGAAAGTTCCGGCAGACCAATTCCAACTAAAAAGCCCACCTATTGGTGGACTGTTTAGTTGGAGGGCCAGCCGGGACTTGAACCCGGGACACCCTGCTTAAGAGGCAGGTGCTCTAACCAGCTGAGCTACTGGCCCGCGGAAACGGCGTGTGATGGCTAGTTTGCCAAAGCTGCCTGGAAAACAAGTTTCACAGGCACTTTCGGCAAA
The DNA here is from genome assembly GCA_043727115.1 of Candidatus Saccharimonadota bacterium. Lineage (GTDB taxonomy): Bacteria > Patescibacteriota > Saccharimonadia > Saccharimonadales > SZUA-47 > JAYSZA01. The sequence continues at coordinate 1,363 of JAYSZA010000025.1, forward strand.
CTAGCCAAGCCGACGTTTCCTCAAATTCGAGAATCCTCTCTCGAATTTGGAAAGCTCAAAAACAAAGACGTAAGATTAGTGTATATCTATAAGTCAAAGGATATTCTACCTCTGTTTACGACAAAAATCAATGGTTAAGATATAGCGATGAAGGGCGCTTGGTTTGTATGTTTGGCATTTTCTAAACTATCTAGCATTGCGATTGCAACAGATTTTCTATTGATTTTAGCCCACGGTAACGGACATTTTGTCGTTAGTCTGAACTTCTTTTCGTTGCCTTTATCACTCATGACCGGTGACCGTATTATCGTCCAAATTAGGTCGGTATTTTCTAAAAGTTTAATATGTTCTTCTGCGTCTTTCAGAATTTTTGGTGCGACTAACATCAACGGCAATCTACTAAAGAACTGGGTAAAAGAAAAACTATCTGAACTTGACTCGCAGCCAGAGCCCGTCAAGCTTATAATCCTGTCGATACCTACGCTTTGCATTGCAGGGATTATATTCCTCATCCCAGCAGATAGAATGTCTTTGTTCGGAGTTCCCCAGCTTCCAAGAGTACTAATTACTGCATCACTACCAACCAATGAACTAGCTACATCTTTTCCGTTATATATATCCCCTTGGAAAATTTGAAGCTTGTCGTTCGGAGTAAATGGATTGTCACCATGTATAAACGCATTTACGCTCAAATTTCGCTTCAGAGCATCAGCTACAACTAGACGTCCTACTCTTCCATTTGCACCAAAAACTGTTATTTGCATGGACTAATTGTAGCTTAATCGAAACAGGCAGACTACTGCTTTGTAACTATATTTTGTTATCTGAAATTATTTATTAATTTTTCTGTTTGCAGATAAACATAATACCCAAGCCACCAAAGCTCCTGAAGTATTAGCTACAAAATCACGCCAAGTATCATGGGTATCTATACTGAATATGCCCATATTCAGTAGCTCAAATAAATATTCTGCCAGTTCATTCAGTACTCCTAACATGCAAACGAATGCAAACATAATTACTAGATTGAGGCGCCAACTAAATTTAAGTTTAAGTGTTTTCAATAAGTAAATATATAAAAGCGTAGAAGCCGTTCCGCCGCTAGCGTGTAACAAAAAATTGCCAGCAATATTTGGGTATATTTGAGAAACCAAACTACCAATAATGCCGACGGTAAACGTCGCTAGGAGCCACCTCCAATAAGTTTTGAATGAATATGAGCGCCTTAATTCAAACCCCAGCCAGGCTGTAAAGGGCAGAATGAAAACTATATAAGCAATAGCATGAATCACAACAGACTAATTGTACACAGTTCTATAGTGTAACTAGGATTTTTAGTATTGCTCCGGCAATCTTATCAATCTCACACTCTATTAAAGTATATCGGGGTTATATATAAGGCCGGTGTCGATCTGCGCCGCTAATAGTACCCGAGCATGATCGTAAACTGCAACATCAATTATTCCGTTATCGTCTCCAAAAGCACCCATATAAACTCCGTCGTTGTCTATCGCAAACAATGGTATTCGACTGTCGCCACTCATCTCAACAATAAACTCCTCACCAGAGACAGGATTTACTTTGATTACGCCTAGTTCGCCATCACCTGATTTCTCGTAAAATCCGTAGGGTAACTCTGAACCAGCTATCTGAGCTAAAGCGGTCATGGCAGGATAATCTGACCCCAAATCAACTTCAAGCTGATTAGCCCACTCACGCATAGTATCTCTGTAATATCCATGTAAACCAGTCTCGATACAAAACTTAGTATTGTCAGAGAGAACTGCTAACTGTCGAGCATTGAGCTTATTCGCACTCATACAACTATTATACAAACAATTCAACCATACGTCAAATGTATCCGAAGGGGATGCGTAATGATTATACTGTCTGGAGTTCAACGGAGTATTATTTTATGGTCAAGATCATGAAAATTATAAATTTAAATAATTCGCATATAAAGTCAGAATTACAGAAGGAATCACCAATGCCAAAAGATACGCAATTGGCGTCCAAATTCTTTTGCGGATAATGTCGTCGCTCGTAAAAACAAAGCTACTAACGCAAGTATATAGAAAAATAATAACCAGTACGCACAACCCAATGGGTATGGCTATTGATGGCCTGGAAGCCAAAGCAACCGATAACCAGGTACGCAGTCCCAGTACTATTCCCCCTAGACTAAAGAAAATCAGACGTAGTAGACGCTCTGTAAAAATTTTGTCATCAGAGACCGACAACTCAACCGCTTTAGTTTTCCTATAAGCAATGATGACGGCTGCTAGAATTATAATAAAATCAAAAATAACAAGTTCAAAAACCCCACTAAAAAGTGTGGTGCTGTCCTTCGAATAAGCTGTTATTGCCATCGAAACAAGCCAAATTCCAATCCCAGCAACTGTGGAACAAGCAAGCCATATTAATAAGATGTAAATCGAAGCGCGTTGTTTGCCCAGTTTGGTGTTATTAGTCATGGTTAGTGCTCAAGTTGACTATAGCATATTGGGCTAAGTACACCCCAAGAGTCAGCAGACTTCGTCATTTTCCGCTGCTCTGCATATCTGAAGCAAGTTCATCAGCAGGTCCTAGCGGCCGTCTACGGCTCAAACTCGCATGTCTCAGCAGACAAAGAAAAAGCCCCCAGAACCGTCGTTTTTATTGGTACACCCGGACGGACTCGAACCGCCGACCCTCTGTTCCGAAGACAGATGCTCTATCCAGCTGAGCTACGGGTGCAGAATTGATGTGTGATGATTAGGTTTTCTTTTTGCTCACAAAACAAGTTTGCTGAGCAAAAATGAAAATCCAATCAAGCTATCAATTCTTCAAATTCAAGAATCCTCTCTTGAATTTGGCTAGCTACATAATAGCTACTGAAAAACTCAAGCTAATTTTAGCATAAAGCAGGTAATAAATACAGGGGTAGGAGGGTTAATATCCAACTGAGTACTTGCAAATATAACAAGTAAACATACATAGTACTAACATAATCATTAACTGTGGTGGGAAGATGAGGGTATAAACATGACATTTCAAAAAAGTATAAATACCGCACTAGCAGGCTTCATCACCATTATAGCCGCATCATTACTTTTTCTGACACAAAGCGTTTCAGCACACAAGACAGGCCACGAATAGGGGACAACTGCAGCGGATTCAACAGAGAATGCTGAAGTCGATGCACACAACTACGTGGCGCAACCGAGCGATTCATGTGGTTTGATGGCACGAAAGGCAGCCCAGACATACGGTATCGAAACTAGTACAAACCTAATTGGCGCGCAGATTATTTTTGTCGAAACAAATCTGACGAAACCGCTAGTTATCCAGAACTAAATTTAAGTGAAGAGTATCAATAATAAGACAGCTTTTCAGCGAGTGGTCAGGGAGGGAAAAAGTTTAACAGAAGTAGAGCAGGTTGCTTGGCAAATCTACGCAAATAATGCCAATTTCAATACAAATCATGTAGACGAAGCTCACGAATAATAGCGACTAACTGCTACAATAGCAGAGATGAAACAACTGAATGGATCTGAACTCGCTGGTTTTATTAAAGAACGCCAGGCCAAAGCCGTGCGTGGTTTGCGTCAGCAATGGCAGTTGCAACCAAAACTAGCAATAATCCAGACCAAAGATGATCCAGTAATAGACACCTATGTTAGGCTCAAGAAACAATACGGTGCTGATATCCTGGTCGATGTCGACATACATAGGATTGAACAATCTCAGGCAGAAGAATTAATTAGTAAGCTTAACAATGACGACTCAGTCAATGGTGTTATTGTGCAGCTGCCACTTGCCGATACCCAAGAAACCGACAAGTTATTGAACCTAGTTGCTCCGGATAAAGATGTCGATGCACTTGGCTCTAGCCCAAATTTTGATCCAGCTACACCGATGGCTATTATGTGGTTGCTTGCAGGTTATGACGTACGATTGGAGGGCAAAAAAATTGTGTTAGTGGGTCAGGGTAAATTAGTGGGTGCCCCCCTATTCAAACAACTAACAACCGCTGGATATGATGTGTCGGTGGCCGATAGAAATACTAACAATTTGCAAGAAGTAATTTACGCTGCAGATGTAATTATCACGGCCACAGGAAGCCCGGCGATCATTTACCCAGAAATGCTTAAGCCAGGTACGGTCGTTGTTGATGCGGGTGTAGCCAGCGAAGACGGAAAAACAGTTGGTGATTTACACCCAACGGTATACGAACGTGATGATTTAATCCTCACTCCAACTAAGGGTGGTGTTGGTCCGCTGACTGTGTGCGCACTTTTTGAGAATGTTATAACAGCAACCAGAAAATTTCAAACCAACACTGCTAATTAAACTCTGATAATCCAATTACAGCTTTTTGGAATAAATCACCTTTTTCTTCGAAGTCTTTCCATACTGAATAACTAGGACTTGCAGTAGAGAGTAGGCAGACACTGCCGCTTGGGCAATGTTCGCTAGCCCACTTCACTGCCTCTCTCATATCACGTGTCTCAAAAGTTTCTGGTTCGTAACCATCAGGTAATAGGGCTTTAATCTTCGCACCCGTATCTGGGAATAGAACAAGTTTTGGAATAGCTAAGGTTGATAACAACTTTACGAGCTCAGTAAAATCGTACTCTCTGTCTTGACCGCCTAACATCACGCAACCAACCGGTCCAACTTCATGAACACAGGCAGTAATGCCCGCTATAGCTGCTTCCGGTTGCGATGCGATCGCATCGTCAATGTAGGTGATGCCATGAACGGTACGGACTTTTTCTAAGCGGTGAGTTATAGGTTTAAAGTTCTTTAGAATATGTTGGCAAGAGAACAAGTCAACGCCAAACGCCTGAGCTGCGGCTTTCGCCATCAAATAGTTGAATTTGTTATGCTCGCCTATCAACTGTGATTTTGCCATATCAACAGCCTCTTGAGGGTCAATCTGAACTCTTTTGGCCTCTGATTCGGCAAGCCAGTGATATACGATTTCAGTGTCCGGGTTGAAAACTACCGTATTTTCAGTGCTCATATACCGTACGATATTTCGTTTTGCTTCCCAGTACGCCTCTAAACTTCCGTGATAGTCGATATGGTCTCTGTATAGGTTAGTTATAACGGCCAAATCTGGGCTGACCGTTAATTCAGCAAGTTGATAACTGGAAAGTTCAACCACTAGAATGCTGTTTTGGTCTGCTTCTTCTAGCATATCTAGCATCGGTACACCAATGTTTCCGCCCAGGATTGAAGGCATGCCGCCTTGCTGTAACATTCTATAAATCAAACTAGATGTAGTAGTCTTGCCCTTGGTGCCTGTTACACCGATAGTCTTTGCTCCGAGCTGCTTAATGCATTCGAAGAACACTTTAGTAGGGGTAGTGTAGGGGACAGGTACTTTATTTCCAGCAAACCCGGCTGTTTTGACTATTACAGATGTCTCTGGGCTCAGAGCCTTGAGCTGCTCGTCGTAGAAAGCTTCGTTCTCGTCGGTTATAAAAATGGATTTTAACGACCTTACTTGCGCATGCTTGCCGATAAACTTCTCAAAGCTTATCCATTCACGGTCTTGGCCAATGAATATAACGTCTTTGTTTTCGAACTCCGGTAGACTAAACGTCATAGCTTTTGCTCCATTAATATTTGCAGTTTTGGGGCAATTGTCTCTGGGATTGCATGTTCGCCGTAGGTCATGAATGACTGTAGCTCTGGCTCTTCATGTAGTAACTGCTTGGTTATAGTATAGGTTACAAGTGCAGAATCCGTAAATCTACCTCTGTTGACTACCTCGGAAATGGAAGCTCGCAGCTCTTCCGGCGTTCCCACGCAGTCCAGTACAGATTTTCCATCTTGCCCTAGTAAATTTCCGAATAACTCAGTTAATCCAGCCTCATTTAAGAAGTTCCTGCCGAAGGTCCGCATTAAATCCTCCTCATTCAACCAAGGGGCGAGTAATATGTAGCTGCTGAGAGATTTTGAGCTATTGAGGCTCCAGCGCGGATGTTCACGTGCTCCTGGGGTAATTTTAAATAAGCTATTATCACTTGTAAAAACTTCAAAATACTGCGGATACTGCGAAAATATCTTTGCAATCGCAACAGAACTTAGCGGACGAATAGCGCTGAAATAATGAAGTTCTTCAGAAACATTTGCGTGTAAATATTCTTGGAATAATCGTTCAAACTCTAAAGATTTGCTCCACTGATGATTGACACTCACGCCCGCCCAGGTAGTTTGCGGAATACTGGCACTGGCCTCGTTCGCGACTATGACATATCTACTCTGCCGGGCCACGGCCACAAGTGCACCAACGAGCCCAAATATCAGCGATATAGGGATATGCCCGTTATATGCTTCGTCAATTTTGTTAATTTCTAGAATCTGTCTATCAATTGTTCGCTTGACTGCCGTCAAATCAACCCCCATCTCGTCGGCAACGGCTTTTGTCTGGCCCAGAACTTCTCCAGTGGCTAGTACAAATCCGCTTATGGGTACACCAGATTGTTTTAGCAGTTCGCCGGCCACAATAGAATCTTTGCCTCCACCAATACCCAGTACCGCGCTATCTTGCCAGTCTACATTCGAGCTACTTGATTCATTCGCCTTACCATTCTGCGCAGTGAATTTTGCAAGCTTCGAACTACTTAGAGAATTCGTATAAAGAAACTCGCCCAAACCATTTAGATACACCGTGTTCCAGAATTCTGTTTCGGTATCATTCATCTGGTATGGGTGCTCTATGATGGGTGGTACAAAAGATTTGTAGTAGCTGATAGCAAGCGCAACATGTAGTGCTCGGAGTAATTTTTCTGACTCAGCAGATTCCGGCATTTCTAGCGGTAATTCAATGGTTTCTTCTAGCTCAAAAGTTTTTTGGTCGGTCTCAATTTCATAGCAAAAATAAGCAATCCGCCTGCCGTTACGCCACCCTGCCTTAGTGATTTTAAACTTCTGACCAATCATATAGCCTATAGTATACGTGTTGTTGACTAAATTAACCAAAGATGTGAAGGGTCCGTCCTATCACATAATCTTAGTTGACCTAGAAATCAGTGATACAATATGTGAAAGGACGGACCCTTCACAGTGCCTGCTAAAAATACTATTAAAGAGTACGGAGATAAGCAATATTATCATGTATACAATCGCGGAGTGGAAAAGCGCGATATATTTCTTGACAACCAAGACTACGTTGTTTTTATAGGGCTAATAAAGAAGTATCTAACTGGGGAAAATCCGAACATCTCAACTAATCGTCATAAATTCAAACATCTTGGCGATGAAGTGAAGCTACTTTCATATTGCCTAATGCCAAACCACTTTCATTTATTACTGTACCAAGAGTCTGAAAATGGAATATCTCAGTTTATGCGTAAGCTAGCTACTGGGTATGTAATGTATTTTAACAATCGCTATAACAGAGTAGGTGGATTATTCCAGGGTAGATACAAAGCATCCCTCATTTCTTCTGATCCATATCTGTATCATATATCTAGGTATATACATCTAAATCCGAAAAACTACCTAGATTACCCATATTCAAGCTTTAATTATTACTGTATTCCCGATTCGTCTCCTGCATGGTTAACAACGAACAAGATACTAGATTTGTTCGACAACTCCCCCGAACAGTATCAATCATTTGTCGCTGACTATGTGCTAAGTGATCAAGAAATTATAAGCCTAGAAAGAATAACTGCAGACTAAATGTGACAGGACGGACCCTTCACAATTAGTTATGTCTGTAGCTAATTTATAATTTACTATCTAGGTTATCTGTGTGAGAGGTCCGACCCTTCACAGATTCAGTTTATGTAGGTTTGTTACTTTGTTGTTGGGTCTACGATGCTATGCTAGGTGTTCTTTAACGAGTTCAGCAACTTGGCGTGGTGTCATATTAGCTTTCAGGATAAATGCTTCAACATTCAATTCTCTGATACTTGCTGGTGCTTCGGACTCACCCATATTAGTCAGGATTATAACTTTGATGTTCACTCCCCAATCTGTTGCACGGAGTTTCGTTAGCATCTCTTCACCACCCATCTCTGGCATCATCAAATCAAGCAGGATGATATCAGGTTTCATCTCTTCAATTAGCGCCAAGCCCAGTTTGCCGTTTTCTGCAGTTTCAACTTCGTAGCCCTCAGCCTCGAACTTGATACGATACATTTGGCTTATAGCAGAGTCATCTTCAATAATCGCAACTTTACTCATAGCCTAATCATAAGTCTAATTAATAAACAACGCAACAACTGCTCAATAGTATCTATGATTCGAATTCAGTAGACTGTACCTTTCCTTGTTTGTTGGCACGAGCTGCTTTTCTCCTATCAAAACGCTTACTCACAAACCTAGGAACTTCAATAATCGCAGCCAAGGCTATCCAAGTATAGGGTTTTTCCAGTACACGAATGGCATCGTCTTGATATTCAGCTGGAAGCTCCTCTACAACCTCAACAAGTGCTTTACCTACTGCGACACCCGCTATACCAATAGCAGTGGTAATTCTCGCCGCTGTTTTATGGGCATCCTTACGCGGTAGTCCCGGTTCATATGTTTTACGTGCAATTAAAAATGGAGTGGTACCATAGGTGAAGTATCCCGCAAATCCTTCTCGAATATTTGAATACCACTTCCGTTCTTTTGCTGGACCTATATCTTCAGCTAGTTCAACAGCTTTTGGGAAATGTTCACCTACTTTTTCTGCGACTTTCCCATATTTTGTAAGTGTTTCAGCCCATGTGGCACCAATTACAAATTGTTGTCCTGCAACTAACCCACCTAGTGTAAGAGCGGTTTTTGCCGCACTTCCTGTGCTTAGATAAACTTCAACAGCTATAGGGGGAGCGATAATTTCAGGGATACGTAATCTTTCGTATGCTTGTGCGCCAATAGCTAAACCAAGAACAGACCTACCCCACACTGAAGCATCTCTCCAGGTTTCAGTAAAAGTATTTCGGACATCTCCAAGTTTCTCACGAAATGAAAACTCGTGCTCAATGCTTTCCAAAACCTGTGGAACTTGCGGTGGGGACTCATAACCATCTGCCATTTAATCATTATATCATAAATGTCGTAAATATGCAATTATAGCTAACTGAACCACCCACACTTCCACCAAAATAACTAAAAAGACGGCATACTGTTTCTTGTTAATACACTAATAAAAACAAGGAAACAAACATGCCGTCACAAGATATTGTACGAGATATTCGTAA
>JAYSZA010000026.1:0-10153 GCA_043727115.1 Candidatus Saccharimonadota bacterium
AAGTTACGACCTATTAATATTTGTAGTAAAGTATAGCAGGACCATAAAAGCAAAGGACTTCTAACGGGATGAATCGAATTTATCTAGATTACGCAGCCGCAACACCGGTCAATCCTAAAGTACTTCAGGCAATGACGCCGTTTTTCTCTGAAATTTATTACAACCCGTCTGCGCTATATGAAGGTGCCCGAGACGCCAAAAGTGCCCTAGAAGATGCGCGCACACGGACTGCTAGACTTCTTGGGGCAAAACCCTCAGAAATTATCTTCACTGCCGGAGGTACAGAATCAACTAACTTAGCGATTCACGGGGTAATGCAATTATTCCCTGGAGCTGAAATTGTAGTAAGTGCAATCGAACATGATGCTGTATTGAAGCCTGCGACCAACTACAAATCCTTAGTCGCTACAGTAGATGGTAGCGGAAAGCTAAACCTAGAATCTCTCGCGGCTCAAATAACAGACAAAACAGTCCTAGTAACTGTCATGCTAGCCAATAACGAAATCGGCACAATTCAGCCAATCAAAGAAATTGTTAATTTGGTTGCAGAAATTAGGCTAGCACGTAGGGCTACGAAGAACGACATGCCTTTATATGTCCACACAGACGCTTGCCAAGCGCCGCTGTATTTAGATGTTCATGTTGCGAAATTAGGTGTAGATTTGATGACGTTAAACGGCGGGAAGATGTACGGACCAAAGCAGAGTGGTATTTTGTACATCAGAGCTGGAGTTAGAATCAAACCAGCAATAACTGGTGGCGGCCAGGAATGGGGCTACAGAAGTGGTACTGAGAATGTGGCATTTGCCGTAGGTTTTGCCAGAGCACTTGAGCTCGCTGAAAAAGGTAGGGCGGACCGTGCAAAGGCAATGACCGAACTCAGAGAATACTTCATGAACGAGCTAGAAACTAGATTTGGTGCCGAAATAACAGGGAACAGAACCAACAGGTTGGCTCAGAATGTGCACGCTATATTCCCGAGTATTGACAACGAACGGGTAATATTTGCTCTTGACGATGCTGGGGTCGCAGTTGCGTCTGGTTCTGCCTGCAGTGCCAGTAGCGATACTCCGTCACATGTACTGCTTGCAATAGGCAAATCCGACGAAGAAGCCAGACGGAGCATTAGATTTAGTTTCGGTAGTAACACAACCAAAGAAATCCTGGATAAAACTCTAGAATTGCTCAAAGCCGCCCTCAAAGCTTGAAAGCGCTAAAAAGCTAGCGTCAAATAAGCAAAAGCGCTATACTCTAGCAACAGAGGTAATAAAAGTGACACGTCACATCAAAAAAAGAATTTCATTTAAAAGAATTGCAGCGCTGTTCGGGCTATTTTTCCTAATTGCATTCAGTCTGACGTCGCCGTTGTCTGCGCAATCTGTAACCCAAGGCTATAGCGCTGACAAAGTGTTGCAGCGTGGAACTGTAGTCTCACTAGACCAGGCAGACACCAGCAAAGTAGTTGCGGCAACTAGGCTTAATCAGGCCACACTCCATGGTTTGGTTGTGGCGTCCAATGACTCTTCATTCACTTTATCCAATGAATCAGAAAAAACATTTGTCGCAACCATAGGCAGGTTCGAAGGATTGGTTAGTACCGAGGCCGGTACAATCCAGCCGGGAGATTTCCTGACGATTTCTAATATATCTGGTATTGCAATGAAAGCCGGTGAATTTGACCCGTATACCTTGGGTAAAGCTATTGAAGGCTTCGACGGAACAGCAAATTCGGTCAGCAGCACCGAGCTAAAAGACAGCCTGGGCAACACAGAGAAAGTGTCCATCGGCAGAGTATTGGTGGATATCAGCATAGGCTCTAATCCATTACTTCGTCCTGTAGAATCAACTTTGCCACAATTTCTAGAAAAGGCTGCGGAATCAATTGCTGACAAAGAGGTAAGTGCCACACGTGTATATCTAGGTATATTCATACTGTTATCGTCTGCATCTATCGCCGGAAGTTTGCTCTATTCCGGTACTAAAAGTAGTGTGATTTCTATAGGTCGAAATCCATTATCCAAGAAATCTATTACAAAAAGCCTCATGCAGATTATTTTGACCAGTATTATAATTTTCCTCATCGGGCTTTTTGGGGTATATTTATTACTGAGATTGTAAGCATAAGAAGCAAAGCGGTGGGAGCGCTAAAATTCATAATAAAGACTAACCTATGACAATAAGCGTTTTACTGATATTACTAAGCACTATAATTGTCGCTACAGGCATTGTTTTGTGGCTTTTGTTGCGTACCCCCGGGACTGCCAGGCCGAAAAAAGCCTCTGCTAAGTCGGACCCTGTTGCTGATTTATCCAAAGAAGCAGAGGTTGATGTAGAGCACATATTCAATGATGAGTTCAGAGAAGAGCTACGCAACAGAGGTAGGCTACATTTTGAGAAAATCATCGGTGAGAACGCTATGTTCTTGCAGCAAGATTTGCGTTTAACAACATCGCAACTTAACGATTTCATGAAAAACGAAGTCACCAGAGTATTGAAAGAAGAGTTTGCTAAGTACGAAGAATCAATCAATGACGCCAAGCAACTCGCGATTGAATCAATTCAGAAGACGCAGGACACGATAGAACAACAGCGTGAACTATTGTCTGCACAGCTAACAGAACAGATGACAGCCGAGAAATCTCGTACTCTCTCCAGGTTTGAAGGCAGAATGGCCGATGTAGTTAATCATTATGTGCTTGAAGCCGTTGGTGACCAGATTGATTTGAGCGAGCAACTAGATTTCATTCTGTCGCAGCTAGAAATGAATAAAGAAGCGATTATGCGTGATATTAAAGACGGAGCTTAGGGAAGAGTGGATAAAAAGTCTTTAGTATTACCGATTGCAGTTGTGAGCCCAACAGATGTGGCTCGTCTAGTTAGAGAGGTAGAAAACCTAGACGAATTCTTCCGTCAATCGGCTATTCGTAGTGGAGGCACACCCCAATCTGCGCCACGCTACTCCAGACTACTTGATGAGCTAGTTGTGGCAAACAGCATGAATTTACTACAGACAGAAGACAGAACCAGACTTCTGGGCTTAATGCATGATTTGGCGGCTAGCGCCCCTGTACTACACATCAGTTTCAGTGTTGACCCTCCAGGCCCTTATGTCCAAAAGATTGTGAATTGGCTACGTAATAATATTCATGGAAGCATATTGGTCAGAGTCGGGCTGCAGCCTAATATTGGTGCCGGGTGTGTAGTCCGTACATCAAACAAATCGTTTGACTTCAGTTTGCGACGTTTCTTTGATAGCAAACATGACTTCTTCATGCAAAAACTACACGAAGTTGTCGCACCTGAGTTTGATGAGAAACCAGCAGTAGTCGAATCCGTTCCTGAGGAAGTGCTCATAACAGCAGAGCAACCGGTTGGGGTGGCTGTAGCATGACCACCGGGAATCAACACTTTGATAAGTTGGTTGATGCTGGTAAACCAGTTGGTGAGGTTATTGGTGTAGAAAAATTCCTAGTTACGGCTAAGGGTCTACAACCTTGTCGTATACACGCACTTGTGATGTTCGAAGATGGTTCTAAGGGTTTTGTGCACCAGGTGTTATCCGACCGCGTCGTTATCCTACATATGGGTAGCATCCAGCTTAAATCCGGGATGATTGCCGTGTTGCAGCACGAGGAACTTGTGTCGAAAGTCGGTAAAGATTTCATCGGACGCGTCATCACAGTCACTGGGGAGCCGCTTGATGGTAAGGGTCCAATTGCTGCAGATGCGACATGGCCTGTGTTCCGAGCGGCTCCTCCACTTTACGAACGTAAACTTCTGGATACACAGCTAGAAAGTGGTGTAACGGCATTGGACGCGCTATTCCCTATTGTTCGTGGTCAGCGTATGGCGCTGCTGGGCGATAGTAAATCTGGTAAAAGTACCCTAGTGACACAGCTGACAATTAACCAGAAAAACACTGACCAGGTGGTTGTTTACGTGCTGATTGCAAAAAGGCGTAGTGATGTCGATACCCTGCTTTCTAGACTAGAGACGGGCGGAAGCCTAGACAAAGCCGTTGTTATTGTGAGCACGATGTTTGAATCGCTAATTATGAGCTACATTGCTCCGTATGTAGGTGTGGCTATGGCAGAATATTTCTGGCAAGAACTAGCTCAAGATACGATTATTATTTATGACGACCTAACGTCACACGCCCATGCCTACCGAGAAGTTGCGCTATTGTCTGGAGTTAGCCCGGGTCGCGATTCATATCCAGGTGATATGTTCTATGCCCACTCCAGCCTCTTAGAGCGCGCAGGGCGTCTAGACAGTAACGGAGCGCACTTGACGTCAATTCCGCTTGTAAACGCCGCCGGCGGTGACATCACAGCCTACTTGCCTACCAATATCATGTCCATCACCGACGGACAGTGGATATTGGATATGGACATTTTCCGTAACGGTATTCGTCCGGCTGTGAACATGGGTCTGAGCGTTACCCGTGTCGGTGGTGTTGGTCATACAAAACGTCAACAGAATTTAGCGTCGCAGACATTGAAGATTCTAGCGGCCTACAGACAGGCAGAAGAGTTTTCTCACTTCGGTTCCGAACTTGCATTGGAGGCCAAAAAGGCATTGGATATTGGTAAAAAACTGTTCGTGATTCTAAGTCAGTCACCAACTGATGTCTATTCTTTCATGGCGCAGCAATTGATGTTGGATATTGTGCTCAATAGCGACCCACAGGAACAACTGGACGTTTTGAAATTACAGAAGAATTCCAATGAAGCGGCTAAAAAAGTAACCGATGATACCGAAGAGCTATACCAAAAAGTCAAAGAAGAGCTAAAGAAAACTTGCTCAGTGGAGCTCAAAAAATGATGACTGTAGCTAAAAAAGGGAAAAGAGTAGCCCTCAACCAAATTTATTTTGGTTCAAGCGCGATGAGGAAAACCGGGGCCCCCGCGAAATCATATTTTGTGGGGTGGGGTACCGTAGGTTGTCTTCATAACCCGAAGGGTGGAGTATGAGAACGCCGAATGACATTGAGCGCGAAGAGAAGGCGATTGGTACGCTCGTAGAACTTACTGGAGTGTTTGAGGGTATCGCAAGTATGCGTATTGCTCAGATTAAAAACCAAGTTTTAGAAGCAACAGCATTCTTCAACGACCTTTGGCACATTTATTCACAGCTTCGTGTCGATAGTTTGTTTAGGTTTGGAAGAAGCCAGTCAGACGAAGAAGTCATAAACAAGGATTTATACATCATTATCACTGCAGAAGGTGGATTCAGCGGCGATATCGACCAAAAACTGGTCAAGTTCATGATAGATAATTATGATAAAGAAAAGCATGATATTTTGGTCATTGGTCACCACGGCGCCCTACAGCTAGCACAGCGTGGCATAAGCTATATCAAATATTTTAAGCTTCCAACCAAAGACAAAAACATTAATGTTGCGCCTATTATTAATTATGTCCAGAAGTACAAAAAAACCACAGTGTTTTACCAACAATATGTGTCTCTGATGGTCCAAGACGTTAGGCGTATCGAACTTTCTGCTGCTGTTGCTGAGCAAGGAAAAGAAACAACAAAGGCAGAAGAAATCATTACATCCGAAAACACAATATTCGAACCTAGCACCTATATGGTGGTCGACCACCTTGAGAGTTCTATGATGCGCATTGCTATGGGTCAGTTAATTCTGGATTCAAAGTTGGCGCAGTACGCTAGCAGGTTCCGTGCTATGTCGGCATCACATACTAGGGCAGAGGAGTCAAAGGGTGAGTTGCACATGGAGTTTAACCGTTCTAAGCGTGCAATAAAAGATCAACGATTGAAAGAGATTATAAATGGTCTCAGAAAAGCTGGAGCGTCGTCATGATAAGCACAAAGTTTGAAGCACCAAGTTTGAAATACGAAATACGAAATAACAAACTACAAACAAATTCAAAATTCAAAATTCAAAATTCAAAACAGCTACGGTTTTATGATTTAGAAAATTTGGATTTGCTTCGGGTTTCGGATTTCGGATTTCGGATTTTCATAGTTCAAGGAGGTGAATTATGAATAAGGGCCATGTAACGTCAATCAAAGATTTAGTAGTATTAGTTCAGTTTGACGATGACGTACCAGCTATTGGTGAGATTGTTATTGTCGAAAATGGCAAAAACACCAAACTTCTTGTGGACCATCTTGTCCCTGGCAATATCGCATTTTGTCTAAACGTTAGAAGCGAGCGAGCAATTGAAAAGGGAATGCTAGTCCAACCTACAGGTAAAGGAGTAGAGATACCGGTAGGAGACGCAACAATCGGTAGAATACTAGATGCAATCGGTGACCCACTAGACGGGAAGCCTGCCATTCCTGAGGAGCAAGTTATTCGCAGAGATATTTTCAAGATTCCGAGCAAAAGTACAAACTTTGAGATTGCAACACCTGAGATTCTAGAAACTGGTATCAAAGTTATCGATTTCTTCACGCCGTTCGTCAAAGGTCGCAAGATCGGTATTGTCGGTGGTGCAGGTGTCGGTAAGACAGTGCTTACTATGGAGCTTATCAATAATATCGCTCAGAGTGGCAGTGGACTGTCCTTCTTTGCCGGCATTGGTGAGCGTATTCGTGAAGGCCACGAACTATGGGATACACTGCGTGAAAACGACTTGCTCAAAAACACTTGTATGTTCTTCGGGCAAATGAATGAAAACCCGGTCCAGCGTTCACTCATCAGTATTTCTGCAGTTACTGGCGCAGAATATTTCCGTGATGAGCAAAAGAAAAATATCTTGTTCTTCGCTGATAACATGTACCGTTTTGTCCAGGCTAGGAACGAACTTTCTACAATTCTTGACCAAGTACCAAACGAAGGTGGTTATGAGCCTACAATTTTCTCTGATGTTAAGACTTTGCAAGATAGATTGAGCTCTAACGAGAATGGTTCTATTACCAGCGTTCAGACAATTTACGTGCCGGCTGACGATCTTTCCGACCCAGCCGTGCAGATGATTCAGCACGAGCTGGATTCAATCATCGTGTTATCTCGTAAAATTGCAGAGCAGGGAATTCGACCTGCGGTTGACTTGGCACAGACAACTTCTTCACTTCTAACACCTGCAATCGTCGGCGAAAGACACTACGATTTGAGTGTTAAAGTCATGTCACTACTGCAGAAATACGAATCACTAAAGAGCATTATTGCGATTATTGGTGAAAACGAATTATCACCTGCTGATAGGTCCGATTACGCAAAGGCAAAGAAATTGATCGCTAACTTTACCCAGAATATGAACGTTATGGAAAAACACATCGGTATTCCAGGTGATACATTCACGCGTGAGCAGACTCTTGTAAGTATTGAAGACATAATCAACGGGTAACCGGTAGCTTCCTATGGCAGACAAAGAAAAAAGCAAAAAAGAAGACGAGAAGTCAAAACCTACTGAAGAGCCCGAGGCTGTAGAAGAGTCAGGCGCCGAAGGTGAGGCTAAAGCAGAGAAGCCGCTAGAAAAGGCGCCTGCAGGACAGATGTTCATCAAGGTGTATTCTCCTTTTAGAAGTTATTACGACGCGCTAGGTGTAAGTATTACAGCTGCAAATGACACTGGCCCATTTGATATTTTAGTTGGCCACCATAAGTTCCTGACACTTCTAAGTGCCTGCGAAATAGATATCAAAACAGCTGATGCTAAAGAAGTGGATAAAATTAAAATTGATCGCGGGATTATGTATGTTAAGGAAGACCGTGTTACCGTCTTTCTCGACGTATAGACCCTAGTATCTCGTAGCTAGTCCCTAGTATAAATTCAAACTCTGCACAATAAATACTAGCCACTAGCCACTAGCCACTAGCCACTAGCCACTAGCCACTAGCCACTAATCGATGGCTATGTAGTCGAAGCTTACAGTCTGTTGTGATGTCGAAGTAATTGAGAATCCACTAGATGTACGGTTGGAAATGTATGCGTTAGGTGCAGCTGCATTCACTGGAGTTATTACCACATGAGGAGTGCCATCAAACGCATTGCCGAATGTGATTGTAGCAAGCACACCGGTTCCGCCTCCTGAGCCGACATTTATAGTTACAGTCCCAGCAGTGTCGGTGCCACTGATAGTGACCGTACCGCCAGAACCAACGCCAGCACCACTGGCGATACCTGGGGTCGGTCCACCGGCATCAATGTGTCTGTTCAGCGTCAGGTTTTGGTTGACTTGCAATGACTCGATTGCAAATGCTGCTGCAGAGAATGTGCCAGAAAAAGTTACAGGTCCACTGACTGTTAGTCCTTCTTGGATGCTTAGCTGACCTTGAACCGTTGCATCACCAGCGATAGATAGTGTGTTTAGTGTGACTTCGTCGAACGCACTCGCACCTGAAACAGTTATGCCGGGCAACGACAATGAACCACCGACCTTAATAGGTCCTGCAACATCTAACCCGTCACGGATGAGTACCTTGCCCGTGAATACTGAGTCAGACTCTACCGTCAGAAGTTGTTTCGGATCACCGACTTTGGCATCACTACCAACGAGTTCGTCAATAGCTTCTTGGGTAAGTTCCTGTGATTCAGGAATCCCTACCTCTGGTTCCTGACTAGAATTGAAAACAACAAAGAAAATAATTAATCCAGAAATTATCACCAAGAAAAACAATAGCAGGTAGACATTCAATCGATTAACAATTCCTTTGGCTCTGTTTACCAGTGATGTCTTCTTTTTTGGTAGTTTTTCTGACGGCACAGTGTCTGGTGACGCAGGCGTGACCTCAGAAGTTCCCTCCAGAGTCTCTAGGGAATTGGCATCGTCGGTAACTGGTTGTTTATTCTCTTCCATCTATAGTATATTGCAATACGCTTTTGCTTACTTGTTATTGTAACTCAAGTCAACATTAATAACAAAGTAAACTATTTGCTAAAAATTGATTGTACTTGAACACATTGAATTTACGTGGCATACTTGAGTTTGGAAGAAGGTAAAACGGTGGCGACTTATAAACATCACGTTAATCTAAATCATAAGACTAAAAGAGTTAAAAAAACAAGACAAATCACCCAGATATTCGTTGTCTTAATTTTGATAATGTCCGTATATGTTGGAGTTGATTGGATCATTACAAATATACGTTCGTCCAGAACAGTCGTTAGCAGTGAGTCGAGCGCAACAGTTCAGTCTGCTCAGATTAATATATTTCAATCTCCTTTCTTTCGTTTTCAGAGCGATTCAAGCTGGCGTGAAGTAACTGACGAACTTAATCTCAAAGATCAGGGCGATACCAGGCAATACCTGTATAGACGTTTTGACAAAAATTTTATTGAGCATGAAATCTGGGTCACGGTAAACCTGCCAGATAACTATGTTATACCAATTAATTATATTCCAACCCGAGTTCTGCCGGCCAGAATTGAGTCGGATGGAAGCATTACCCAGATAGGCTCTGTGTCTAAGCCCTGTGTTGATGTTCTACCTAAAGACAACCCAAATCTTGAGTCGCACACAGTCACACAAAATGATATTGAGTATTTTTGTAATCCTAATGAAGTGAACGATTATCATGTTACTGTAGGTGTTCCCGGAGCAACAAACCGACTCTCCGCTATGCATGATAGTTCGCAAAAAGCAGAAGTAACGATAACATACAGAAATATTACAGCTATACCAACATCAAGTATGTTTGAAAACATCTTGGCGACGTTTAAGTTACTCTAGTGTGGATAACTACTATTATACCTGCTTGTGTATAAAATAACTGTGTGGTATGTTAAGTTTGCTAACCTAAAACAAAAATAAAAGTAAAGGATAAACATGAAACAACAACCAGTGGATATTGGTGTGCTTGGAAACTTGCGCCGACTATCCGCATTTACGCTCGCAGCAATTTTAGCAGTTTCTGCTATTTTGCCGTTGCTTGCTATTGGCTCGGCTGATGCAGCAACCCTAACAAGTCGAAGCGTAACAATTAACAAATCAGTCATAGGTACGACAGCTATAGGTCAGAACGTAGAATATGACTTTGACTTCACGTCAGCCTCCAATGCTACAGTTCAAGGAATTATCTTTGAATTCTGTACGTCGCCGCTTGGTGCTTGTGTCCTGCCAACCGGCATGGATGTCAACAGAACATTGACGACATTGGATTCGGACTCAGGTTTCCAAGGTGGTGCTAACGCCTTCACTGAGTTCACAACTGACAACACAGGTGACTGTGACGACATCG
>JAYSZA010000027.1:0-3798 GCA_043727115.1 Candidatus Saccharimonadota bacterium
GAACTTCTCCAGGACTGTACTTGATAGGTCCTTTGAAGCTAAATCCAGCCGGCTTGTACCCTGGCATACTTGCTTCAAACCCAGCTCTTGTTGCTGCGACCCTCATAGAAAGATTAGGCACGTTCTGGATGGCAAAAAATCCAGCGAGTAGCACAAACGCCAGCGACGCACTGCTTATGGATAATGTTCTTTTACTCACGCCAAGTTTCTTCATTAGTCTGCTACGCTTTCGAGTAACTTTGGTATCCGGTTCTGCCGTCTCATGGGAATGAGCATTTGCAAGAGCGGCTGTAATCATTTTTTCTGCAGCTGCAGAGCGTGTAGTATGGGCTTGTTGCTGATGTTGCGACAAAGATGCCGGTTTGTGTGTTGCTAGGTGTTCTTCGTGCGACGCTGGTTGAGGCTTTACTGATAATCCTGGCTGGATAGTTCTGACTACTGATGAACGGTGAGCTGGTTCCTCGAATTTATTTATATGCGTGCTTTTAGGCGTGTGCATTGCTGTTTCTGTTCGTCTGACCGATGTTCCAAGATGTGATTTCTGGATTACAGGCTTTTCTGCCTTTACTTTGCTGACCACGCTATTTGGTTTATGTACAGCGTGCCGCATAAGTGTGCTAGATTTTTGTGGGTGCTTCACCGCTGGTTGGGCCACCGCGCGGTTAACTGTGGGCTTTTGTCTTCTTACAAAGCCATCAACAACACCGCTATTTTGGGCATGATGTACTGTGGTCACAGGTTTTTTAATAGGTTGGCCAGACTCCTGCAGTAACGTCCCCGTCACCGCGTCGTATTTTTTGCCGTTTATCTCGATGAAGTTTTTATTGCCCACGTGAATTGTTGTTACCCTTTTCAATACATATTACATTTAACTACGGTCGTTACGCAAGGGCTTTGTTTCTCAGCAGTATTAGACAGAGTGTGGCATAATAGAGTGCAGATAAATACAATGGACTATTTAGACCCAAAGAAAAAACGCGAACACAAAATTAGACTACTAGTCGGCTATGGACTGTTTTCAGTTGCTATTGGTATATCGACTCTATTGCTTGTGTATATGGCAAATGGTTATGATGTTGACAGAAGCACTGGCCAGGTAATACAGAATGGTCTAATCTATTTGAATACACGTCCAGGTGGTGCTGAAATCTATTTGAACGGAGAAAAACAACGTGGCACAACTGATGCCCGGATTGTAGTGCCGGCAGGTTCATACACAATAGATATGAAACGCGCTGGATATCGTAATTGGAGTCGAACATTGCTTCTTGAAGGCGGAAGCCTTAGGCGACTATCATATGCTCGCCTTGTCCCTGAAGAACTAACGTCTATAGTCGTGGCGGAATTACGAACTAATCCTATACATACGTCTCAGAGTATCGATAAACAATGGTTAGTCATGAGCCATATAGACAACCCTTTACTGTTAAATATCATGAATACAGATCAAGCGTCCCTTGTCGTCCAAGCCTTTCAAGTGCCGGAGTCTATTGTAGACAGTCCGGAAAACGGTAGCTTAGAAATTCTAGAGTGGGCCGACGACAACAAAACTTTCATGGCTAGTTATACTGCAGGCTCATCCGTAGAATACCTTTTGATTAATCGTGAAAACCCAGCACTCTCCCAGAATTTAACAGATTTATTTGGCGATCCAGAGTTGCAGATTCAGTTCCAGGATAGAAAACAAGACAAGTTTTTTGCGTACAAGCCAAGTACCCAGAGTTTATTTACAGCAACAATCGATGGTGGAGTTGGTAGCGCGCCATATGTCACAAATGTTCAAGCATTCAAGACATTTGCAAATGACTGGGTGCTATATATTACGTCTAGTGGCAAGGAAGGCTTGGTGAACGCTAGATTCAAGCGAGGAGACAAAGATATACTACTAAAACAGATAAAAACAGCAGACAAGTATTTGCTTCAGCTTGCCAAGCTAGGTAGCGCCCCGGTTATGGGTATTTCATCGCCCGTAGAAAACAAAGCCACAATTTATAACGATCCAGAGAAATATTTGAATGATAATCCAAACGTAACAATACCAATTGCAACTACAGTTCTACGTATTGTGAACCCTATAGACTTACGAATATCTGCCGATTCTAGTGTGATTATGGCCTACGGTCCTAGCAGTTTTGCATCGCACGAGTATGATGAAGATCGTTCTTATACATTCAAAGTGGATGTTCCTATTGACCCTATTCAGGAACTACGGTGGCTTGATGGGCAGCATTTTATGTTTAGTTCAGCCGGTAAACAAATGATGATGGATTTTGACGGAAGTAATATGTTTGAACTAGTGCCTTCTGTACAACAACTGGGGAGCTTCTTCACGGACGAATTAGACTTAATGTATACCTTTACACCTAGCACTGCTGCGACTGAATCAGCCCCAGCCACTCCAGCGAGCATATCTACTACTAATATGCTGATACCTGCCGACAGATAGAATTTAGTAGCTAGTATCTCGTGTCTAGTTCCTAGTATAAATTCAAATTCGGACAATAAATACTAGCCACTACAAGCTATAGCCAACTGGTGATGCGCGACCATAAACTCGGGGCGTTGCTAGGAAGTTCAAGTTCTTCGGAATCCGGTTGAATATCGATCACTGCCTCTGTATTACCGGACGCGTCGGGGCTAATCTGCTCTGCAACGATAATTAATCGGTTGATTGATGTTCCGGGCGGGTCACACGTAATCAGGGTGATAGTGTTATTTCTCTCGGCCGCACCAAGGACAGATACATCGTCTGGTGCTACTATTTTCTTCTCATATATTTTGTAGGTGTAACGGACACCGTCTTTGTGCACAAAAAAGGTGTCCTCAACCTCTAATCGCTTCAAAAGTACAAACGCAAATTTATACTTACCAGAATTAAGTATGTTGTTACTGGAGTGGCCGACTACAACTGCATTACCGATTTCTCCTGGCTCTGGAGAAGCAGCATAGTGTACCACTCCCTGCTCTAACCCACTTTGAATATCCTTTTCTTCGACAGAATTGAGTCCGTAAACTATTGGTACTTCAAGATTTATTTTTGGAATTATTATCTTGGATTCTGGCCCCACTGGTCCGCTTTGATTGCCAATGATTGGTGTTGCGCTAACAGTTTTGCTTGGGGAAATGAAGGGAGCTACAAATACTTCGTTAAAGAATAGGAAAGTTATTGCAAGTCCAACAGTTCCCGCAAGTGCAAGCCCAAATAATGCTGATTTGACGTGGTGAATTGGTTTCAGTTTACCGCCAGCCGAGACTTTGTCTTTTATTTGCGCCCGAATCGTTGAAGCATCTCTATTATCTACATTCTGTGGTGATAGTACTATCTTCTCTGTCGGTTTAGCCGGCTGTTTTTCTGTAGGTGTTGCAGTTTTCTTCTGGCCCCTGCCATAGTGGGACATTGCGCTTTGGTCGCGGTAGAATTCTTGCCATACCGCATGCTTTTCGTCGTCAGGAAGTGCGACGTAGTAGTTGTGCCAGTTGGTCTGGATTTCTGCCAATGATTTACCAGAAGTTGTTAAGTCGTACATGAACTGCTGGTATTTTGAGCGTTCAGTGCCTTTGGCCACGGCCTCTGCAGCCTCACTACTCGCATCTGGTTCTTGGCCGTAAAGCTTTGCTAACTTTGCTCTAATTAAATCTGCGGCTGGGTTAGCATTGGGTGACTCTATGGATATTTTTCCGATGTCCATTGGTGCTTTCTCGTTCAGCGCTGCGTATATATCTTTAGGGTCTGCATCTTCAGGTTCGTCTAGAACTAGCAAGCGCTCTCTTGGGCCTTCTTTGCCCGGTACTTTATCC
>JAYSZA010000028.1:0-28891 GCA_043727115.1 Candidatus Saccharimonadota bacterium
TGACGAAGCAACAAATCTAGCTGTAGAAGACGCTAGAACAAGAGCTGATAGTACGGCCAAAAATCTAGACACAAAAGTCATCAAAGTGATAAAAGTAACCGAGCCAGAACAATTTGAAGGTGGTTACCCTGTGTACTCATCTATGGACGTAAGTTCGTCAGCAGGTGGCTTACCTATCAATTCCGGAGAAAGTGAGTTTAATTACTCTGTAGAGGTTGAGTTTGAGATTCGATAACACTAAAGGCGATATGGTAAAGTGGAACAAATATGAGTAGGGGCACAAATACTTCAAAACGGCTACTACTGATAGTTAATATTGTCATTTTGTTAGGACTCGCGGGAGCAACTGGCTACCTGTTTATGAATAACAAAGATTTGCGCAATGAGCTATCACTTTCAGAACAGGATAGAATAAAGAAAAAGAACGAAACTCTACTCGCAGAAGTCGGCAAACTAATGAGTTTGCCAGGTGAGGAGCCTGTTATTGTGCTCGTCAATGACCCAGCTAAGGCAGAAGAAGAAAATCCAGGCATTAAAGAAATATTTGATGGTTTGCAAAAAGACGACTACATTCTTATTTTCAAGAAAGAGAAGCTTGGTGTTCAGTACAGGCCAAGCGAAAATAAGATTATTAAGAGCACCACAGTTAATCTTCCGATAGTAGTAGAGATAATCGGCACAAGTACTGATATTACTGCAACAGAAAAATCATTAGTGCAGTTTGGTAATCAAATATCTGTCATTAAAACAGTAAATGACACTATTAAAGATTCTGCAGTGTACGACGTAGACAATAACCAACCAACAGAAATTGAGAGTATCGATAAGACTTTGAAATTCGGTGTTACAAATACTCTACCTAATACGATTACCGCAAACGAACAAGCAGAAATTGTATTGTTGGTTGCCCCAGCTTCATCTGCTACTGAAGCGGCACCGGCAGTACAGCCTTAGTCAATTTGCTTATTGGCTTCATGCCATTGTTCTATGAATTCGTCTGTTCTTGACCATGCCTCGGCAAATAATTCACGAGTCCTGTAGTAATCATGATTTATTCTGAGTCCTCTAGACATACCTCTTGCTATATCGGTCATCATACTGTGGGCTTGTTCCTCTCTTTTGATAGGCTGATGAATTTTTCCTATGTAGGTGTGGGGTCTTTCGCCTCTAATATCTAGTCCAACTGGTAATGAATACAGTCGTCTTAGTACATCAACGGTTCCATTTGCCAGAGGGCCTTTAAATACACGCCTTTCAACAAAGGGTCGTTTGTTCTTGAAACGGAGTGTTCCTACTCTGTCTCTAGAGCCGCTACCAGCTAGCATACAAAGCATATGTCCTTTTTTATCAGCTATTTCTTCAAAATCAGCTTTAGTCACCTCATTGAATCCAGTACGATAATCTTTTGGTAGTTCTAGTTTTCTAACGGATTCACTAGGTGGAAGAGAAAAGAATGTTTCAGTATAAATCCCTGCCAAAATATCAACAGTTGGCATGGATCCTAGTAATTTGGTGTGCTTAATCATAGAACTAACAAATATTGCGGTTCTAAGTTCTTCAGGTGTCATTAGCCGTTCGTCGTACAAAGCGCACGCAAGGGCACTGCCGGCGATTGCTACCCCGATGACACTTATGTGATCTGTCAGGACTCCGACATTATCGCCTCTATCGAGGGTATCGTAGATGTGGTTTAGCAGATCAGGACGTTTTTTGTATGCACCAATAACATGCTCTATATGCGGATAGACAACTCCTGCAAGGTTACGTATGTCTTCAGCTCCTGCATTGGTGCCAGATACCCTGACGCAATCAGGGCGATGATACGGAAAATCTTCAGCGTTGTATGGAAGAGGTTTAAAGCCATCTTTTGGGTCGTCATGACCAATAACATTGCCAATTAGTCCAACTGAGAGTTCCTCGCCCCTGTCAACATACTTCTCAAGGCATGGCGCATAATGGGGTACGTATAGCAGTTCTGACATCGGATACTAATAATAGCAAATGTGGCTAAAAATACTATATCTAGCGTGTTGGTTCGGTGCTACACTACTATCAGCTAAAAGGTATTAGCAACGTCAGTAAAACTTTCGCACTTTATCAACCAAACATCTACATTTTTTGATAGACAAAACTCTATTTTTTATTATCACGTTACCTATATGGTAGCCTTCAAATAAAGAAATAGATGTTTTGCTCATATCAAAAATCTGTATTTGTAATGATTGAAAAGTACGATAGTCCTACATTAAATCAAAAATCGCTGGAAGTAGGTGTAAATCCTACGCTGTGCCGCAACTGTAAAACTAGTAATTTTCTAGTTAAGCCAGATACAGCAATATTAGTTCAAGTCCCGAGCAGGAAATCAGACAGTGATATTTTATTGAATATTGCCCTCTTTTCGCTCACCGGGAAAGAGGGTTTTTAATTGGCAGCTTCTGTAGAATTTGCACCAGAATTATTTGAAGGAGAGCGCTACTGCGGTTCGCTGGCTGATGAATATGAGTACGCAGGAGCGTTGGCGCTTAAAGCGACTGGGATAGAAATTGAGCCTGTCGTTATTGATGGAATAGTAGAAAATGCTTGGGATAATCATCAAACTGCTTTGACTGAAAATGTGGCAACCGACGATGAGTTTATTGAAAAACTGGTGTTCGGAACTCCTAAAAGAAGAAAAATTATCGACGGGAAAGTTGTGTCCAAAAACGGACGTCCCGTTATAGATATTGTTAGAAATGGGGCAAGGCATTCGGCTAAACTTGCAGAGACCGACGATGTTTACAGCCATCAGGCGGTTCGGGATGAGGGAGACGTAATCCTGGCCGAAACGTTCGACAGCTTGGAAGTTGGCGAGTTTGCTCATGCTACAAGTATGGACCCTAAGGAATGGTATGAAACTCACTCCAAGCTGTGCGATTCCATAGGTTACCGCAGAGGCATGGCCGTGCAGCATATTGCTTATAGGCTAGACAAGGATACGATGTTGACATGGACATATGCAATTAAGCAGTCTGACAAAAAAGCCATTGCCCAGATATATCGCGAAGATTTTGGCGTTGATATACCAGAAAATACATATTCAGACGAGTGGATTAGAAATATCCATCGTGGCAAAATGCCATTACAGTGGGTTGAGCAGATAGGTCGCCGCACACTACAGAGACACAAAGAAATTACTGGCTCAGAAATTACACATTACTCAATTGATGAGTTCATGGAAGAAAATAGGGGACTGGTAAAAGAATATTTTGATGCTTACTGGCCACTAATCTCTGAAGCGGTTGCAACAAAAAAGAATAACCCAGTTCTGCAGGAGTTTGCGTCTAACATTTTGACATCCGCAGGTAATCGCTTGAAGCCAGAAATTGTATCAAAACTTATGCGTGTTGCAAACATAAAATCATTTGACGACGATAGTGCACGGCTGATGAAAATTATGGTTCGCTATGCTACACATGAAGAGCTACGCACCAGGATTCCTGACTATATGGCACGGATAGATGAGCAAGCAAAAGTTAAAGGCGTGGAGGTTGTGCCGCACAGAGTTGTAGCAGAATATTTCTATTCTCCGCAGATTGCCTATATTAATGCCGCGCGTATACAAGAAATGAGTATGTCTATGGCTCGTAACATTAGCGTTGGCGTCGAGGCAAGAAGAAATCCAGGCGGTTGTGCCGGGAGTGCTTCTATCGCACAAGAAGAAGGCGAAATTGCAGCTCTTCGGAACAATATTTTTGGTATAGTAGATAAGGATAATGCTGAATCAGCTGTGGTAATGGGGAAGGACGGCAAAGGCCCGCTGCAATTTAAATGCTCAAAAGGGCATGATAATGTCAGAGAAGATGGTAAGCCACTTGTAGCAAAGTGTCGAGTTTGCAAGGAGGCTGTTGGCTGCGGGCAAGAGACAGAAAAAACTTTAATTTCTGAAAAATCTAATGTGGTATGGTTGTTCCAGAGACAGGAAAAAGTTGAGCAACTAGCAAAAGTAGCAGCATAGCCATTATGAGTAATTTAACTAAACAAGACTACGAACATCAAAAAGCAAACTGTGACGGTTTATGCGATATAGATCACGACCGTATTAGTAGTGCCAATCCAAACCTCATGCCTTGTGTCATGTGTCCATTTTGTAAACAGTTAGTAGACGCTATACTTACACCGGAAACCATAAGTTGCCCGAACTGCAAAGTGACCGTGAACAGATGAATAGAGTTGGTGTTTTTGCTGGGAGTTTTGATCCGGTACACGATGGGCATATAGCCGTTGCTAAATCGGCGATTGAAAATCTGGAACTAGACCAATTATTGTTCATAGTAGAGAAGAATCCCTGGACCAAGAAAAAGCCAATTCCGTTAAAGCACCGTCAATTCATGGTTGAGCTTACAATTCGTGAACACCCAAAAATTAATCAACTAGAACTGACCGATGAACGCTTTGATTTAGATGAGACACTACAAAAGATAGAGGTTCTCTATCCAGAGTCTGAGCTCTACTTTATTTTCGGAGCGGATGTGTTTTTGCGAATGAACAGTGAGCAGTGGCCAAATCTTGAAAAGTTGCTCAAGCATTACATTGTCGTATTTGAGCGCGAAGATTATAGAGACATTGCTATCGAGGCACACGCCAAGGAGCTTGGAATAGTAGTTGCAATTATTCCTTCTAAGCACCTGTACCATTCGTCTACAGCAGTGCGTAAACAGCCCGGCAAGAAGCAAATATGGATTCCAAAACAAGTCGCGGAATATATTGAAAAAAATAATCTTTACTAACGCAAGCGTTATTGACTGTTGATTAATAAAAATGATATATTATTAGTACTTCTGCATAAGTTGAGAGCAAGTATGCTTTTAGCAGGAAGACAAAAACTAATAAAATAAAAAGTTCAACTTCTCTTTAATAGTGTATTTTTTGGGTGTTCCGATACCCAGAGCACACCTATTAGGGAGGTTGTATGGAGGTGGCATCATGCCTGTAGAGATTAGAGTTGCACGCGGAAAGAGACAAAAAGTCGCTGTTACCGTGCACCGCGCCAAATGGCGACAGTTTTTAACGTACTAAACCTATTAGACACCCTGAAAGGGTTTCTCGCCAAAGCGGGACGCCAGAGTAAATCTGTCGTGCCGGCTTCTCTTCCTTTAGCTACACTTGCCACAGGAAGAGAGGCTTAAGGTGTGGAATGGAAAAGAGGGTCTCTGCGGGAGCCCTTTTTACGAATTCTAAAACGAATTAGTTTGTTGATGCTTGAGTAGCTTGATTGGCGTCAATAGCTGCTTGGATAACGCTAGCAAAAGCATCAACACTCGAGATTGTATTTGTATCTTCTACTAATTTTCCGTCTACGAAGAAGGTTGGAGTTGCGCTAACATTTAGCTGCTTTCCGGCGGCAATGTCGGCATTTATAGCCGCTAAAACATCACTAGAGGCTACATCTGCTTTATATTTGGTAGTATCTAGGTCGATCTCCGCGGCGTATTGTTCAAATATCGCAGATACATTTGAACTAGATTGCCAAGCTTGCTGATTCTGATATAGCAAGTCGTGCATTTCCCAGAATTTGTTCTGGGCAGCTGCAGCCTGAGCCGCTCGATGTGCCGATGTTGCGTTTGGATGAATCTGTACGAGTGGAAAGTGTTTGAATTCGAACCTTACTTTATCTTTGAACTGTTCCTTCACTTGAGTAACTATCGGAAAAAAGCTGGCACAAGCGGGGCATTGCAGGTCAGCATATTCCGTTACAGTAATTGTCCCTTGCCCCTGACCATACCAGTTGTTTGACGCTGTCCCTACAACGACTTCTTTGTCTTTGCCGAAGAATGTTGCACTTGCTATGATCCCTACTATTACCAGAACAGCGATGATTACTTGCTTCATAAGTTTTGCTCCTTTTGCTTAGTGTCGCTTACTATATATGCTCTTATTCTACTCTACCGACATGAACTTTCTGTTATAATGCAGTCAAATAATGACTACTCTTTTAATCATAATTTCAGTCTTGTTTCTGCTCGGGTGTTCGGCACTTTTCTCCGGTTTGACCATCGGTATTCTGTCCCTTAATCATTTCGAACTGAAGCGAAAAGCCCAGCTGGGTAATAAAAACGCAAAAATTGTTTATCCAATTCATGAACTCGGACATCACCTAACAGTAACTTTGCTAATAGGGAATATATTAGTAAACTCTGCGATTACAGCTGTGCTGATCACCAAAGTCAACGGAATATTTGCGGTTATAATTTCTGTAATATTGATAGTTATTCTTGGTGAAATTTTGCCGATGGTATTTTTCCGAAACCGAGGACTAAATGTTGGTGCAAAACTGGCACCCTTTCTAAAATATATGATTCTGGTGCTCTCGCCAATAGCTAGACCCTTGGCGCGCTTGCTTGATTCTTGGCTTGACGACGGAACACCTAGTATTTATTCAAAGCAGGAACTCTACAGAATTCTGGAAGAACACAAGGCTTCTGAGTTCAGCGATATCGAGGAGGACGAAGCACAAATAGTCAGACATGCACTTAGCTTTGGCGACAAACAAGTACGAGAAATTATGACCCCCAGGAGAGTGGTCATTTCTGTGTCAGCAGATGAGCCAATTGGTCCGATACTAATCGATGAACTTCATAATTCTGGACATTCTAGGTTTCCGGTATATAACGACAAAAAAGCTCAGAATTTCATCGGCACTCTGTACCTACACGATTTAGTCGGTCGGAAAGAAGGCGGAACGGCTAAAGACGCGATGCGCAAGGAAGTTTATTATGTTCACGAAGAACAGCCACTAGACTACGCACTAAAGGTTTTTCTGAAAACAAATCACCACATGCTTGTTGTCGTAAACAGCTTTGAAGAATTTGTTGGGGTTTTGAGTTTCGAGGATGTTATCGAGCAGATTTTAGGTGAGCAAATTATGGATGAATTTGATCAGCATGCAGATTTGCGTTTGGTCGCCAAAAGTTTGGCGGACTCAGAAAAAAAGACTAGAGAAGCCAAAGAGACAAAAAAATGATACAATTACCTCAAATGAAAGCAATGTTTTCACACACTGATAATAATAGCCGGGTCTGCTAACCCTGCGTTTTTCGAGGTGCGCGGGGTTTATGCAACGGCCCGCAACTATAAACCAAGCAGGAAGAATTTTAACTAGAGCAAAAGAGGAATTATTATGGAACGAACATTATCTAAAGACATTGCAACTTGTATTGGCAAACAGGCCACAGTCAAAGGCTGGCTACACAAAAAACGTTTAATGGGTGGCCTAACATTCATAAACTTGCGTGACCGTGGTGGGTTAGTGCAAATTCTGATTGAAGACAAAGCAGAAACTGAGAAACTTCGCGGAATGCAGCTGGGTACAGTGCTTGAGATAACAGGAAATATTATTGCCGAAGAACGCGCTCCTGGAGGCGCAGAAATCCACGAACCAGTGATTACTGTTACAGTGCCTGTGATTCATGAATCACCGATTGAAATCGACAAACCAATCAGCCATAAGTCTGAAAACCTAGACACACTATTTGAGCATAGAGTCGTGAACATTCGAAACCTGCAAGAACAAAAGATTTTCCGTATAAGGGCTGATTTGACACGCTATATTCGTGAATTTTTGTACCAAAACGAATTCATAGAAATCGACACACCTAAATTACTTGCAGGGGCAACCGAAGGCGGAGCAGAGGTATTCAAGGTCAAATATTTCGACCAGACTGCAATACTAGCGCAGAGCCCGCAGTTCTATAAGCAGATAATGGTCGGCGCTTTTGAGCGTGTTTATGAAATCGGCCACAGTTACCGTGCAGAACCAAGTGCAACCACAAGGCATCTAACAGAACTTACAATGCTTGATATTGAAATGGCGTTTGTCAGTGGCCATCAGGAAGTCATGGATATGGTTGCCGATATGACTAAATACACATTAGAGCGTGCCTATGATGAGCATGCTGCAGATTTAAAAAGTTTGAACGCCCCAGAATTAGTATTGAGCGACAAAGTACCAGCATTCACTATTGCTGAAATTCACGAAATGTACACCAAAGCGACCAAAAACGACACAACTGCAGAGAAAGACTTAATTCCAGACGAAGAGCGATGGATAGCTGAACACGCCCGAAAACAACTAGGCAGTGATTTAGTATACGCAGTCAGATTCCCAATAGAAGCGGGTAAGTTCTACCACAAGATGGACGTTGAAGACGGAACTGTTTTGTGGGGAGATTTGCTTTTCAGGGGACTAGAAATCGCTACAGTCCCACTACGTGAAAACAACTACGAAAAAATGATTGAACAAATGAAGACAGCAGGCTTGGATGTTGAACACGAAGGCTTCAAATACTACTTGCAGGCATTCAAATACGGACTACCAATGCACGGCGGCTGTGGGTTTGGTGTCGACCGTTTAGTGCAAAAAACAATAGGTCTAGCTAACGTCAAAGAAGCGACACTATTCCCTAGAGACATTAACCGCCTAACACCATAGATGCAAAAAGTTTTACTTTTCGATGCTGATGGAGTATTGACTCTGCCCGAAGAGTTCTTTAGTCAGGTTTACGCCCGTTCACGTGGGTTTGCCCCGGAGCCATTTGAAGAGTTTTTTAAGACACAGTGGCAGCCTATCGTGACCGGCAAGAAGGATTTGAAGGAAGCTATACAAGAAAATCAGGATGTATGGCAGTGGCATGATGATATTGACGCGCTTATAAATCTCTGGTGTGAGACCGAAGACTTGAGGAATGAAGAGATGCTCGAACTAGTATCTATTATGCGAAAAACGGGCCATCTCTGCTATCTGGCGACAGAACAAGAAAAATACAGGGGTAATTATATGCGAGATGTAATGTTCAAAGATTTGTTCGATGGCTACTTCATATCTTCGGAATTGGGCGCAACTAAAAACAATCCAGAATTTTTCAAGATTGTAATAGAACGGCTTCAGAAGGAAGTATTAGGTCTCCTGGCTAGTGATATTATATTTTTTGATGACACACCGAGCAAAGTTGAAGCGGCAAAAGAATGCGGTATCGATGCAAGGGTTTTTCAATCAATAGATCAAGTAAGGGAGTTATTATGAGAATTCTTGTGTTCGGAGATAGTATTGCGCAAGGTTTTTGGGATATGAACGGTGGCTGGGTTCAACGTATCGGTACAACTTTGCACCAAGCATCTTTAGATAACATGCTTCATGGTGATGGCAAAAGCTACATAGAAGTCTACAATCTTGGTGTGTCGGGTGACACTACTGAAGGAGTACTTAAACGTTTAAAACAAGAAGTTGAAGCTAGACGTACAGACGAAAATTCAGAAGTAATCATCATCGCAATTGGAATAAATGATTCAATATTAAAATCAGACAACACAGTACTTATGGATGTTTATGAATTCCAAACAGAATACGAAAAAATCATCTTGGAAGCACAGAAGGTGACTGGACAAGTTTATTGCCTTGGATTAAGCGCTGTAGATGAGACACAGACTAGTCCCTGGAAATATAGCTCTAAAGGCAAGCAATGGCGCAATAATAGAATCAATTTATTTGAAGACGCTATTAAGCAGTCTGCAGAGCGACTTTCTGTCCCATTTATACCGGTTCACGATGCATTCATGGGCCAACTTAATGCTGGGCAATTACTTTTGGCCGATGGGTTACATCCTAATGAAGCAGGCCACGAGCTAATAGCTAATATTGTCAGAGAACAAGTAATAAAGATAGCTGAATAAAATTATAAAAATTAATTAGTTAACTTGGTTAAATGTATTGACATATAATACTTTACCAAGTAAACTAATTCTTGTAACAATAATTTAAAAGGAGAATGATCATGGAAAGAACATCAATGTCAACAATAGTAATATCAGCAGTCATTGCCCTACTTGCGGGAGCCGGTATCGGCTACGGCATCGGTAATATGGCTGGTGACGACCATACAAATGTTGCTTCAAATAGTGAAATGACACCAATGACGGACACCAAGGCTGCAGACTTGCGAGTCTTGCTAAACGGTCTACAACAAGAGCACGTATCGTTAGCATCAGCAGCAACACGTGCTGGATTTGACGGATCAGCAAACTTCAAGCCTGCTGCAATGTCTCTTGATAATAACTCAAAAGATTTGCAAGCAGCTGTCGCAAGTGTATACGGCGAAGAAGCTGGACAGACATTTTACGATATCTGGAACAGCCACATCGGTTTCTTTGTAGACTATACTGTAGCAGCCAAAGGTGGTGACACTGCTGGTATGGAAAAAGCAGTACAGAATCTAAATGGATATGTTGATGGTATTTCAACCTTCTTCTCAGAAGCTAATCCAAATCTACCTAAAGATGCAGTTGCTCAACTTGTAGGCGAGCACGTTGGTTTACTTAAGGCAGCCGTAGACAATTATGGTGCCGGTAATATTGATGCTTCATATGCGAAAGAGCGTGAAGCACGCACACAGATCAGTAACATTGCAGGTGCAATCGCAGGTGCAATTGTTAAGCAGAATCCAGATAAGTTTTAATAAAACCTGGACGTTGTTTCTGTAGTAATTACTGTGAAGGATACTATAAATCGGTAGTCAGTGTCGGCGCGGGCATTGACTACCGCCTAAGATATAAGAAAGAAGTTAATATGAAAAGTCGCACAATCATACTTATTATCACTCTCGTAGCTTTGTTTTCGATTGGCGCTATCTTTATGACGCGAAGTTCTGATTCAAACGAAGAATCGCTTTCGGACAAAAATATGTCGGCCCAAACACAAGTAGAGCCAAATACAGTTTTAATTGAAAACTTCAAGTTCTCAACGCAGAACCTAACCGTAAAGAAAGGCACTACTGTAACTTGGCAGAATAAAGATACTGCAAAACACGATATTAACTTTGCGGACGAATCAATCGCAGACAGCGAATTACTTAATAAGGATAAAACATTCCAACACACCTTTGATAGTCTCGGAGAATTTGAATACTCTTGTACTCCACACCCATTTATGAAAGCAAAAGTAACGGTAATAGAGTAGAAGGATTGAGAATATGAAAAATTTACTAAAGAACAAAGCTTTTATAATCGCAACTTTCTTTGTGATTATGGGCATTTCAGCTGGTATAACCGGTTATGTTACAGCACGAAACGAATCTGCACGTGCTCAAAGCCAAAAATCTAATTCAGAATTAATCACAATAGATTTGTTTGAATCAAGTGCGTCTCTAGAAACTATTACAGCTAAAGTCGGCCAAACAATCCAGGTTAACAATAAAAGTAGTTACTCAAGAGAACTATCCCTAGGCTCAGGAAATGCAGCTCATGAATCAGAACGTGGAGATGAAAAGAATCAAGAAAGACACGATGAAACCATGGAAGGTCATGATCACCAGAGTGGTTTTTCAAGTGGTATGTTTGAGCCCGACGAAGCATGGCAAGCAACTTTTCAAGAACCCGGCACTTACTTTTTGCATGATCATGCAAACCCTGATCTAAACATCCTAGTTGTTGTTTACGAAAGCTCAAATTGAGCTACTATCTCGTAGTCAGTTAACGTACAATACATTGAAAAGAAAGTAATATGAACACAATAAGTAGCTACTCCGTAATGCTTGCTAAAATGCGCGCATTTAGAGCCACTAAGGACGTAATTGCTAAATCTTTACAAGATTTTGACATTACGATCATGCAGTGGTTGCTACTAGGATATGTTGAGAAAAATACTGACGGAACAACAGCTGGGGCAATTGCCGAAGAACTAAATATCACAATGCCACTTGTCACACGCTTCACGGCCGTACTGTCCAGTAAGGGCATGATTATAATTACACCTCTTCCGCAAGATAAGCGAACGAAAATAATTAATATTACAGAAGCCGGAAAAGAACTGCTATTGTCTAGCGACCCAATCGTAAAGCGAGCGCTGAAAGACTGGCTAGCACCAATCCCGCAAGAAGAAGTCCGTACCTATATAGCAGTCATGATGCAAGTTGCGTATAAACTTTAACCACGCTTTCTAGCCGCAATTTTAGAGTTAGTACATCAGAAAAAAACAATAAAATGATACAATAAGCGTAAGCATGGATGACAACAATAACACCGAAGAAACCTCAGTAGACAACATTACGCATGATACAAAAGAATCTGAGCCGATAGCCTCTGATGGCGGAGCGCAGAAAATAGAAGTTGGTGATTCAGTCAATCAAGATAGTTCAGACAATAATGTTGAATTTTCAGCAGAAACCAATGATACAGATAAAACCATTGGTGATGCAATCGAAGAAACAAACAGTGAATCCGATATTTTTGCGTCCGATCCAGAGATAGATGCAGCAGTTGACGATATTGTACGTTCTGAGAGTGATGAAACAATCGCAGAAACAGATGCAAAACTAGCCGCACTTCAGGAAATAAAAGAAAAGAAAACCTTTGT
The DNA here is from genome assembly GCA_043727115.1 of Candidatus Saccharimonadota bacterium. Classification (GTDB taxonomy): domain Bacteria; phylum Patescibacteriota; class Saccharimonadia; order Saccharimonadales; family SZUA-47; genus JAYSZA01. Next base: position 12,383 of record JAYSZA010000028.1, read on the forward strand.
TCAAAAAATTAAGGGTGGATTTCGTGCTTGGTGGGAAAACCGACCAGCGCGCTACGGTGTTTTGGCTGGCCTAGTAGTATTGTTCATCGTGATTTCTCTGCTGCCGGTCACTAGATATGCAGTCCTCAATTTTTTTGGTGTAAGAGTAGGTTCGTCAATGACGATTGTCGATGGTCAGACACGCCTGCCTCTCAAGAATATTAATGTGCAGCTACAAAACAAGTCGGCAAGTACAGACGAAGACGGACAGGTATCATTTAGTGATTTAAAACTCGGTAAAAGTAACCTAGCGATTGTAAAGCGAGGCTACGCAGAGGATAAAAGGGTAATTGTTCTAGGGTGGGGAAGCAATCCAATCGGCGAGCAGTCGTTAGTTGCAACAGGTGAACAATTCACTTTTGTATTGACCGACTGGAAGAGTGGCGCTGTTGTGTCGGATGCCGAGGCTACCTCAGGAGAAAACAGCGCTAAATCAGATGAAAACGGAAAAATTGTATTGACTGTGGGCGAAGAAAATATCGCAAATGTTGAAATTATAATCACTGCCAAGGGCTATAGAAAAGAAACATTTAACAGCGAAGCACTCAACGGTACAGAACTTCAAGTGAAAATGGTCCCAGGCAAGAAACACGCTTTTGTTAGCAACAGAAGTGGCGACTATGACCTCTACACAATTGACGTAGATGCCAAAAACGAGAAGCTTCTGTTAGAGGCAACCGGTAAAGAGCGTGAGGTTCCAGTAGTGGTGCCTAATCCTATGAGGAATGTTATCGCTTTTGTCTCCTCTCGCGGTGGGGAAGTTAACAAAGACGGATTCATACTAGATGGTTTATATATTGTTGACGCAGTAACCGGAGAAAACGAGCGTATTGCTCGCTCAGAACAGCTTCAGGTTATAGGCTGGTCCGGAGACAAAATTATCTTCCTGCAGGTTGTAGAAGGAACTAGTCAGGGTAACAGTGAGCGCAGTAAACTGGTAAGTTACGATTATGTAACCCGCGAGCGCAAGGATTTGGCAGCATCAAATTATTTTAATGATGTAGAACTCATTGGCACTAAACTATACTACGGCGTTTCAAGCTATGCAGTACCTGAAAGCCAAGCAAAACTATACATTGTTGATGTCGACGGTCAGAATAAATTGAAACTAGTCGACAAACAAGTTTGGACTATATTCAGAACAGCTTATGACACGCTATTGTTCAGTGCAGTAGACCAAAAATGGTTTAAACTCACAGGCGACAAGCCAATAGAAGAAGTGTCTCAACAACCGGCACCACTTGCTCTAAATTTTGTTGATTCTCCGGATGGCAAGAGAACAGTATGGGTAGAGGTTCGGGACGGCAAGGGCGTACTGCTTAAATCAGAGACGGGTGAATTCAAAGAAGAACAAGTAATGACGATGCCTGGGTTAAACGACGTCTTGTATTGGGCAAACGACAGTACCGTAGTGTTCCGAGTCATAAGTAACGAAGAAACTGCAGACTATATTCTGAATCTTGATGGCGGTGAAATGCAAAAAATTATTGATGTAACGGCAACCAAAAACTCCTACTTTTAGTTATTGATACACAGGCGCCTTCCAAAGTGTAGCGTAAATATATGATAAGCGGGTTATGTCTTCGGTGATGCTTATGTTAAAATATTGCTATAAAGAGGTAATTTTATGTATAAAAAGCTATTAGTAGGGCTTTCAGCACTTTTCATAGTGTTGTTTGCGCCAGGTTTTGTAACAGCACAAACGAACGACGACTCAACGGAAGCCGAAATGACTACCCAATCGGAGGATTTGGCTACTGAAAGTACGTCCGAAGACAAAGAAGCCAGAATAGAGGCATACAAGACAAAACTGGCAAAACGCCTGACTACCTCAGAAGAAAAGAAGATTTCCGGTGTGTGCAAAACTTCTCAGCAACGGCTAGAAAATGTGCAAACTCAAGTCGAAGAAACTTTCAGTCAGCGTCAAAAAAAATTACAATCGATCGTACTAAAACTCGATGATTTAAGCGTAAAGCTCGGACAAGCGTCAACTGATACTACTGAGCTAGATGCCGTAACTGTCAATTTAACGGCAAAAATAACAGAAATGCTAGAAAGATTTACGGAATACCAACAAATGCTTGAAGATTCTTCTACGATTGATTGCGCAACAGACCCGCAGGGCTTTAAAGCTAGCCTAGAGGCTGCCAGGGCAAAGAGAGCTGAAATCAAAACCATGTCTAACGACATCAAAAAATACGTAACAGACTCGTTGAAGACAGTTCTAGAATCAATAAAAATATCATTAGTGCAGACAACCGCAGGGAGCGAGGAATAGAAGTGGACGAAAAACAAGAAAACCCAAGTGCAATAGACAATGACGAATCTCAGGGTAGCGAAGGAGTAAATATCCAGGTAAAGACACCTGAAGCTAGTACTAGCGCTCCAGGTCCAATTATCAATGATATCCAAGCACCACCTCAGCAGCCTGAGGCAGCCATAGAAGAATCAGACGCCGCAGCAGTTGACTCAGCCGTTAAAGAAATTTCTGATGATTCTGCAGAAGGACCAAAGGAACAGCTAGCAGAAGAAGAGTCTTCTGTAGAGGAAGCACCTGAAGATAATCATTCAGACGGTAGTGAAGAGCCAGAGGTCAAAGAAGCCCCAGAATCTACTGAGACTGAGCCTCAAACAGAAGGAGACTCGGAATCACAGCCAAGTCCGTTTGCTCAAAAGACAGAAGAAAGCGCTGTGCCACTTTCCGTACCAACTACTCCTCAGAGCATGTCAAACAATGAACAGTCATTGCCCCACGAACACCGAAATAACAAAAAATTCGCAATTGTCATTACTCTAGTAGTAGCGTTGTTGTTAGCTGGTGCGGCAGTTTATGTGTACGTGTCCGCACAAGAAAATACATCAGAAACAAAAAAGACTACTACCGACCCAAATGCACAGAATATAGCTGAAGTTAAGCCGGCTACTCCAACAGATGTAGATACGACTTTGGCCGACATAGACCAAACTATTCAATCAATTGACGATGAAGCCGATCTAAATGAAGACTCAATCTCCGACACAGCCCTAGGTTTGTAAACAATAGTTAAATCTATTGAAGTGCAAGTTTTTTAAATAGCCACGGAATAATCTGTTGTTTTATTATTTCGTCATTTTCAATAACAAAAAAAGCGCCCGATTTTTTAATTAAGAAAGTGTACTTTTCTAAGTCGCTTGTATCTTCTTCTATTAAATCTAGTCTTTTTTCGATAATCTCATCGCTGTCTCCTCTTTTTTTCATGCGCTCAATAAGCACCTGTCTGTTATTTTTAGGAGCCTGCATACCAATAATGATTACGTGCTTAAGCTTTGTAAACTCAGGAATAAGCAAGGGCCAAGTATTTATAAGCAGATGCCTATCCGTTGGATGCAAAGATTCCGCAGTAAACCCATACCAGTTTCCACCAAACTTTCCATGTATTATGAACTCTCCATTTGCTACCATTTTAGAAAATTGATTTTCAGAAACTATAGCTCTGTCTGCAAGGATTTCATTTTTTCGCGGTTGCCTGGTTGTATGGACTTTGGCTTGTTCAAATGATTCAGGGAATAGTTTTAACAGTTCATTGGCAATGTACGTTTTGCCTACGGCAGAGGGGCCGGAAAAAACTATAGTTTGATGCATTTCAGTAGTCCAGTCGTTATTATGTATAATTAGTGAATGATATCAGACATTAATATAACTAGCGAACTGCTCGATCATCGTCTGAACAGAGAGATTATGAGGGGAGTGACCGATGAGTATGCAGCTGAAGGAATTCATGCAGTTAAATTTGCTGTAGCGGCACTCGTTCTAGATAATAGCGGAAACGTTCTTGTATGTTATCACGATGCCAGAATGGGAGAGTCTGAAGAAGGAGCAATAGGCTCTGTCACAGAAACACTTAGATATTTGCAGGAATATAACGACCAAACCGAAACGCCGGCAGAGGCCTTGAAACGTTGCCTGGCGGAAGAACATGGTATCGAAGGCAATAGACTACAAAAAGCAGGGTTTTTCTTTGATAGAGTAGAGCCCATTTTTTTTGGAGAATGGCCAGTCGGCGAGATTAATGGAAAGATGTCAACTTACCCGTCGTTTAATGTGGTGGTTAGAGTAGCCAACCCCGACATTTTTAAGACAAAAGACAGACCAAGCGAAGAGATATTAGCAACAGAGTTTCGGCACGTAGAATCACTATCATCAAACGAGGCAAAAAGACCAGGGTATAATGAATGGTTGCAAACTATGATACGTTTTATTGGGAACGGCGGCGTGTCCAGAGTCACCGAAATTCAGTGGCCCACCACTCCCGTTACAGGGCGTGATGCCAGGTATCCCTACTAAATGGAACAAATTGTATTTGTCGATGAGTATGATAATCCAACAGGAGAGATTGGTGAAAAACTCTCTAGTCACAACGCAGGCACAAAGTTACATAGGGCATTTTCTTGCTACGTTTTTAATGAGAAAGGCGAGTTTTTGGTCACTAAACGAGCTTCCGTGAAGAAAGTATGGCCAAATGTATGGACCAACAGCTGTTGCGGACACCCTGGTCCGAACGAATCTCGAGAAGACGCAATCAAGCGCCGTTTACAGTATGAGCTGGGCATGACAGTTAATAATATTCGTCTTATTATTCCTGACTATATCTATAAAACACCACCCTACAACGGAATTATTGAGCATGAGTTCTGTCCTGTGTATGTTGCCACAGCAACGTCCAACCCTATCCCGAACCCTGCGGAAGTTGAGGATTTCAAATGGGTAAACTGGAAATGGTTTATAGAACAAACATCAGCAGACAGCAACGATTATTCAAATCCAGACGCACCGGACGCGCCAATTTGGTCATGGTGGTGCAAAGATCAGATCAAGCACATTGCCCCAGACCCCTTGCATACATAAGGACTCTATTTAAGGGCTATTTTGCTTTTTACTAGTTCTTTTTGAAGTGCTTCGTAATAATTACTTTTCACAATGTCTTGCTTACCGGAACGAACTTTACCCAGTATTCTGACTTTTACGGCTCCTCCAGAAATATCTTTTATTCTGCGGAAATGAAGCGGCTCAATAATCAAATCTTTCATTTCTGTATCTTTTGTCTGTGTTGTTCCTGTTTTGTTGATAATTTGTCTAAGTTTTTCAATATCTGTTTCGGTAGATGCAGATAATTCGATACTGACTTTGTTGTTGCTCATCGTATGGTTGCCCGTAACGACTATAGAACCGTTAGGAATATGAAAAACACTACCTTCATCATCCATGATCACAGTTGTACGCATTGTAATGGCTTTGACAGTTCCTTTAACGTTTTGAATTTCTACGTAGTCACCTACTCGGTATTGGTTTTCAGCGATTATGAATATACCAGTTATGAAGTCCTTTATAAGACTTTGAGCCCCGAAACCAAGTGCAACGCTGAGTATGCCCGCACTAGCAAGAAGCGGTGCAGTGTTTATGCCCAAAACCCCCATAACCATCAGTAATGCCACCGCCCAAGTTACGAAACTAATAATAGCTGCTGCGATACCATCCAGTGTACTTATACGTCGTTCTCGGTCGGTCTTCGATGGGTACATATCTTCTCTTATTGTCCGAATCAGTAGTCTGGAAAGTAGATGGGTGATAATTTTTGTGGCCAAAGCCGCAGCAAAAAGTATAGCTATAATAGATAAAAAAGTGACGATGTTATTATTTAGCCACTCAATAACTATATTTACACTATCAGTAATCATTTTCAGTAATGCTCCGTACTATGAATTATAAGTTTAAGTATACGATGTCTACCTAAAAATCACGACTAAAGTGTGTTTTGTGAAGTTGCCCAAAACCCGTATTATACAAACATGACATTCAATGAATACCAAAAGAAGGCACTTGAGACTGCAATTTTTAACAAAGATCCGCTCATGGACAAAACTATATGGGCTATGGGAATTTCTGGTGAGGCCGGTGAAATTTTAGAAAAATGGAAGAAAATTGTTGCCTACAAAGATGGCATAATTACAGACGAAGATATTGATGGAATTAAGAAGGAATTAGGTGATGTACTTTGGTATATTGCTCTTTTAGCACATAGTTTGAATCTAGAACTTGATGATGTAGTTAAACTGAATGTAGAGAAGCTGGCTAGCCGTAAAGCTAGAGGTGTCCAAAAAGGCCAGGGTGATAATAGATGAATTCCGTAAGAAATAATTACATTGATACGTCCGTATCTTCCCAAATCACTATTAACTATAGAATGTATTTCTAGCGGGATGAAATTTCAAGACAAATACAATACAGCCCGTCCCTATATTGCTAGCTTTACCATCCTGCGTGACGGTGACAAAGTTGTCATGGTACTACGCAGAAACACCGGCTATATGGATGGCTACTATGGATTACCTGCTGGAAAAGTAGAATACGGAGAGCCATATGTACAAGCTGCTATACGCGAAGCTAAAGAAGAAGCTGGCGTTGATATACGAACAGAGGATTTGAAGTTCGTGCACACAGTTCATCGGCACGGAGAAGAGGGTGACGAGTTTATGGACTGGGTAGACCTATACTTTGAGGCATCGAAGTGGACTGGAGAGCCACACAATGCAGAAAATGAAAAGAGCGAGCGGCTAGACTGGATAGATGTGAATAATCTTCCAGAAAATATTGTCCCACCGCAACTGGATGCCTTGAAGCAAATTGCAAGTGGAGTTTTCTATAGCGAATACGGCTGGAAATAACTCAATGCTACTTTGTAGATTCTTGACGGAGCCATTCATCCAAGCTACCACCGCCACCAGCACTTAGACAAAGAACTAAATCCCCATTATTAACGTGTTTAGTAATCGAATTTTTTAGGTTCTCATCTAACTTAGCAGGTTCACATTCTTTTGGTTCGTTAATTAACTCACACAGTTTTTCAGGTGTTAGCATCTCCAAAGATTCGTCTTCACGAGCCAGGTAACTTGGAACTATGTAGAGCTTTTTTGCTCCCATAAATAAGTTCGCCAGTTCTGATTTTATAAAGTGCTGACGAGTGTTGTGAAGACCCTCGTAGACAACGACAACATCCGCTTTGGCTGACTCTTGGGCTATTTGGATTGCGCCACGGATTTTTTCTGGTGTATGTGCGTAGTCTGAATAAATGTTTTTAGAAATTTTTTCGAAACGTCTTGAAACACCCGGAAAACTATTCATGATTTTAGTTAGTTCATCAAATGATCTACTGGTTATCTTAGAAACAGCCTCAACAACAAGCTGAGCATTTGCACGATTGACTTGGCCAACGAGTGTAAATTTTGTAATGTCGACTGTTTCATTTTCTCCGCTCATACCAATACGCTCTAAATCCGCAGGATGGGCAAAAACTTGATCGCTTTGACAGATGAAGTCAACGAAAGCCTGGTTGTATATTTCCGCGGTTGGGTATATATCCGGATGGTCATAGGCAATTCCAGAAATTATTGATATGGCAGGCGAGAAGCTTAGGAAGTTCCGGTCATATTCATCAGCTTCGTACACAAAATATTCAGACTTTGTGTCAAATTCACCCATGTCCCCGAAGGACAGTTTTGCACCAACAGAGTAGCTGATTGGAACATGCAATTTCTTTAATAGCCATATTGTCATAGCTGTTGTGGTGGTTTTGCCGTGCGTCCCGGCTATTGCAATCATTTTGTTGTTAGTACGCTTTAGTAGCTCGTCCAAAAAGGTATCTCGCTTGGAGTGTTTTATACCTTGCTGTTCGGCGAATATGATTTCAGGGTGTCCATCAGGATTCTCTTTCTCAACAGCAGATGAGTACACTAACCAATCTATTGCTTGTTTTCTATGTGTAGCAGCAATTTGAGCGGATGACTGACCTATATCAATGTTCTCTATGCCTCTACGGCGCAAATAGGCTATATAATCACTATCTTGTTTGTCTGAACCAGACACTGTGAATCCGGCTTGGGCTGCGATAAGCGCCAAAGGCCCTATGCCCGTACCGCCGATACCAGAAAAATATATGTGCATATATGAATAGTCTACAGCAAACAGTTTACAGTTTACAGTTTTCTACCTATACTTCTGTATGTAGGTCTCTAAAAAATATAAATATGTTCCAAAAAATAATGCACTCATTTGTCCGTCCTCGTCATCCATGGCGCACTATCAAATTCGATGAACTAGCAGAGATTTATGCCAGCATGACGCTTAGAACCCTTGGGTTTAGCATGATAGGAATATTCATTCCAATATTTTTGTACAAGTCAGGAGTCTCGCTAGAGAGTATATTCTCGTTTTATTTATTTTTCTTTGTGTCTAGAATCCCAGTAGATTTTTGCTCAGCTTTCTTGGTTGGTAGAATTGGCCCAAAACATGCAATCGGTATCAGTACGCTTATACATATTGCGTTTCTTTTTCTACTACTTACATTTAACTCTAATAATTGGTCATTATTTCTAATGTCGGGTGTATTTTCTGCAAGTAATGGCTTGTTTTTTGTCGCTTATCACACTGATTTTTCGAAGATCAAAGATAGCAAACATGGCGGCAAAGAACTCGGGTATCTATACATATTTGACAGGTTGGGTGGAGTTATTGGCCCACTCATTGGCGGCATACTTGCTACTTTCATTGACCCAAGAGCAACAATAGGTATTGCGATTTTAATTCTGCTTGCTTCGCAAATTCCACTACTCGTATCAAGTGAGCCCGTTAGAACTCATCAGAATATCACATTTCGTGGATTTCCTTGGGCTCGATTCAAGTATGATTACATCGCGATGGGTGCGTTCAATATAGATAGAGTAGCCACAATCGTCACTTGGCCTCTACTCATAGCTTTGACTGTTTTTACTGATGATACCTACGCCAAAGTAGGTTTTTTAGTATCCATTTCAACCATTGCCTCAATTCTACTTGCTCGCTGGTTTGGAAGAATGGTAGACGGTGGCAAAGGTCTTGAACTTCTCAGAGTTGGTACTTGGACGAATCTTCTAGTTCATATTCTAAGGCCTTTCATGTTGACGCCTGCAGGAGTAGTCGGGGTTAGTATGGTTAACGAGCCGGTTACTCTGGCCTACAATATACCAATCGTGAAGGGTTTTTACGATCAAACCGACACTATAGAAGGCTACAGGATAGTCTACATTAGTTTTGCTGAGATGGTACTAGCTGCTTTTAAAGCATTGTATTGGCTTGCGTTGCTTGTTTTTAGCCAATTTTATGACCCTCTAAGTGTACTGGCATGGAGTTTTATAGCAGTAGGTGTAATTAGCGCAGGGGCACTGTTTCAGCGCTTCCCGGCGCTAAAGAAGGTATAATAGGCCTATGACAAAACATAAGCATCTAGAAAAGAGAGCGCTGTTACGATTAGCAGTGTTCGGAGTAGTAACGGTTTTTTTCGTCGCACTCAGCATTATCGGTCTAACGGCCAATTCTCAAGGTGCAAAGGACAGATACGATGCGCTAATTGCTGTTGATCAATCTGGTGGTGATGTGGAGACTGCGTTGAATGATTTGCGAATCTATATCTATAATCATATGAATACCCAGATAGGTAGTGAGCTTGGGGTTAAGCCTCCAATACAGTTAAGCGGTACTTATTCACGGCTGGTCGAAGCAGAGAACGCAAGGGTTACGCAGGCTAATGATGACGTGTACGCAAAGGCACAGGCAGAGTGTGAGGCGATTCACGGCGTAGGGGAACTGCAAAGTGGTCGCGTGCCGTGTGTTCAGACATACATAGACAACAACACGGTGAAACCGGCCACGATTGAGGATGATTTCTATAAGTTCGATTTTGTGCCACCACGCTGGTCTCCTGATTTGGCCGGTATCAGCATGGTGATTGCTGGTATATTTGGACTACTATTCTCAATTGACCTGATTCTATACTTTAGAACTAAGAGCATGGTGCATCTAGGCAATTAATTTTTCTGTCCGTTTATAAGCAATAATAAAAAGAGTCCGTATATAGAAAAACCGCCCTACATCGAGCGGTTTTTCTATATGTAACCCTAAGCTCAATTAAGGAGCTGGAGTTGTCGTAGTTGGAGTCGTTGTTTCTTCTGTTGCAGGAGTCGTGGTACTTGGTGCTGTTGAATCATTCGTTGTGTCTTCGGTTTCAGGTGCTTTTTCACCGTTTGCTTTGAACTGAGTGATTGCAGTAACGACTTGACCATCATCCTTCAAGTTTTCCCAGTACAGGACCTTGTCACGTGAGATGTACATCACATCTTGTGGACCGTGAAGTTCGTTACCAAGCTTAGCCAAACTTATGTTTGGTTGCTGTGTTTGGTTGGCGCCTTCTGGCTGTATTGGGTTTTCAACACGAACATAGTAAATGTCAGTTAATATGTATAAATCTTCGTTGTAGACATCAAGTTTACCGAAATATACCTGTCCATCTTGACTGTTTAAGAAAACAGCCTGATATTTGTCGTCTCGAATTTGGTCAGCTTCTTTGCTCTCGCCGCCAACTCCAAAGACTAAACCAAGTATAAGTGCTAATACAAGAAAAGTAGTTCCTATTAATAAAACACCTGAAGTAACCTTGCCAAAATCAAAGCGCTTCCTGTCCTTCTTATCAGAATTATTCAATGGCTGAAAGCTCTGAGTTTGTTGTTCCTGTTGCATGCCCGCTGGTTGCTGAGGCGCTGCATTTGGGCGATTGCCTCTATTGGCAAAATCCATTTTCCACCTAACCTTTCTTAACTTTTTACTCGTAATACAGCTTTTAGTGTAATGCATAAGCATGATTAGACGCAACAGTTTTTTGTATCAGTCAGTAATAAAAATATTGACAAGAGTTACTATCAAGGGGTATGGTGGAATCACTAACTAAGTTCGAGAGGGGAAAGGTGTACTAAGCAATGGCATACAAGCACACAAACTCAAAAGGTGTAACTTACTATCTAAACTCAAAGGACGTAACACTCCGTGGTGGTAAGAACCAAACAATCTATTATTTCTCAAAGGATGAGCGTGCAGAAGCAATCGACGCAGTTCCAGCAGGAATGCAAGTTAACGAAAATCCACGTAACGGTTTCCTAACTGTTAGCCGTAATAAATAATTCACGCTACCAATATTTAGCTGAATAATACTAAACGACTCTGGCCCTAAACAATCGGAGTCGTTTTTTATTTTAGTATCGAATAGTAAAAATTGGTATTCTGTAGTCAATATGAAACAAATTATTACAGTCAAGGACCTGACCAAAACCTATGATGGCAAGAACGTCGTAAACAAAATTTCCTTTGAAGTTCACAAGGGTGAAGTTTTTGGTATCCTAGGACCAAACGGAGCAGGAAAAACTACAACTCTAGAGATGTTGGAGGCCTTGCGACCGATTGACAGCGGTTCGGCTACACTAGACGGGATAGATATAGCGAAGAACCCAGAGAAAATAAAATCACTAATAGGAGTTCAACCTCAGACGCCTTCGTTCGAGGAAAAAACCAAATTAACAGAACTAATAGACTTTTTTGCCTCAACCTACGGAGAAAAAGTCGATGCAAAGAAGTTTCTTGCCGATGTTCATTTGGAAGACAAGGCCAACAGCTATCCGGAGCAGCTTTCTGGAGGCCAGAGACAGCGGTTTAGTATCGCTGCAGCGCTAGTACATGGGCCGAAGGTGTTTTTCTTGGATGAACCAACAACCGGTCTTGATCCCCAGGCAAGACGTAATCTTTGGGAATTAATCGGTGAGGTTCGTGACCGTGGCGTGACAGTTGTTATGACAACTCATTATATGGATGAGGCTGAGCTACTTTGTGATAGAGTCGCCGTCATGGACAAGGGTAATATAATTGCACTTGATACGCCAAAGAATCTAATCAAGAATTTACTCAAAAAGGGCTTCAACAAAACCCAGCATGTCGAACAGGCTAATCTAGAAGACGTGTTTATTGATTTAACTGGAAAGGCGCTAAGGGATTAATTTTGGACAAATTCAAACGAAACATGCTGCCCGTGATTACCTTTGCCCGCATTGACATAAAAAGACTATTCCGTGATAAAACCGCTATCTTCTTCGTTTTTGTCTTTCCGTTAATTTTCTTGACTATATTTGGCTCCATTTTCAGTGGTGATAACGAGATATCCTTCAGGGTAGGGTTACTGAACGAATCGAAGTCTGAATTTGCAACCAAGTTCGAACAGCAGCTCAAAGATAACGATATCTTTGCAATTGATCAAGACGTTACAGATGTCGAAAAAGCAAAAGAAAAAATGAATCGTGGCCAGCTAGAAGCAACGATTATCTTACCCGAAAACTTTGGTGTAGTTACCGAAGGCGCTCAATATCCAACTGGGGAAGCACGAGTTTTGTATGATCAGTCAAACGAAACCGGCGGCCGAACACTCGCCTCAATACTGGATGCAACATTTGCCGAGATTAATCAGTCACTTGTTGAAACCACCAAACCTTTTACGGTAGTAGCGGAATCTACAGCTACCAAAGGACTTACCCAGTTTGACTACACTTTCTCTGGAATTCTTGGTTTTACATTGCTTAGTTTGGGTATTTTTGGTCCTACAACAGTATTCCCCCGCCTAAAACAGCGCGGAGTGCTGCGTCGCTACCAGACGACTACACTGAAAGTTTGGCAATATTTCACGGGTAATGTCCTTTCTAACGCTTTTGTAGGCTTTCTAGCTTTGGTGATTATGTATAGCGCCGCAGTTCTATTCTTTGACTTGAATATGCGTGGGAACTATCTGAATCTGGTATTTATTGTTGCCCTTGGAACAATCATGTTGTTTGGGATAGGATTGGCTCTTGGTGGCTGGGCAAAGAACGAAAACCAGGCCGCACCGTTAGCGCAGGTCGTAACCCTTCCAATGATGTTCTTGAGCGGCGTGTTTTTCCCAACGTTTTTGATGCCAGAGTTTTTGCAGGGTATCACAAAGTTCATCCCACTTACACCGACAATTGACTCAATTCGTTTGATTATTACTGAGAACGCAAGTCTTTTAGACTTAGCGCCGCAGCTTGGTGTTATGTTTGGCTGGACTGTTATTGTCTACATCATTGCATTCAAAGTTTTTCGCTGGGAATAGATACAACAGCAGTTATGCACAGGAATATTTTTGACTATTAATGCTTGCGGTTGTATAACTGAATTATGGTCAAAAAACAAACATACGAAGTAGGTAGTTTTTGGTATAGAGAGTGTTTTTACAGTGTAGAGCCTCCTATCGCTGTGGATTGTAGCGCAGTTGGAAAAACAGTAGGAACTCTGGCAGCGTATCACTTATATCCTGTTGTCAATTCTATCCCTAGTCCAGAAATAGAAATACATAGGTGGAAGCGCGAATCTCAAGTCCTAGAAATGCTTGAAAATAACCCAGAAATTAGAGATGTAATATTTGAGTGGGTTTTTTACGGTCGCGCAGTCTGCCAGATAGCGGACCCAAACGAAGCTACTTTACCGGTGATTACTCCAGAGCCTGTCTGTTTGATCGAGCCTATTCACCAATTTGCTCAAGAAACTCAACCTCAACTAACGTCTCTATCCGCAGCCTAAAAACTAAGGATCGTTGATTTATAGCCATAAGTGTGATATAATAGAGCATTATGGCTATTTATCAACCATCACTACTCGATCAGACACCAGATCAGCCAGACGCACGCCGTCTATCACCTTCAGAAGAGTACGATTTAGCACATCCTGGTGCGTATAATAGTTCTATTAAAAAACCAAGTGGTTGGGACCCGAATGCAAGACGAGCCAGCCAGCTTCAAGGTATCGGCGGTGGACTCGCAGCTGCTCTCACAGGCGAACTTGTATTCGAAACGGCTGAAGAGTCATTTTCTGCCGACAAAAGAGTACAAAATGTAGCCCAGGTAATATGTGGTGATTGTGCCCAGGTAATTCCTTGTGCCCATGCAAATGGTCATCAAACTATAGGTTATTGAAATGATTGAGAGCTTTCCTAGGCCAGAACAAGAGCGGCTTTTTGTTGCTAGTGGTAATATTATTATTCCTAGAGATATGGGTGCAGTAGAGCAGGTTGCTGTACCTCTAATTGAGCGATATTCACATCTTAACAATGTACTTGAAATGTTCGACAGGGTCGTCGAGCTAGATCGAATCGGCCGGCTTAATCCAGTTCCAAAAAACGTAGATATTGAGTACAGATTGACTAAGCAACAGGCTACATCCCGTAATTCAGCCGAGTCCGCCATGAATTTACAAAGCGAAGCCAGACAAGTATTCTACAGAGCTTATGGGCTGGTTGCTTTGCAGGAAGGTGACCCTGGTCAAATAGAGACAGAAGCAGGCAGGACTTACGACAGATTTACTATGCGGTTTGCTGGTAAGCATAAATTTAAAGCTCGTCAAAAAGCCCGAGAATTATGGAGTGATCTATTAAACCAGCATATGGGGGTTGGGGCAGATAGGCCTAATGTACAAGAGCCAGTAGAGGTTCCAGAAGTAGAAAAAGTACCTGGGCTATCTACGCGTGAGAAGCTGATTATTCTAGCGGAAGCAGAAAATGCTGGATTTTTGCCGACTACCAATGAAGAAAAAAACATGGTGGTGACTTATCTGGATTACATAAAAAGTCAAAAATTTGAATTAGGGACTCAGAGCCAACTAGTAGAGGTGGGTAATTTTCATGGCAAACATCACGGATACGCAGCTGCGTTAGAGTTTGCAAAGCAGGCGGGCCGAAGTATCGCTTTTGAATTTGCGGATTGGCACAGACAGGCTTCTACTCAGCTCGTTGATTTACTAGATGTAGACAGACTTTTGAGTGATGTTGATAATCCTAATTTGTCGCTTGCTGTTGCGCTGAACTCTGAGATGCAGAGAGCTATACCTTTGGTCCGCTTCATGGACTTATCCCAGCTAAGGGCTTCAGGAAAAGTTGAGCATGAAGCCGGTGACGAAACCGTGTCTCCACATTTTGATGTATTGCGCACACGACGTAACAAAAACAGTGAGTATATAGTTCCTGGTATGAACAAGGTCCTGGAAGATCCCTACACAGCAGAAGAACGTTCAAAAGTAGTGACCAAATGGCTGAAGACACGAATGATGCAGATTAAGGTAGGTGATGTACGGTCGACTATTAAAGATGCGATTTTGGATCAGACTAATCGCGTTGCTCTGCATGGGCTTATTCTTCAAGATCTAGCAGTCGAAGTCGCAGATTCTGAAATTCTTCAAGAAGCATCAAAAGTAGCTCGAACAGTTCTGCGCAAGGCATCTTAGAAGTATAATGCATACAATGAGTTCGCCTTTTTTTATTCTTGCACCGATGGACGATGTCACCGATACGGTATTTCGACGTATTGTGGCTGATTGCGCGCCTGCAGACTACACGGTAACGGAGTTTGTGAATGTCGATGGACTTTGTAGTCGTGGGCGCTCCAAAGTCATCAGAAAACTGGGCGTAGAACTGGACACTACCCCAGTTATTGCTCAGATTTGGGGCAAAACACCTGAGAATTTTGAAACTATAGCTCGTGAAATTGCTGATGGTACAATTCCAGGATTTGACGGTGTTGACCTCAATTTTGGCTGTCCAGAAAAGAACGTCGTCAAAAACGAATGTTGTTCTGCTCTAGCTCAGCCTGAACTCCGTGACAAAGCGCTAGCAATTATTGAGGCAACAAAAAGAGGTGCTGGTGATTTTCCGCTTAGTATCAAGACCCGCTTAGGCTTTGGTGAGATTGATTATAGTTGGCATGAATTTTTACTAGGCCAAAAGCCATCAATTCTGACTGTGCACGTACGTACTACTAGACAGATGAGTAAAGTCCCAGCACAGTGGGATGCAATTGAGCCGATTGTGGCACTACGCGACAAAATTTCTCCTGACACAAAAATTGTCATGAACGGCGATATTATGAACCGAAAGCAAGGGGAGGAATTGGCAGAAAAGCATGGTGTGGATGGAATTATGATTGGCCGCGGGGTATTCCAGGACCCATATTGCTTTGCACCCACTACGCACCAGCCGTCCTGTCAACTGGCAGAGCCAGCAGGACTGCCGGCTTTTTCGGATTCTGCACATTTTTCTTCTGCGATACTCACATCACCGTATGTTCATACGGCTCGCTCCGTTTCTCAAAGAGAAAATGCACATAATCTCGAATTGCGAAGTGGGTGTCAGTGCCCAAGTGTGTGGGATAGCGTATCTAGAGAAGACAGAATCAAATTACTCGTCAGACATATAGAATTGCATGATGAAATTTATCCAAATGCCGAACGTCCATTTAGCCCGCTCAAAAAGTTCGCAAAAGTCTACATCAGTGGTTTTCCAGGTGCATCAGAATTACGCGACCGCATAATGCACACGAACACAGTCGCAGAAGCTCTAGAAGTACTAGAGAATGCCTAAAACGCTACATTTCGACGGCTTTTTCAAAGCCTTTTCAAGTTACTTTTCTCTGTAGCTAGAAAAGTAACCAAAAGAGCTACTCCCAACCAAAAACAGTCCTAGCAAAACCAAGGAAATGAAATAGATTATGACTGCGGGACTCCCTTTGGTCGGTCACGCTAATGCC
>JAYSZA010000029.1:0-28016 GCA_043727115.1 Candidatus Saccharimonadota bacterium
GCGGGTCAGCCTTTGGCTGGCAAACAGCGGGGCTAATCGCTCTCGTTTTTTAACTTTTTGAGATAAAATAGGTTCTAGCGGAGTTGTATAGCTCCACCAAATAAAGAGCAGGCCAATGGCCTGTTTTTTATTTGGTACTTGAAAAGACTTAAACCTTCACCCTAAAAATGGTGTGAAGGTGAAAAATGCCGTTCGGCATTTTGCAAGAGAATCTTTCAGCAATGAAATTTGTTTCATGCTTGAAAATTCTGGGGTCGCGCTAGCGTGACCAAGTCCTCTCTCGCGCACCAAATAAAAAACTGACGATTTAGTCAGTTTTTTATTTGCAAATTTGACAGCCTAGCTACGAGGCAAGTGGCTGTACTGGTGGTCAAGTGAGTATGAACTGCGAACTATAGACTTTAGTCCTTCGGAGTCAACCCTGACCTTAACACCTGGGTTCAACATGTTGTGCGGGTCCAATATTGTCTTGACTTGATTCATTGTATTCATAATTTGGGGGCTAAGTAATCTTTCTAGCTGTGCTCCTCTGAGTCGTCCTTCACCAAATTCTCCCGCAACTGAGCCGCCCATTTCTACGACAAGAGCGTAATATTCGTCCATAAGTTTGAACATTTTTTGTCTATCACCTACTTGAGACAGATCAAACAGTGGGGCAGTATGAACAACGCCACTTCCTGCCTGCCCCCAAATAGCGTACTGATTCTGTCCGTGCTTTGTCATGAGTTCTTCTACTCTAGACAAAAATGCTGGGCATTTAGCGACCGGAACATCAGCATCATCTGTAACTGGTACCGCCCGAACAGCGGTATCTGAATGACTAATGAACAATGATGCACTGTCTTTGAGTGCCAACCAAGCATTCTTTTCTTCAGAGTTTGGCTCTGCAACTTCTGCTTGTAGTTCATCGACTATTTTTCGGATTTTCTTCTGAATCTTCTTTGAAGTTCTTGCCGCTATTCGTTCAATTTCAATAAATAATGTAATGTCTGGCGTCTGGTTTTGCACAGTAGATTTCAGTAGATTAGGATTAATACCTTGTACATATGAAACTAGATTTTTATCTATAAAATCAATCGATAACGGCCCGTCTTTCATAGCGTTAATCTTTGCAACGGCTTCCCATGCTTGGTTTTTGTCCGCAAACATAACGACCATCAAATCAGACTGTGCGCTGTGCGCTTCTGTATCCAGTACGATTTCAGTGATCAACCCTAGAGTCCCTTGGCTACCTACAAAAAGTGGAGTTAAATCGAACGAACCGTCTTTTTGCTTAACATCTGCGATATCGTATCCGACGTTACTACGCTCACCAAGTGCAGAAATTTCGGATATGGCTTCGCTGGATTCTTCAATCAACTTATCAAGTGAACGATAAATTTCCCCTTCAAAAGATGCAAGTCCTAGTTTTTTGTTAAACTCCCTTTTACTAAGCCTGCCGGTACGGATTAGCTCCCCATTAGCTAGTACTACTCTGAGGCCTTGAACATACTCCCGAATCGGACCGTATTTGTATGATGAACTCCCAGCGTCGTTGTTTGCAACGGCACCACCGATCGTGCTGTATTCTGCAGAACTCGACACCGAAGGCAAAAAGCGCCCGTGTGTGTATAGTGTCTGCTGTAATTTGCCAACGAGTGTTCCCGACTCAACCGTCACGATTCCGGATTTAGGGTCAAGCTCAATAATCTTGTTCATGTGCGCAGGAGTAGTTAGGATAATTCCGGAACCTAGTGATGCACCTGTTTGGTCGGTGCCTTTGCCCTTAATCGTAATCGGTATAGACCGACCCCGCTCGGCAAGTTGCCAGCTAAACCTAGCTGCCTTTCTGATATCGTTTTCGTTTCTTGGATGTACTACCAGCAGTGGTTTAATTTCAAATATGCTCTCGTCTGTAGAGAAATATCGTAGTACGTCTGGACTGGTTAGTACCTCACCGACCAGATGCTGTTGTAGATAATGGGCAACTTTATTCATACCGTTAGAATTTCTCCAGACTCATATTTATATGTATTGATACGGTTGGATTAAGTAAAAAATATCTATTGTCTACTGACATAATTCTAACGGCATTCACGCTGTATCAACCTTTCTTTTCGTATTCCACTATCATAGCATAAGAACTACCGCTGGAGTATGTTATTTTATAACGTCAGCGTTTCTTACTTTCCAATTTGCGATAGACCAATATCTGTCGGTTGCAGAGTTCATATAGCCACCCTCAAAGCCCACGAATGTTCCGCGTGTTACCATAAAAAACCTTGGCTGATACAGTGCTTTTGCAGGGGCATCTTCGCGCCAACGTTCTAGGAAAGGTTGGTATTTAACTTTTCGAAGATCCTTGTCGAGCCTAGTTCTGCCAGCTTCAAGCGCAACATCAGACACTGCATCTTTATACTCTGACAAGTTCAGGCTAGAAGAGTTTGGGTCCGCTTGAGAACTATGCCAATAGGCAAATATGTCCGGGTCATAACCCACGGAAATACCGTACAAAAATATGTCGTAATCGTGTCTTGCCAACGCATTTACTTGTATATCCGCCTCCGGTTGCAGAATCGCTTCTATTCTAATACCCAGTGCACTCCAGTCCTGCTGCAATTTTTGTGTGATGGAGGCGTACTCTGACAGGCTCTGCGAAACTAACCTTAGTGATAACGGGATTCCATCTTTCACCCTTATACCTTCTTCACCCATTACCCAGCCCAACTCATCAAGAAGTGCATTTGCTTGGCCCAAATCGTAGGGCAATTGAACTGTTTCTGGGTTGTAGGCAAATTGGCTTTTTAGAAAAGGACTGTCAGAGGCGATTGCATTATAGCTCAGTGTCTTGCGTATCGAATCGGAGTCGGTTGCGTACAATAGCGCCTGTCGCAGTTTTTTGTCCTGCAGAATTTTACTAGAGTTGTTTAAGAAAATCATTACTGTACTAGTCAGTGGCGCCTGTTGCAATGTTACTAATTCCTGGTCCTTCAACGTATCTGGAACAGAACTAAGGCCCACCATAGACTTTATAAGCTGACCGTCAAAATCTTTAATCATTGAGTCTTCATCACGATAGGAACGAATCACCACAGAATCAAGCCCGGGTTTAGTACCAAAATATCCTTCATTTCTAACCAGCGCTATGCGCTCTTGCCTTGAATCTATTTCAGCACCCGACACCTCTAGTGCCTTTAGCTGGAACTGACCTGTGCCAACTGGTTTCACTGTATTGAAGTTGCTACTACGAAGATCCTCCGCTTCAACTCCGCCCAATATGTGTTCTGGGACAATGCCGTTAACTAGGGCGTAGGAAAAAGAGCTTAGTGGACTAGGGAGCGTGAAAACTACTGTTTTTTCGTCAGTCTTTGTTACTTTTACGCCCTGCCAGTTGCTACGGAGCGGTGAACGAGAAGCGGGATTTTGTATAGTTTTATAGGTAAACACTACATCATCGGCACTAAACTCCTGGCCGTCTTGCCAGAAAACTTCATCACGCAAAGTTACCGTATAGACAATTCCGCGCTCATCTACTTCAACTTTTTCTCCCAATTCACCGATTACTTCTCCTTTTGGAGAGATTTTGAATAATCCAGAAAATATTAATTTCGATACCGAGGTATCAACCGAGCTAGTTGCGAACAGTGGATTAGCATTAGTAAAAGTGCCAATTATTCCCTCACGGTATACGCCGCCGTCAATAGGTGCAGTTTCCAGATAAAAACTATCCATTCCACGCACCTGCCACAAAGCTCCAATACCGAGTAATAATACTAAAACTGTCCAGACAGAAACAAATCTTTTGACTGCCTGAAGTCTACCGAAACGGCGGAAAAATAGTCTGTTTAGGTCTTCGTCTGCTTGCACGCTAACGGATTCAGCGAGCCGTTTCTGTTGACGAATCATACGACGGGCTTTGAGTTTTGTTTTTCTATCGATTAAAGACATTTGTGCTAGCTGTCCTCCACTTCTAAATCGTGCTACTTATAGTTAACTTGTAAGTCAGAAAATGAACAAAGACCTATGCCAAAATAATTTCTAACAAAATTGACAAAGCAAATATAACAGCAAAAATCATAGTAAGCTGAAATATTGTTTTGTCTGACCCACGACGCACGGTGTTCATTTCGCTGCTTCCACTACCGCCTAGGCCTGCACCCAATCCAGCACCACGCACCTGAACTAATATTAGTATAGCCATCAGTATTGACGACACGATTGTAATAACATTCCAGAAACTCATTTATTTTTCCTCCAACAATGCTGATACTAACCAGTTTACCAGACCTATGACGATACCGGTAACTATTGCTATACCAAATCCAGCAACTTCTAGCGGTTCATACAGCCAAGCGGCCAGCACGACCATGAAACCGTTGATAAACAACATGAATATGCCAAGCGTCAGCAGAACAGCCGGCAGGGTTAGAAAAACAACTACTGGGCGAATTATAGTGTTCACAATTGCTAGTATGAGCCCGGAAATTACGACTACACTAAGTCGTCCTTCGTAGCTGATGCTGTCTTTACCCAACAACTCAGCAGCTATCCAAAGCCCAAGGCTAGACACAGCCCAACGTACCAAAAATCTACTTGTTCGATTATGCATTTATTACTACCTAGTATAGCAAATTTGACGGGATTTGTTTAGACATAATCTCTATTCCGTCACTCGTGATGCGCACATCGTCTTCTATTCGGATGCCGATTCCCTCTTCTGGTAAATAAATACCCGGCTCCACCGTTAATACAGAGTTTTCTGAGAGTGGCGAGTGATAATCACCTGCATCATGTGTGTCTAGCCCCAGGAAGTGCGAGAAACCGTGCGGATATTGCTCAATATTTATTCCTAGCTTTTTGAATAATTTGAACGCAAATGCCTCAACCTCTGTTTGGTATTCTTTGAGTATTACTCCCGGCCTTAATTTCCCGAATGCAAAATTTTGAATCTCTAAAACCGCAGCGTAAAGTTGCTTGTGTGTCTCAGTGACTTTCTTGCCCACGAACCATGTTCTGCTGATATCAGCCGAATACCCGTTCACTCTAGCGCCTACATCCAAAAGCAAGAAGGCATCCTGCGCAACAGGTTGCGAATTCTTCATATAGTGGATAGTTGCAGCATTTTTCCCAGAGGCAATTATGGGTTCGTAGGCATGTCCTCCGCAGTCTACAAAATTCTTCGAGAATATATTTTCTATATCCTTTTCGCTAAACTCCAAACCATTTTTGGACTTTATAAATTCCTGCGCCTCCAGCATAGCCTTGGCTGTTATATCAATTGCCTTTTGGATTGATTGTATTTCTAGGGGTTGTTTGATTTGGCGTAAACGCGCAATATCGATACGGATATCTTTGGGTTCTGGTACGATTTTTTTGATTATTCCTGCAACGTTTGCTCTGGCAGGATTTGAGTAGAATCCATAGGGTTCAACTTTTACTGATGCCGGTTCTAAATAACCAATTCGCATCTTTTTGTTGTGAGCGTTTCTGATATAGTCAGGCAGCTTTGCCATCGATTCAAAGTTTTCCACACCGCTTTGATTACGAAACTCTGCGATATCATACGCTCCGTCCCACTCTGTATGATATGCATCACGTTCTGGTAAGAATAAAGTTGTATTGCCGGCAGATGTGTCTATTCCGGCGACTAAATCTGGCTCATTAATGCCTAACAAATACCAGAAATTGCTATCTTGCCGAAAAGGAAAAGTCTGATCTGCCGACATCTGTAAGATACAATGGGCAGGTATTAAAATCAGAGAGTCTGGGAGCGACTTAATAAGCCGCTCCCTATTCCCAGCAAAAAACTTTGCGCTAAACTGATTCATTAGAAGTCAGTATAACAGTGTTAGACAATTGTAGCTAAATGCGCAAGTTCAGATGCCACATCAACTCTTATAGGTAGCATCCTAATATTGACAGACCCCGGCTCCCCCTCTTCATACATAAATGGAGGTAACCATGGTCTACTTACAATCCCAGCAATTGCAATTCTGGGTGCCACCCCTACCATTATCCATCTTGAGAGATTACCTGGTCCTTCAGGAATACGCCCAAACTTCAGCTGATCTTCTCCGAATATTTGATCTGGTTTCGCTCGTTTTTCGAAGCCAATTTCTATTTCATCGAAATCATTTTCACATGCTATATTAACGCTATCTGAAAGATCTCCCGGAATAACCATACTCAAGCAGCGAGCTAGCGTTTCGAGTTGCAATGGACTCTGGTTGCGTCCCGTCCAGAACAACTCCTCCCATGATTTAGTTAAACTTATTTGTTCTTTTAACGGATTGACATGCGCAATTTTAGGATTATTTACACCGAACCATTTAATAGGACCGATAAATAATTCTTTCGGAGGAAGTTCAAAATTATTCATATTCATACAGAACTCCTTGTTAAGGCTTAAAAGCGCCCTGGAACGTGCCAACACAAAAATCAGACAAGTTTATAAATATTTTTTGTGTTTTTAGGCAACTAGAGTTTGATAACGATCTGTAGTCTCGTAATAGGGAGCATTAGCCTTAGATATTTGTCTGTATGTTTGCTTGTTGCTCATATAGATTATTATCATAACGATATTCTGCGTTTACGTCAATTTTTCTGTAATCTGATGTACTGTTTTAGGATTTCGGCTTTTTTGTCGCCCAGAACTTTGACCAGCTCAAAATCTCGAGCCTGGGTTACACCGCGCGCACTACCAAAGTTTCTGATTAGTTTTTTCTTAGTCAGCGGGCCAATACCGGGCACTTCATCCAGCCAACTGGTCGTTTGGCGGTTTTGCTTGAGTGTAGAGTGATAACTAACGGCAAATCTATGAGACTCGTCACGAATACGCTGCAGTAATTTTATTATGTCGGTTGAATGAGGCAAATTTATCAGAATGAAATCATCAGATTCTGTCACATAACCGCCTAGTTTTTGAGCGATACTTTCGACATTTTGACAATCGACGTTTGACTTGTTTCTCTCCACAACTATCTGTTCTTCTCTTTTTGCAAGTCCAACCATAGGAATATTTGCGTGGCCCGAAGCGTCGCGAGCCTTCAAAGCGGCCGCAAGCTGTCCTTTACCGCCATCAATCAGGAATAGGTTTGGCAACCCCCAACTCTTAACATTTTTTTGTCCCAGACGGCGCGTGATCGCCTCTGACATATGTGCAAAATCGTTATTGCCCTTTAGGCGCATTTTGAACTTTCTGTAGGCTGCTTTCTCTGGCATGCCCGACCGGAAGACAACCATACTAGCCACGTTGTCAGTACCGCTCATATGCGATATATCGTAGCCTTCTATTCGCTTTGGTGGTTCTATGCCCAGCAAGTCACCAAGTCCACTCAAACCTTTGTCTTTGCTAATATCTAGAAATTCACGGTCGCCAAACACAATTTGTTTGGAAAGAGCCCGAAGTTCATACAGCTGATTCCTGAGTTTTGCTGCCTGCTCAAAGTCATTTTGCTTTGCGGCAAGTTTCATTTCTTTTTCTATAGAATTCATAATTGTCTTACGACCACCGCGTAAATACTGAGCTAGTTGACGCAAATTCGCTCGATATTCATCTAGACTCGTTCGCCCAGAATCCAGACCTGGGTCTAGGCCTATTTGTTCATACAATTTACTACCCATCGTACCCTCTTGTCTCTCGACGGCATATGGGAATATACGGCGCAAATACTTAAGTGCTTTACGGACAGAATAAGCGTTCATGTACGGGCCAAAGTAGTCGGCGCCGTCATCGAGCGGACGACGGGTCATGCTAACTGTAGGATAATCACTTTTAATATCTATCCGCACATAGCTCAGTGATTTGTCGTCGCGAAGCAGAATGTTGTAGCGAGGCAGATAGCGACGCACCATTTCTGCCTCCAGAAATAGAGCATCTATCTCTGTTTCAACTTCAATCCAGTCAGTGTCTACAATTTCCGCAACAAGCGCATCAGTTTTTGGGTCTCGAGTTCTAGATTTCTGGAAATACTGCCGAACCCGGTTTTTGAGCACTGCGGCCTTGCCAATATAAATAATCTCTCCCGAAGCGTCTTTATGAAAGTAAACACCTGGAGTTATTGGAAGGGTAGCTAACTTTTTCTTCAAAGCATCTGACATACACCTATTATTTCACATCACTTCAAAAGAGATTGAAATTTATAGATTTTCTAGTGGAATGCCGGTTTTTTCAGACACTTTTCGTGCCCACGCAAGTAGTTTAATAAACTGATTATCACGCATGGTCTGTTCGGTTTCGTACGAATCGATGCGAGACACAAATGCGTCTATTGTATTCAGAAGTCTTTGGTGTGACTGTTCAAGCCTATCCATACGCTCTTCAAGTCTATTGAATCTATCATCTACTTGAGTTACAAAGTTTGCGATTATTTCAGACGTATTCATCTATAGACCGGCCGGGCTTTTTGCCCTTACGAAATTGTTCTCAAGTTTTACGAACTGATTCGCTGTCAGTTTTAATCACGTACTGAAGCAGTGGTTGCGCAGGACTCACACATGACATGTAGTTTGCGCCTGATATTTGTGGAATTAATCTGATGCGAAGTTTTCTTGCCACAATTTTCGCAGACAGCAATATCTTTGGCTTTGTCTGAGAAACCCATTTGCATGCGGTCATCGAAGACGAATAATTTGCCTTCCCAGAGGCCGTCATCTGCGAATTTTTCTCCGTATTTAACAATTCCGCCGTCCATTTGATAGACTTCTTTGTATCCGCGGTTTAGCATCATCGCGCTCAGAATTTCGCAGCGTATTCCGCCGGTGCAGTACGTCACGATTGGCTTGTCTTTGTATTTGCTGATTTCCCCACTTTCTAAATCTTCTTTGAAATCTCTGCTAGTAACTGTTCTGGGTATAATAGTATTCTTGAATCGTCCGATTTGGGCCTCGTACATGTTTCTGCCGTCGTAGAATATTACATCTTCACCAGATTCTTTCTTATCTGCGACAAGTCTGTGCAGAGCTTCCGGCTTGAGGTGTTTACCACCGTTAACTACTCCCTTTTCTGTTACTACTATTTCGTCAGCGGCTTCAAATGCAACTATTTCTGATTTAACTTTTACCTTCAATTTAGGGAAATGGTCTTTGACGCCATTACTCCACTTATAAGTAATGTCTCTGAAAACGACTGACTCATTCATCGCACGTTTGTAGACACGAAGCGCTTCTATGTCACCGCCCAGAGTTCCGTTGATACCGTGTGGACTAATTATAATTCTGCCCTTTAGGCCAAGTCTTGTGCAGAGTTCACGCTGCCAATGCATAGTCATAGCTGGGTCTATAATTGGTACAAATTTGTAGTATAGTATGATTTTCTGCATGGGTTTATTGCCTCATATTATAGCAAACTTCCAGGGGTAGAGCTAGCGAATCAGTAGAGCGACAGCAATGATAGCTGCTATGACAATTCCAGTAATTGCACCCGATACTATCGTTTTTTTAACTTTAGGCTGTGCAGGCTTGGGAGTTTTTTGTGCAATTTTCTCAGCAGTGGGCATGTCACTATTCATAGTAATTGTTTGATTGATTAACCTAGGCGGTTCTGGGGTATTTGTGTTTACAAATTTATTAGAGTCTTTTGAATGGTTACCGTAAATCTCTTTCATGTCCTGGTGGTCGATTGTCGATTCCACACTAGCTACTTGATTTCGCTTGTTTTCAATTTCTTCTGGGTCGGGCAATAACTCACGCATAAAGGTCTGCTCATAAGGGCCGCTGCGCAAATACTCTTTGGTGACTTGTCTGAGAGAATCTAGTGTAAGCCGATTGTGCTGATACATTTCTACAACCGACAAATTATGTACAAAGATTAATTGTGCTTTTTCTATAAGTTCCGATTCATCCATAACTTCTACACGCTTTCTTGATGGGCTGTTTTCGGTTCCATCAGGAAGCCGACGTTCATGGAAGACTTTTAGTGCTGGCAGGCTGAACTTGCCAATTTTTTCGACACCCGGGTCACTAGCCAGAATTTCGCGTCGCCTGAGTGTTTCTTTTACTTCTTTCCTAGTTTTGCGGCGCTCTAATATTAATGCAGCGCTTGCTGGTGCTTTAGTACTATTAGTTTCAAGTTTACGCTTAATTGTTTCTGCATTTTCACGGGCGATTTTTCTAATCTGAACTTCTTTTTCGATAATCGTATCGTGCAGGGTCTTGACCTGGTTTTCGAGCTTCTCAATTTTCGGAATCAATTTCTTTTCTGTGCGCTTCCTACCCCCACGTCTCCCGATGATGTATCCCAGAATAGCTCCGAGTAGTAAGTCGCTGTGATGGTTATGAATTTCTTCTATGATAATTGGAGCTGGGGTGTTTATGTTGTTCTGCGCGACATTTGGGTTATACTGTGGCCCGTAATTGTAGTTAACTCCAGGTGTAGGTGGGCCAGCTGTAGGCCCCATAGGTGGAGTAGGAGGACCCGCTGGAGGCATCGGGGGCGCTACTGGTGGGGTAGGTGGACTCGAGGTAACGGGCGGCACTATAGGAGGAGTCGGTGGAGAAACCGGGACTATTGGTGGCAAGGTTGGGTCATCCTCATCGTCAATGACAACGACTTCTGCAGCTTCTTCTGGCTCAACTTCTTCCTCCGGCTGTTCAATTTCCTCATTTATTGACAAATCCTCAAGCGCCTCTTCAAATGCTGCATCTATGACTTCTGGCGTCATTTCTGTCTCGTTAGTTGCCAAATCTTGCAATGATTCCAGAAATACGGCGTCGGCTAGAGCTTCGAATTCGTCCACGCTATCTGATTCGGTCGTCTCTAGTTCCTCACTAACTTCTTGGGTTCGTGCATCGACAATTGCCAGAGTAGCTTCCTGGACTTCTTCGTTTGTCAGGTTTTCATTTACTTCTTCACTCTCATCAGATATCTGTTCACCATCTTCTGGGCGCTCTAATTCCTGGTCTTGCTCTGTGGCATCCGGTTGCTTCTTTTCCTCTGTATTATTGCCAAGCTCTCGCTCGGCTTTGGTTTTGAAAAATGACGCCAGCCCTTCTCTACGTGGCTGTTTTTCACGCAGCGTAGTTAATTCAGCCTTGGAATCTTCTCTGGAGCTACGGCTGGAAGCAGAATCTGATTCTTCTGAATCAGAAACAACCACCTCGTCATCCTCATCTTCGTGCGATTTCAGTTTTTCATGTTTATCAGGACTTTCATTCATACAGTTATTCTAACAGAGAAACGACCGAAGTTCTTGCAATCATATTTAAGGCACGGTATCATATAATAACTTATTAAATTCTTGCATGAACGGCAGTCAATAGAGAGACAACCGGTCCAATACAAAAACACAAGTTATAAAACAGGGAAAACCGTGTCAACAAAGAAGAGTAATATGGTGCAGTATAGTCTTGGAACTAAAACTCTAAAAATCTACTGGCAAGCAACAAAAAAATATCCATTAATGCTGGGGGCGCTACTAGTGGCGCGACCGCTCTATATTGCTTCCACATATCTAGCTAACATCTACCTAACAGGTATAGCACTTGATAGGCTAGCTGAAGGGGGGCCGTACTATTTTGCTCAAGACTTTGGCTGGATTATTACAGGCTTAGTTATATGCGGCGTTCTTCAAATAATATTAGAGTATTTATCTGTTCGAATTATATGGACTCTTTCCACTAAAGTTCGTAATGATTTGGCACAAATGTGCTACGACAGGCTTATAAGTGAAAGCGCTGATTTCCATGCAAATAGATTTTCTGGCAGCATGGTTTCACAAACAACAAAATTCTTAGGTTCATACGAAAGGCTACTAGACACTCTTCACTGGCAAGTCTATGCATTGATTATATTTATAGCTATGACAATTACAGTATTGGCAGGCAGAATACCAATATACACGGTGGTTTTATTTGTTCTGCTATTTGTATATTTCTTAGCATCTACGCTGTTAAACCGTAAGGCAAGAGACCTCAATACTGTAGTTGCAAATGCAGAAAACAAGGCGACCGCTCAACTTGCTGATAGCATTGGGAATGTCTTAGCAGTAAAGAGTTTTTCCACCGAGGCGTACGAGTCAAAACGCTACCAAGCACGATTACATGATGTTCAGACAAAAAACTTTACACTCCGTGACTATACACAGAAAAAAGACCTAATTATAGGTATTCCACTAACTGCGTCAACCATTCTTGCCGTTATTTTCAGTATTGTTGCGGCAGAAAGGGGTATCGCTCCTTTAAGTACGTTGTTGCTGGCGACAACATTCACCCGTGACCTATTCATGCGCGTACGTGAGTTTAATGTTAACTCCCAAAGAAATATTGCTAAATCAATTGGTGATTCTTATGAAATGACAGAAATTTTGCTTTCGCGCAGAGCAGTAGTTGATGCAGATATGCCTCAGAAGTTAAATCATAATGATTCTTCAATAACATTTGAGAATGTTGTATTTCACTACATAGAGAAGCAGCACGATAAGCTTTTTGATAATTTCAATCTAGGCCTAAAACAAGGAGAGAAGGTTGGCCTTGTTGGTCCAAGTGGCGGTGGAAAAACTACCATTACAAAATTACTCCTACGATTCATGGATATTCAAAGTGGATCAATTAATGTTGGGGACAAAAACATTGCGAATCTTAAGCAGTCAGATTTACGCAAATTCATTGCTCATGTACCTCAGGAACCATTACTTTTTCATAGATCACTAATCGATAATATTGCATACGGCAATCCTGGGGCAAACCATGAACAAATACTGGAAGCTGCGAAACTCGCCTACGCTCATGAGTTCATAGAAAAACTGGAGAACGGATACCAAACTCTTGTTGGCGAACGTGGTGTTAAACTTTCGGGTGGCCAGAAACAACGTATTGCGATCGCTAGAGCCATACTAAAAAATGCACCAATCCTGGTACTCGATGAGGCCACATCTGCCCTAGACAGTGAGAGTGAACATCTCATACAGTCAGCTCTAACTAATCTAATGAAGGGTAAGACAACTATAGTGATTGCCCACCGTCTAAGCACTATTCAGAAAATGGACAGAATTATCGTATTAGACGATGGAAAAATTATTGAAGAAGGAAAACATAGTGAGCTCGTCAAAAAGAAAAACGGGCTTTATGCCCGACTCTGGAAGCACCAATCCGGTGGTTTCTTACAAGAGTAGATAGACTATATCTCAATAACTGATATTTTTGCAGAGTGACCAACTGGTAGGAATAGCCAGTTCATCATTTCACTGGAACATGGGCAAGCTACAGGGGATATTTTCTCGGCATCCACGACTACTCCGATTGTCGTAACATAACTACCAAAGTCTCCTAGCCGTGCTCGCGCTCGAGCTCGAGCTGGTGACCGCTCGTCAGCAAAGTTCGGATCATTATCGACCCCAGACAGTACCAAACCCATATCTTCCGGATTTTTCCATCCTGCAGCATAACACTCATCAAGAGTATCTTTACCGGGTCGTGGCCTAAATTCAAACTTCTTTTGTGGCATAATACTGTATTATATCACAATATGATACAAAATGTCAAGTAGGCAGGTTGTCTCGTTGGCTATTTGGCTTCTTCGGTAGCTTCACCACCGTTGGCGCTTGGAACATCAGCTGCGTCAACAACTTCTGTCACTTCTGGTTCTTCTTGTGCTCGAGGTTCTTCGACAACCGCAAGTGTAAGTTCAAGTTCAGATAGTATCTCTACATTCGGAATAGGCTTGATATCAGCAACTGTAATGTGATCACCTGGGTTTACAAGTAATGCAGCATCAACAACGACAAATTCTGGAAGATTTGCAGGTAATGCCTCGACTAGAACGTGGTCATTCTGGCGTAGAATGAAGTTTCCTTGCTTCTCGGCCGGTACTTCACCCTCGATGTGAACAGGAACTTCAGCTTCAACAGGCTCGTTAGCGTTGACTGCGTGGAATGCAACATGCATGATCGTGTTTTTAGATGGGTCGATATGCACATCTTTAATCATAGTTAGATACTTTTTCTTATCAACAATTAGAGAAACTGGCTGTGCAAGCCCTACTGCTGAATAAGCTTTGCTCATTGGAACATAGGCAACTTGCACGTTTGTTGACTCTTTGCCTTTTTCATAAACAGTCGCTGGGACATAGCCGTTTCGACGAATTGATTGAACTTTTTTACCGGTTACTTCACGTTTTTCTGCTATTAACTCGAATGTGTCTGACATTATTTTCCTCTTCTTTAGCGCTATTATACCAAAAATTAACCTGTTACGCCACTATTTCTACTATAGGATTACCGTCTGTGGGCATTCCGCCGTAAATCTTCACTACAGAATCAGAACAAACTGTATTTCTAAACTGCAGTATTTATTCTACAAGAGTTTTTTCAGGAATTGTCCGGTGTATGATTTTGAGACTTTGGCGACTTGCTCGGGCGTTCCCTCTGCAATAACAAATCCACCACCAGAACCGCCTTCAGGCCCCATGTCTATAATGTGGTCAGCAGACTTAATTACATCTAGGTTGTGTTCGATTATGACCATGCTATTTCCGGTATCAACTAATGCGTGTAGAACCTGTAGTAAACGATTTACATCGTCCATATGGAGACCAGTAGTCGGCTCATCGAGCACATAGAGTGTGCGACCAGTAGAGCGTTTCGATAGTTCTGTTGCTAGCTTGATACGTTGTGCTTCGCCGCCACTTAATGTTGTGGCTGACTGGCCTAAGTGCATGTAGCCAAGTCCTACCTGTACTAGGGTTTCTAATTTGCGAGCGATTGATGGAATATTTGTAAAGAAATCGTTCGCTTGCTCTACGGTCATTTCCAAAATGTCGGCGACTGTTTTTCCTTTGAAGTGTATTTCTAAAGCTTCGCGGTTGTAGCGTTTGCCTTTGCAGATTTCACATTGCACATAGACGTCTGGCAAAAAGTGCATTTCGATTTTTATCATGCCATCACCTTGACAGTTTTCACAGCGCCCGCCTTTTACGTTGAAGCTAAATCTTCCAGCTTTGTAGCCCCTAATTTTCGCCTCAGGTGTACTTGCAAATAGTTCACGAATCGGGGTGAAAAGTCCTACATATGTTGCTGGATTACTACGCGGAGTACGCCCAATAGGTGACTGATCAATAATGATAACTTTGTCTAGATTCTCAATTCCCTCTATATCATCGTGGCGTCCGACGGCCTCGTGCGCACGGTTTAAACGGACATGCAGTTCCTTAGCAACGATGTCATTAATAAGCGTACTTTTGCCGGAACCGCTGACTCCACTAACTACCACCATTTTGCCAAGTGGAATAGACACATCGATATTCTGCAGGTTGTGCTCACGTGCGCCACGAACGGTAATAGATTTACCACTTCCCTTTCGACGAATTTTTGGCACTTTGATTTCTTTTTCACCGCGCAAATATTGCCCAGTAATGCTTCTTTTCACTTTTGAAACTTCCTCAGGTGTACCAAAAGCCACAACCTCACCACCGTGAATACCAGCGCCTGGGCCAATATCCACTAAGAAATCGGCGACTTTGATTGTTTCTTCATCGTGTTCGACAACAATCACAGTGTTTCCTAGTTCACGTAATCTTTTGAGCGTGGTTATAAGCCGATCATTATCTCGCTGATGAAGCCCGATTGACGGCTCATCTAGCACATATAAAACACCCTGTAGTCCTGAACCTATCTGTGTCGCTAGTCTGATTCTCTGCGCCTCGCCACCGGATAAAGTGCTGGCGCTTCTTGCCAAAGTTAGATAGCCCAAACCGACTTCGTTCAAGAATCTGAGTCTGTCGTTAATTTCTTTTATTATTTGTTTTGCAATGTTCATTTCTTTGTCGCTTATTGAGAGTGTGGCAAAAAATTCCACAGCATCAGCGACTGGTCGTTCGCAAATGTCCATGATTGAGTTGTCTCTGACCGTTACAGCAAGAACGGATGGCTTCAAGCGCTTCCCGTGACAGGAATGACAAGGACGCTCGACCATGAATCTCTCGATTTCTCTGCGCATGAAATCACTGTCGGTTTCTTTGTGGCGACGCTCAAGATTAGGTATTACGCCTTCATATGTTGAATCAAAATATCTACCAGAACCTAGTGGTATAGCGTACTTTTCGTTTCCTGTTCCATACAAAATTTTGTCTAGTTGCTCAGGGGTTAGTTCACCTGTCGGTATATGAACAGAAAAATTATATCTCTCTGCTACTGCAGACATTTTCTTCATATTCCAAGCGTCTTGCGCCATGCGGTTGTAGGGACGAATTGCACCCTCGGCAATAGTAAGTTTTCCGTTAGGCAGCACGAGTTCCGGGTCAACCTCTAATCTATTACCCAGGCCCGTGCAAGTTGGGCATGCGCCATGAGGGCTGTTAAAGCTAAACGTACGCGGTTCCATATCTGGAGCAACGAAATCCGGGAACTCAGAGTTATAGTAACGTTGACTGAATTTATGGGCTTTGTTTTCTTCGTCAGCGTCAACAATCGTAAGCTGGCCCTCTGTTAGCTGCAACGCGCTCTCAACCGCTTGAAATATACGGCTGGCTTGGTCTTTGTTGTTCACTACCCTATCAATCACGATTTCTATTGTGTGTTTGAACTTTTTGTCAAGTTCTGGGAATTCCTCCAAGCTATATACAACTCCGTCGACTCTCGCCCGAGCATAGCCTTGCCTAGAATATAGCTCTGGGATGTGAGCGTGCTCACCTTTTTTGTCAATTACAACTGGGGCTAGCACCATAAGCTTGTGCCCATCGGGCAAATTCTGGACACCATCAGCAATATCTTGCGTTGTCATGGTCTGAATGGGCTTACCATCAGGGCCATGAGCAATTCCAATCCGCGCGAATAGAAGTCTTAGATAGTCATAAATTTCAGTGACAGTTGCAACAGTTGAACGAGGGTTTCGGCTTGTAGATTTCTGATCAATGGAGATTGCCGGGCTTAAACCTTCAATATAATCAACATCTGGCTTTTCCATAAGTCCCAAAAACTGCCTTGCGTATGCACTGAGAGACTCAACATAACGACGCTGACCTTCAGCATAAATTGTATCGAATGCAAGCGAAGATTTCCCAGAACCGCTGAGCCCAGTAATCACTACCAGCTTGTTTCGTGGTATTTCTATATCGATATTCTTCAGATTGTGCTCTCGGGCACCCTGAACTTTTATGACCTCTGACATGACACTCTATTATAGTCTAGTTGGTTCTCTTTGGTCAAAACTAAAGAAGATTGCCAAAGTCTCGATGCTTGATACTGCGCGGGTATAGGGTTTCGGGTGCTTCGCCTTGTTCGGTTCTTAAGAATATCGCGGGGTCAAACAGTATAAATTCGGGTGGCATGAGATACTCTACGACCTCTCGTACTGCATGGAATTCTCCGTTCGTTATCGGGCCTCCACTAACCTTCTGAGCTAGCGTCACGTGTGGCGTTTTGTTCTGTAATGGGCCAATATCTATAGGGTTAGGACTTTCTTCGTCGCCAAACGCGTTCGCTAAAGCTCCAATCGCTAAATCAGACTCGTTTTTAAGAATTGGTATAGGAAGTATTTTACCGTCGGCACCCCTTGTTGCGTAATGTTTCTTATAACCTCTCCATCCTCTCGGAACAACTCCCAGTTTATCGTCGTTTCCGCCAAAGGTAAAAACCCCACCTAGTGGTACACTCAGTGCTCGAGGCTTAGACTTCAATAGAGCTCTGTATGAATCTCTGAGATTATAGGCTACAGCCGTCATTTCTTCGGGCTCAGGGTTAATTTGAGACATTCTTAGAGTCCTGACGACTGCCCTTTCTTCAACTGCAGTCATTGCTAAGCTACCAATAGAGACGACTCGGTAATGTCTGGGCAGTTCACCTCGCAGAGCACCTAGGAATTCTATGGTTTCCTTTGTTTTCAATACTTTTCTTCTGACTGAAAATGCAGGTAGAAAATGAGTTGGAGCGGTCGAAGAAAAAGTTCGTGGCCGTAATCTGTTTTGTCTTGCTGTGGAGGTATCAGACCCTAATGTATCTCTAGAACGATGATAACGATCAACACCTCTATTGCTCATTTTTTCTACCTCTTATTTTATTATGTCTTCTGTTTGTAGTCTAACAATCTTTCTATTTGTTGCAAGCACTACCGTATACTAATATTTGAAATGCGTAAAAAAAATACTGACAATCCCTGGTGGAAAGTACTTGCAACCGACACTCTTGGAGTCTTATTGCTGATACTTGTCCCTTTTCTAGGCCCCCTACCTGGGCCTGGAGGCATACCACTACTTGTCGCTGGCTTTGGTTTACTTGCCGTCAATCATGATTGGGCAGACAGTGCTATTGTCTACATAAAGAAGCATAGTGAGTCATTACGTAACATAGTCTTCCCAGACATAACATGGGTTAAATGGTCCTGGGATATATTTGCGGTTTTTCTTCTGTCACTTGGTACTTATCTGAATGTTGTCGCAGAGCACTGGCTAATCAAAGGACTGAGCGTGGGCATAATGGCAACTTCGACTACCCTATTTATGCTTAATCGTGGTCGAATAGACTGGCTAGACAAAGCCCTTAGACGGACCGGCAAAAAGTAGAGTTGCTTTTTTAGCAATTTTATGTTATCATCCGCTTATTAAGTGAGGTGCGTTGTTGTGATGCAATTTATAATCCTGGGACGAGTTCCCGGGACAGATATTCAATTTGGTTTTGATGCTATAGCAGGTGTAGTTGCTGTAATTACTGTGATATATCTAATACACCTATTGTCAAAAGAAGAGCGCTACCTGAGACAAAAACAGCTTCTTGACTACATAAGCAAAACTTCAATCTAGTTTATTCAACCGATTCTTCTGGTTCGGGGAGTATGCTTTCGGCATATAATTGTAGCTCCGTCAGCAAATAATCTTCGTGTGTTGTTAGTTTTCTGTTTGCGCGGATTTCTTGCATCCGTTTATAAAACTTAACAAATACACTTACCTCACCTTTTAGTAGAGTTTTTCTACGGAATTCTTCCCATGATTCGCGCTCTTCAGATGTAAGTAACGTGGGATAGTTGCGTGCTTTGTATAAAGGGACCATTTCCCTAAGACGCTTGTTTTTAAGCTTTGGCACAATTGTTCCAATTTCTGACGGTTCAACAGCACGAATTTGACTTAGCTCTACCTGGTCATTACCCCCCCAGAATCCATCATAAATCTGATTATCTACTGCATCATCTAGCGGTAACTTCGTTTGTTGCTCTTTCTCAATTACGTCTAAAGCTTCCTGGAGTTTTTCAATAAATGTTGGATTTGCGGCCAAAATGTTCATATTTTTCTCGACATCTGATATTGATATCCCAATTCGGTCTTTGCTAAGCTCATCTAAAACACCAAGAGGGGCTATTGCTGGACATTTGTTGAACTGCATTGTCTTCAGAGGTAGTGGCACCGTCTCTGTATCACCGTATCTCACAGTCCAATGCTTAACTAGCTCATCAATTGGTTTCTCCAGCCATTCTGTAGGGTTGAAACGCAAATCATACACAACTGCCGAGTCTCGCCTAGGATGTTTGAATAGCGCTATAACAACACTGGTTTTCTCATATTCAGAGCTGTATTTGCCGGACGTATACACGAATGGTTTGCCGTTCATCACTAGTTCGGCAACTTTCTTTTTGTCGCGGGTTTGCAGTAGATAGTCAAATAGTTTTGGCTGAGCAGTTTTGAACTTCTGTGTAAGCTGAATCAGGGCAACGACATCGCTCAGGGCATCGTGTGCATTCTCGTGTAGCAGACCGTTCTCTCTGGCCATTAACTCTAGTTTGACAGTAGGCTTACCATCTAACTCCGGCCATTTCATGCCCTCTGGCCGTAGTGCGCGCATCATTCTGATTGCATCTAGCAAATCCCATCTACTTCTACCATCCTTCCAGTGCCATTGATATGGGTCATAGAAATTGCGATAACAAATACGACGAATAAATTCATCATCAAAACGAATATTGTTGAATCCAATAAAAACCGTTTTTGGAGTGGAGATTTTGTCTTGAAAATACTTTACAAATTCAGCTTCTGTTATTCCCTCTTCTAGTGATTTTTGCGGAGTTATGCCGTGAACCAAAATAGCATCGGGCTCAGGTAGGACATCATCGCTTATTTTGACCAGTATGTTGTCTGGCTCCCCGATAGGCTGCAGATTTTCGTCAGTCCTCTGTCCAGCAAACTGCATAATACGCCCGGTTCTTGGGCTGCCGCTAGTTGTTTCTAAATCGTAGAAATAGAAGGTCATACAATCAGTGTATCAGCTAATTCCACAGTCTTTCGTATTCTTGGATATCGAATTTACGCTTTAAACCACCATAATTCATATACCGAATCATGCCAAATATTTCGCGCTCAGACCACGGCCTGTCGTGAACACCAGCAACAGACCACATAATCCCGGCATAACCGTTTGGGTCACCACCGTCTATAGAATAATGGTCGTTTAAGTATTTTAAAACCTCAATTGCCCACTCTGCACCAGAGAGAGACTGGAGATTGGGGATAGGAGATTGGGGATTTTTCTTACTAGGGCTGATTAGCTGAGCGTTATCGGCTTTTTCTTTGGTGCTAGATGTATGTGTGGCGGTACTCCTGGTACCGTCCATATCATCTGGTGGCAAAAAACTGCCAAGAGCGCCAGATACATCAGCCCGACTAGGTGACCACTCTAAGACTTTCTTTGCCCAGTACATTCTCATATATCCGTGCATTTTGCCAGTAGCTGTCAGCTGTTTTTGTGCTGCATTCCAGGCCGGGTCATGAGTCTGCGTTGTTTCAAGTTCTTCTAGTGAATACAGCTCTTGTCTCGGGTCATTTCTGTGTTTGTCCAAAGAATTGCGCGCCCAACCAGCTGCAGATTCTATAGAATCGTAATTCTCGTTGAAGTAACAGAAGTTATCGGCCAGTTCTTTGCGTACGACTAACTCTTCGACAAGAGCATTGATACCCCTCAGTTCTGGGACGACTGAATCCTCAGGCTGCGGCATCTTCGAACTAGCTAGTAGGTGTAGATCACCGCCCAATTTCAACGCTGTTTCCCTCAATTGTAGAACAACTCTCAAGCTAGAAATCTGGCCAAAATGCAGATACGGGCTTAGGTCTGACTGTCCATTGAGCCCTGGGTCATTTCTATCTTTGGCGTAGGTCGATAAGCCCTTTTGTATAAATTGCTTGAGCTCATCCAGAGCTGATTTCTCACCGGACTGAAATTTAATTTTTATACCAGACGGACTAATTCCATCCAAAACACCCGAAACTAGCTCCTGCAGGTCATCTATAGTTTTTACTACTCCTGGCCACACAACAGGATGCTTGATTGGCCTGTCAGGCTCTACTAGATATTGCTCTAGTTTCTTGTGTATTTTTGTTCTGATTGTGCGAGCACCAATCTCTTGTTTGTCGCTTGTAACCCAAACAGGAACAATGTTATGATTATCTACCAAATAGATAGAAGGACTATCTGGAAGGCCAGAAAGATGTTCTAATAGCTTTTTAGGGCCCCTAAGCGGGCTGAAATCAAAATATACGGCTACTGGGCGCACATGATGAAAAAGTCCAGCCAAGCGCTCGTATGAGGGCCCTACAAGCATAATGAAAGGTATTTCTAGTTGTTTCAGGTCATTTTCTACTTGTTTTAGCCCATTCAGCATAAATTCGTAGTGTTCGCGTGACCTGACGCCTGTTTTTGGCTGTAGGCAAAAAACAACTGCAAACGGTAGATTCTCTGACAGTGCGTGTTTCTGGGCGGATACTAGAGCGATATTATCCTGAACCCTCTGGTCCCTAGACATAACATACAAAACGCACTTACCTTCTTGCGCTGACTCATTTAGCTTTAGAACGCGTGTTTCTATCGAGCCACCTAGAGACACGTCCTAATACTCCATGTAGTCTTCGCGGTTATCGCCAAAATATATCTTGGTGTTCATGGGCAATGCTTTTTTCTCTAGGTTCTTAGCAATTCCCATTTTGCGCATGATATCCCTGAGTCGACGCACACCGTCCTCGCTAGCAAAGTCTGTACGACGAGCAAAACGTTCGATTTTCCTACCGGATATAACAACATAGCGTTTTTTGACTTCTACTTGCCATTTGTCTTCGTTCTCCTTCATGGTAATAACTGGAAGCCTGTTGGCTTCTTCGATCTGAGCATCCTGAACTTCTCTGTGAGCTTGCACCTCTGTATGTAGGGCATATAGGAGTTTCTGCAGGCCCTCACCGCTCAAAGAAGATATAGCAAATACTGGAGTCTTTTTTGTTACTTTTTGTAGAGTTTTAATCTGGTCATCGACCATTTCTGCATCTAAGCCCTCAATTTTTGTTATCGCAATAATCTGTGGTTTTTTAGTCAAATCAACCCTGTAATTCTTCAGCTCGTTTTGGATTGTCTGATAATCACGAACGATATCATCAGAATAAGCATCAATCATGTGCAATATAACCTGCGTGCGTTCTACGTGACGCAAGAATTCATCGCCTAGTCCCTTTCCTTCGGATGCGCCATCAATTAGGCCAGGTATGTCAGCCATCAGTAACTCTTTGCCCTTTTCTATCTGAACAACGCCTAGGTGTGGGTTCAGGGTAGTAAATGGATAATTGGCTATTTTAGGTCGGGCGCTACTTGAGCGGGCTAGAAGTGTGCTTTTACCGGCGTTAGGAAGTCCGACTAGTCCAACGTCGGCGATAATTTTAAGTTCTAGTGACAATTCAAATTGCTCGCCTTTTTCGCCTTTTTCTGCGATTTTTGGCGCCTGACGTGTACTACTTGTGAAGTGGGAGTTGCCGAAACCACCTTTGCCTCCACGAGCGACAACCTCTTTTTGTCCGTCATGCACGAAGTCTGCCACTAGGTTTCCGTTGATAGTTATCTGAGTACCTACGGGTACAGCAACCTCTAGCCTTTGTCCGCGACGTCCATGGCAGTTGGTGCTGGCGCCGTTTTTACCATCTTCGGCTTTTAGTTCTTTTTTGAACCGAAAGTTTGCAAGTGTGTTTTGGTTGTTGTCCGCACGAAATAAAATATCGCCACCATTACCGCCGTCACCACCGTCAGGACCACCCTTTGGGGTCCCTCTCTCGCTACTAAAGCTAATAATGCCGTTACCACCGTCACCGGCTTTCACGACTACAACTGCGTTATCCACAAACATATGAGACTAGTATATAGGAGTTAGTGACTAGTTTCTAGTGTTTATGTTAAATAATAGCGATAATGTCAAATCCATTTCAAAGATAATTTATCTTCCACGAGCTTGTAGCTAGGGGTGAGCAGACGCAACAGGGAATTTATTTCACTGTTCCGCTCGCTAAAGAGGGGATGTTCCCCTCTCAAAAGCCTGCTTTAATATATAAATTTGTAGCTGCCGAATTCAGATGGCGCTACTGTACGGTATGTAACTGCTCCCCAAATTGGGTAATTCATGTCGGATATAAGTAGCGAGCCGTCTTCATTTACAGATTCTACATAAGCTACGTGGCCAAGACCACCGATATTATTGTGCCAAGCAACTGATCCGGCCTGCGGTGCTTCTCCGACACCCATACCTGATCCCGCAGCTCTCGAATACCAAGTTATGGCGTTACCTAGATTGGTTGGCAATGGTCGTCCAACTTGACTTCGGCGATTTGCCGCATGCCATGTACACCAGCCATAGTCGTAGCCGTTTGAGGCGCCATAAACAGCCCTGAAGTTAACAGCTGAGGCGTAAGACGCATAAGAATATCTAGGCGGTGCGATACTTCCCTCAGGCACGACAATTTGTTCGCCCTCGATGAGCCCGGAGATTTCTGCATCGTTAAATGCTACGATTTTGGTTGCATCAGAACGAAAACGTGTTGCAATAGATTCAGCAGTTTCTCCAGCTCTTACCGTATAAACAATACCGTCAACTGGAGGAATCTTCAGCTCAAGACCGGCAACAAGTCTAGTGCTTGTAATATCATTAGACCAACGAATACTGTCACTAGTAACACCGAACTTTTCTGCGATATTATCAAGAGTTTCGCCATCGGCTACTGTATGAACTTTTATGTCTTCCTTCGACTTTAGTTCTGTTGTTACAATTTGAGGCTTCGCCACAATCTGTGCATCAGATGGAACTATGTTTAGAGTGTCGTCTTGGGAGTCTGCGTGATTAACAACAGCGACCGTTTCGTCCATTCTTACCAAGTGGGCGATATGCACGGCAATATCAGAACTGGATAGTGTGTCAAGAGGGTCAGAAATTTCCTCCGACACACTTGCAGAAGAAGCGAGCGGAGTTGCAGAGCCACCATCACCTGAACGTACAGATATAACAAAAGCGGCTATACCAAAAAGAAGTGCAACGTTTACACCAACAAGTCCGTACCTAATTACGCGCTTTTTACTACGAAAAAGACTGCGCTTAAGTTTCTTATTCACCGTCTGAACGGTGTGGTTAGCTGTTTTAACGAGCGGCTGTGCCGATTCGTTGATAGCTTGTAGTGAATTACGAATTTTGGAATCTCCTGGCACTCTAGACAACCGATGTGTTTCTAGGCTAGAGCACCTACCGTTAGCTGATAGTTAGTTTATTATTTTCGAAGAAGTTTAGGGCGACTTCGATTATTCTAGAACTGTATCCTTATTTTCAGCGTACGGGTAGTGTTCGGATATTAACTCTATTGTTAGTGTTTCTATCTTTACTACTACAGGGGTAGATTATAGATAATGCATATGCAAATGTCAACCCCGGCAGTAACATTTTTGTTTAGAAAAACGAATTATAAATTATTGTAATTATAACTGCGCTGCTAGTTACTTTTGCATAGTTCAATACAGTGTTTAGCCGCCAAAGCTTCGTGTTCTCCGACGGTGTGAGAGAAATATGTTATGCCATCATCACCAGAAACAAAAAACAAATAATCGGTGTTTGATGGAAACGCGACTGCGTCTATGGCATCGAATCCGACATTACTGATTGGACCAACTGGAAGGCCTTCGTAAAGCCTAGTATTGTATGGGGTGTCCGCAAATACTGACTCTTCAAGTCCGGCAACAGTCGCACCATAAAACGCTGTGACATCAGACCCTAGCATCATTCCTATCTTGTAGCGAGTCAAGAAAACCTGCGCAACCGACCGCCTGTCTTCTGGGTTGCTGACTTCTTTTTCTACGATTGAGGCAAATATAATAGCTTGATGACGATTAAGGTTCTGTGCTTTTAATGCCTGGATGACTTTGGGTGTGAAGGCTCTATCCAGCAAATCAAGCGATGATTCTATGATGGTCTTTAGGGGCGT
Organism: Candidatus Saccharimonadota bacterium; assembly: GCA_043727115.1. Lineage (GTDB taxonomy): Bacteria > Patescibacteriota > Saccharimonadia > Saccharimonadales > SZUA-47 > JAYSZA01. The sequence goes on from JAYSZA010000029.1 coordinate 25,163, forward strand.
ATCACTAGCTCGACGGAAACTCTCTGGGTATAAATAACCCTCTAGACTAGCGTCTGCGGGCTTATCGACTAGGGCTGGATGACCCGCATAATTTTCCGGGATTAATGCGTCGTCTACCTCTTTAGAGGTATATCCCCCGGCTATTAGTGCCGCACGAATCTGGTCTAATCGTTGTGCGGGCAAAATTGTAAACAAATCCGTAGCAACCTCTCCATTTACAAGATGTTTGATGATGTCCGGCGTAGACATAGATGGCGTGAATTCGTAGCCTCCGGCTTGCATTTTGTCTCTGTAACTATTTAGTCTGATGTATATATCAAACGCTATCTTGGACTTTATTAGGCCTTTTCGTTCTAAAGCTTCAGCTATTTCAGATACCGTCGAACCAACTGGCACTGTTACGACTGTTTGGTCTGTGGATTCAGAGACTGGCTTCAAACTGCTGTCGTACCAAGCATAGGCTGATACAGCAGCGATTATCAAAAGAACGATTGGAGCTATTGAAATTATCCACCAGCGTGAGAGTTTTTTCGTTCTTTTGCGCTGAATATGGAATTTACTCATCCCGTTACTGCCTCTTTTCTGTGGGCGTAGAGAGAACTTTTTGTATATGAGCAGGAAATCGTGCTAGTCGTAATTAATTTTAAAGCTCTAACGGGACTCATGGCTGATCCTCAATAGTTCCTGATTAGAATAATTAGCAAAATCCTCAAGCAGAATTGCAGCCGCCACAGAGTCGCGACTAATAGATTTATTGTTACCGATCCTCTCGTCCGCTGCCTTTGATGTTCCAGCTTCATCAATCATATATACCGGAGTCTTGATGTCTATGGATAGCTTCTCGGCAAATTCACGGCAATAACTAGTTTGGGCTGTCTCTTGACCGTCCAAGCCTCTAGGAAGCCCTACGACTATCGCGTCTGCTCCATATTCTTCTATGACTCTGCCGATTTCTTCTGTCGCATTCTGTTTTGCGGTTTCGATAGGCTGCAGAGGTTCTGCAATTTTGACGACAGAATGAATTCGAGCAACACCTATGCGGCGCTCACCCACATCAATTCCAATAATAGTCCTGCCTGAATTAGTTGTCATTTTCCTCTACAAATACGATCGTAATTTTCTCTGCCTTTTTAGGTGTTGTCGATACCCAAAATGGTGAATACTCTACGCTGACTGAACGCACACCATCGATAGATTCTATCTGTTTTTCGATATCTCCGCGCTTTTTTCCTGCACTATTTTGTCTGATTTGGTCTACATTTATATCCGGACCTATAGTTGCAACCGTCTGCAGAGTCAGAATAGTGTCGGCCTCGTTTGGCGCTGCGGACAAACCAAATGTAATAGCATTTAGGCCATTATCGCGGATATTTATAGGCTGGTCCTGTAGGTTTTTCCTAACTTCCTTTTCAAGAATTTTAGACAATTCATCCTCAACAACACCGAGCAAACCATATGTCACAGTCATCGTAACCTTCGTGTCTTTTGCTTCGGTGCCAATTGCAGGAGAGGCCACAGTTGTTGGCGTACTCGTAGTGGTTGTTTCTAGTATTGGGCGCTTGTTGTCGGTGCGAAGTTGTTGTTGCAGTTCAGTTAGAGCTTGGTTTTTGCTGGTCCCACTTAATTGCTGAATTGCCTTATCTACATCTTCGGCTGAAACAACCTTAATTTTTTGGGTACTACCGCCTGTCATATCAGAACCATACGCCTGAATACCACTGATACTTGAGTTATACGCTCTTTCTGTTAGGTTAAACGACTCTCCGGCATCAGAAGCCACTACATCAACTGTTCCCTGTACGCCAAATGTCGGAGGCAAATCACCGCTCTTACATTCTCCATCATTGAAATATGCCGCATTAAGAGTCAATGCCTCAGCAGTCAAAAATGTATTACTTCCTGATGAAAATGTTGTACCTGCGGGGATGATCTTCTTTTCGCCGTCGTTTATGCAGTTGGTTAGTGTCATTAATCCCGTAGCCTTGTCGCCGATGTTCTTTTCCCCAGTGGCAGGCACTGATACTGAATCGATTTTTTCTATCTGAACTCTGGTTGCTGGCAATATATTCTGTTCGAGATCCAGCGTTGCTGTGCCGACTTTTGCTGTTATTGTTGTGTTTACTGTATTGGTACTTACATCGGTGTTGACAGTAATTGTAGCTTTGGGCAACATCACAAATCCAAGAAACCATAAAGCTATAAGTATTACGAGAGCGGTAATCCCTAGAGCTAAACGCAGCCGAAAACTTGAGAAATCTGGAATCTTAACTAGTTTTTTCTTCTTTGATTTAACTCCATCTTCTAGTTTTTCTGTCGTATCGTCTGTGTTGTCTAGCTCTATAGCCTCATTATCGTCTGTAGTATCGGGCACTTTTACTGCCATTCCACTAAATTCTTCTAGAGCTACTGATTCTGTAGCATTTGCAGCTTCTGCAACCACTGGTATTATCGGTTTACTAGTTGGCGTTTTAGCCACATGGACGCCTGCAATGCCCGCAATTGCTAGGATTGCACTGTCGGAGGTTATGAGAACTATGTTTTTCTTTGCGGAAATTGATGCTTTCTTAAGCAACTTCAAATTTACTTGGCTCTGAAATACTGTGGCGTGCTTTGGCAAAACAACAGCTACAATTTTGTGCTTAGAACTGACGACTTTCTCAATTACAGCAGTTATCTCGTCTTCCGCCTCTATGTATAGTGTGTCTTTTCCGGGAGCTGCCATGATATTTAGATTCTCAGTATTCTATTAATTCGATCGCGTACGCTGACCGTGTCGTTAATTTCTTCGTTTTGACCTATTGTATCAAGCCCAACTCTAAGTAATCCCATTGCCGTGATGAATGTATGGTCGTTC
>JAYSZA010000030.1:0-3640 GCA_043727115.1 Candidatus Saccharimonadota bacterium
TGACCATAGCCGGCTCTATAGAGAGTTACGCGATAGTCACCTGGCACCAAGTCGGCATAGACGGCGCCGGTGGCGCGTGAACGGGCTTCTACGGAATGGCCGTCGCGTTCAAATTCAAGCAGGGTGTCTGGTAAGGCAACATAGCGTTCATCGCTGACATAGCCTACGAACATAAGTTGTTCTCCTCATAGTTAAGATAAGGTGGATGAAGGGGATGATTTTGGCGAAGTCAAATAGTGATAGAAGCGTTCAGCGACAAGACGACGTAGCGCGGTTGGAATTGGTGTTCGACTCATGGTGTGGGAGCAGGGTTGAGTGAGGAAATATTGAAGCCGCGCGTTTTCAAGAGTACAGCAGCTTTGGCGCGCACTAACATAGTACGATTGTACCGTTGCAAGAGTTTTTCGGCTTTGCTTTGCTCGCGTGTGGTTAATCCATCGCGCTGCTGTTTCCAGACCAAGGTTTGCATTTGTGTCGCCTCGTCTTCACCTAGTTTGGTTTGGGCTGTTTGCCAAAGCTCAGAATCGCTCAGTAGCTCCAATTGCCCTAATTCCTCTGATAGTTCGTTAGGCAGGTCATTGAGGGTGGGTAGCGCGTCAGCAACAACCGCAACGACTTCCTCTTCAACAGAACGACGCATACGGAGCGCGCGCTTTGCAACATCGCTATACAATCGCTCGGGTAGTTGAATGGTGATTGTTTGTAAAGACATGGGAATTCCCTTCTATCGTCGGATACACAACCCGCGATTATGCTACAAGTGTAGCAGACAAACGAGGAACAAGCAAGAGGCAGCCGAATTGTGGGTGCGTCCCAAAAAAGGGGCGAGTTTTTTTACACTCTGGAACGAGCATACCCCGAATGGGGTATTAGTCAAAAACGTACCTCTGGAACCGCCCCAAATTTGGGACGCACCCCCGAATTGTTCAATGAGTTCGCTGTGTGAGTCATTAAATCAAGGAGTGTGGATCGCATGAGGAGTCCTTCGCTGTATAAACAAAAAATCCTTTTCTAGCACTGTGCTAAAAAAGGATTGATAGGTGTATTGGTGGCGGCGGGTGGACTTGATTATGAAGTCAGTATCTATTATATCATATTTTCAGGGCATCTCAATAACACGTTTGTGGTATCTTGCAGGGTGAACCCATAGGAAAGGCAAGGTTAAATGATACGGGTGTATATGGTACTATTTAACCTTGCAATCGATTGTGGACGTTTGTAGCGATTTAAGAAAGAATTCTTTTTCTAAAGAATGAGGATAAAGCAAACAGGTAGGTTCCATCTATCTTTTATTTGTCGATGGGGAGAATAAGACCCTACCCCGCTAATCATCTACTTTGATTGCGCCTGCTGCAACTGGGTCGAAGCCGTCAGGCCAGACTGTTTCCATATCATAAACTGCTCCTTTAAAACCAGGGCCGAATAAGCTGTCAGAATCAGTTTTAGCTTGTTCAACTACAATAGTTGCAAATTTCAAACTTGCTCCTTTAAAACTTGCCCAAGTACATTCGGTATCTATCATGCTGGCATTAAAGAGTTCTGCACCATCAAGTTTTGCATTCCAAAGTTTTGCATTCGTCAGGTTAGTGCCAAGTAGCTTGGCTTCTCTAAGGTCTGCTTCCACTAGCCAAGCACCAGTAAGGTTAGCATGGGACAAATCCGCGCCTTTTAGGTTAACCTTTATAAGTTCGGCCTCTTGGAGCTTGGCACGCGATAAATCTACACTACCTAGATTGGCACTATACAAATATACGTTTGCGAGATTTGCATCTGCAAAGTTCCCTCCTACAAGCGAGCCATCAGTGTGCCACTCTTCGTCTACAATAATTTGTGCAGCGTCCAGTGCATTAGCATTACTTCTGCTTGCTAGTCGTCTAATGATTCGCCTTTTGTCCTCGGCTTGACTAGAAAGGTTCACTACCACTGTAATGTAGTAGGTGACAACAACATTATTGTTACCGGTTGTTATGGTCGAGTTTGATACATCACCACCGGCAGCTACACCACGTTCACCAGCGGCAGTACTGTCTTGTCCTTGGGCCATTGCGCCACTACCCGTATTAGTTTGGTTGGTCATAGTAGGGTCCAAGTCTATGAATCAGTTGAATTACGGTTGCCTATAGCTTTCCCTGTTGTTTTAATTCCTCTAACATATCTTCTATCTCTTTCGTTATAAACTCACTTCTTTTAATCCCTTGAACCCTTAGTTTGGTGAGATTTTTTAGCTCTTTTGCTAACCACTGCAAATCTTCATCAGTAACACTTTCATCGTAGTAAAGTTGAAAATGTAGACTATCTACCTCAGATACAATCCGTAAGACTAGCCGATAGTCAGTGACAGATTGCCAACCTCGTTTACCAAACTTTTCCATTGTTTCTTTTGAAAACGGCGCTACGCTCCAAGACTTAGCGTAACTAACTACGTATGGCAACCATCCATTCTTTTCTATTAAATGAGTGAACAGATTCACGATTTCTTGATTATATTTCTGTACATACAATTCAGTAGAAATCCGAACGATTAGTTCGACCAAGGTAACGACTGCACCTGCATAAAAAGCTGCATCACCTCGAAAAGTCGCATTATGAGCGTCAAGCAGCAAACGATGGGCAGAAGGATTTCTAAAGATGGCGTTTGCGCCTGATACAAAATTGCGAAGTCCAGCTTGCTCATTGGGATGAGTGTTGAGTTGTAATACACCTGAATTAGGAGCAAACGCTCGATTAATTAAGTCTTCACCATATGATTCATGGGACGAAAACATAAGAAGCTTTTGAAGATAACTATCAAGAAATTTAAACGAGTTTAAGACTACTTCATCATATGAACCTGCCGCAAGTAGTGGAGAAACTTTCTCAATTAACCCTCGTTCATAGGAAGATATTTCCATTTGCCTAACAGAACTCACAATCAGATTAGACGATTCATCCTGAAGAGGTAACAAAATTTCTGCGATTTTTTTTGGTATTTCACCATCAAATTTCCGACGACGGAGGAGCAAAACCACCTGATTAAACATATTCTGAATAGCTGTTTTTGTTTCTCCATCAATATCAGAATGCTTCTGAACATCTTCATAGGCGTCTTGGAGTGTTTTAAAACCCTTAACATACTCTGCTTTTTTCTTGAATGGCACAAACATGCACATCATAGTATACCAAGTGAGTAGTCCTATAAATTTAGTATGAGCCAATATTATTTCAGTCAAACGCTCTTTTTGAACAAACATTATCACTCGTCCAGTCTCAATTGTATCATTGCGCCTATCGGTAAAGTCAATGTGTTGGGTAGTACAATTATAAATTAATTAAGTCTAGCGACTGTTAAGTGTTTTGTCAAGGGGTCTACTAAAAAGAAAAAACCACCTTTTAACAGGTGGTCTTTCCCTCTAAGGAAGAATGGATGAATTTCAGGTGATTGCTATTTAGAAACCTGTCATTGCGTTAATGACTGGCGCATCTGCAAAGGCTGACTTTGGGTTACTTCTCTCAATGACTGGCTTACCTGTGTAAGCCTGGTCACTGGCGATAGATTATCAGGGATGAGTACTTGTCCGTTGGCATCTTTGGGTAACTGCGGCAAACTTGGACTTTCCTCTGATAGGATAACCTTTCCCTGTCCATCCTTATGGGCCAATTA
>JAYSZA010000031.1:0-9441 GCA_043727115.1 Candidatus Saccharimonadota bacterium
AACAAGGCAAGTGCGTAATTTTGAGCGGGATTCGTATAACGGTTAATATGGAAGTTTTCCAAACTTCAGACAGGGTTTCGACTACCCTATCCCGCACCAATAAAATGTTAAAGGTAATAATCTTATTTTCTACGCTTTATTTTGCTAATTGCTAATGCAATCAAAGCTCCAAACACTGCACCCATAGAGAAATTTATAAAATTGGCTAAAGAATTGTGAGCAGTTAAGCAGACTTGCGCTGGTCTCCGAGTTGAAAATGGTAGACCATCATCTGATCTCGCTTCTAAAGTACATAGAACGTCGGCTCGAGGTGCTGGTTCTTGCCATCCTATAGGAAGTTCTACACCATACCCAAAACTTGATATTTCAGAACTATTAACAGTGTAAATTAGCATGAAACCGATTATAGCTGGCACCACGATAATGACGATTTTCCTCAGCTTTAATAATATCACGATTATGATTACTACGGACTGGTGCGCTATGCTAGAACCGAACTGATGGTTAATAAAAGTGAAAAGTATATAATAATCTTATGAATGAAGGCGCTAGTCTATGTGCGGGTGGTATCGAAGGAGCCTGCGGTAAGCTCTACCCTCCAAGTTTTATGTGGCCGGGTGTTGTAGTTTTAGGACTTATACTACTCATTCTAATATTACTAAGTCGAAAAAAGAAAATTAAAGCTCAATTTAAAATCATTTTTGCAGTGTGGTTTATTTTAGTTTCAGCTTTTTCTGGAATTGTATATTTCAAAACCGAATCGGAGGGTGACCGTACTCGGCAAGCAGCTAAGCTTTGTCTGATATCTAGCGACCCGACCTGTGAATATTAAATACTTATAAAAAGTAGACGCTGTTCTGACGTCCACTGTTTAGACTTGTTTAGTACGACTTAGTACGCGAACTTAGGGCCAAACTATTGCATAATGGTTGATAATGCCTGCGCTTCTTAGTAGGCTAAATAAGGAAAAAGCAGCTAGGCCCATAGAGCTAACACCAAAAGCAATTTTTGATAATTTACTCAAAGCCCTTCTCATAATATGTGATGCTGTTCCCAGAATAACTACAACTAGCGCCAATATCCCACTGAGCACAAACATCAGCCAGTCCATTGCAAATATCGCATCATCACCCCAATTGAAAATACCAACCAAAACTGCAATAACCTGAATGGTAAAAAATACTTTAATCGCTTGATTCATAGATAAAGAATAGCATATGTTTATTAGCTTATGTTTGGTACGTCGTAGGGATTCGACCGACGTTCCGCCGGCCCGAAAATTCACTACTGAAAACATTCATCCTTCGTAGTACTACGGAGAACGGGAGTTTTCATCGGAATGCTTCCTTGCAAACTGCCACCGACATTCTGCCACGGTCTTACTTTCAAACAAGTTTGTAAATCAGCCGTCGCCACACCTTTTGCTCGGCCAAGGCCGGGTTTCCGGTCTTGCAAAAGTCTACTGGACTTTTTCACCCCGACCTTTTGGATGTGTGATTTGATCCTTCGAATCAACCAAGAAAAAAGACCCAGCAAAACTGGGTCTTTTTTCTTGGTACACCCGGAGGGATTCGACTCGCCTTTGGCGAGCCCCGAACTACATCTTTGAAAACAAGTTTTCAAGAGTAGATTCGTTTCCGAACTGCCACCGGCAGTTCTCACCCCGACCTTTTGGTCGGAAGTTTGAATACCCCGAGTTGTATCCAATGAAAAGGCCGGTCGTTTTGGACCGGCGTTTTCATTGGTACACCCGGAGGGATTCGAACCCCCGACCTGTGGGATAGAAGCCCATCGCTCTAATCCACTGAGCTACGGGTGCATACCAGTGCTGTATTATAACAGAGGTACTGCCCTACACAAAAAGCTAAATAATAAAAATCTTTCCCTTGTCTTGCACATATAGCTCGAACGTATTGCTGCTATGTCGTCCATCTACATGATGATGAATTGCTCCAGCTATATAGTCTGCCAGCTGTACTAGAGGTTCGGATTTGCTGTCAACTGCTCTGACCTGCTCAATCGAACGTACGTCACCTTTGTGTTTTGCGCCAAATAATTTCATAAGGTGCTGAGATAATGCTCTGTTGAAATGTCGTGGTCCGTTAGTATCGACTAATACCACAGGCTGATCAAGCCATGGCTTTAGCTCTGTAAATAATCTGTCAAATGCAAATTTATATAACGACATTTTGCTTTTGAATACTTGCGGCGACCTCAGGGCTAGGCGTCTTTTATCTATGCATACGCTAGCAAACACATATTCTTTGTCTTTCATATAGTTCAAAAAATTGATGTGCTGTTCGTGGGAATTATGTGCAAAATGCAGTTCCGTACTGTTGTTGGCGCCCTGCCGATAATTGTCGACTGCCTGACAAACTGGGCCGCAGAACTTGTCGTCGGATACGACAACCGCAGTCAATATGAACCACTTACTAGAACCGCTCCAGAACTTACGCCCACTATCCCCTGACTCATCTATTGCTATTTTCATAATTTATACTTAATTTTAACATAAACGTTTGGGTGTATCACTGGTTTGTGGTTTACATTCCAACCAAATAACTTATACTGGCAGTATGCCTCATATAAAGTGTAATTACTGTACTATTGAGTTTTATGCGAAGCCCAGCTGGATAAAAAACGGATACGGGAAGTACTGTTCGGTAAAATGTAGGGGCGATGCACAGCGTAACGGAAAAAACTTTAGCTGTTTTATCTGCGACAAAATAGTTTATAGGAGCATAAAAGGCCAACGGACGTCGAAAAGTGGCAATTTTTTTTGTAGCAAGTCTTGCCAAACCATATGGAGAAATAGCGTACTTTATTCTGGTAAGAACCATCCAAACTGGGTTGATGGGAAGTCCTCATACAGAGATAAGATGCTTAGAAGTAATAATGAGCAAGTTTGCAATAGGTGCGCAACCGATGATGTTAGAATATTAGCTGTTCATCATATGGATAGGAACCGCAATAATAATGAGCTTGCGAATCTAATATGGATGTGCCACAACTGTCACTACCTAGTGCATAATTTTCCGCAGGAAGCGAAGAATTTTATTGTTAAATAGATTAGACACTTGTATTTTAGGCAAGTAAACGTTAAAATTACCTCTGTTATGGTGCCCATAGCTCAGTTGGTTAGAGTGCCTGGTTGTGGTTCAGGAGGTCGCGCGTTCAATCCGCGTTGGGCACCCCAAGTTAAATTGATCAGATTATATCTGGTCTTTTTTGTTGATAAGAAATTAATATTCTGTAATACTAATGTTTAATGAGCCAAGAAGAGTTAGACGTATTGCTAAAAGTTGTTGTGGCGGTATGTCTGGGCGGTGTAATTGGCATCGAAAGAGAGCTTGCCAAAAAGCCAGCAGGTATAAGGACGCATATGTTTGTCGCGGGCGCAGCAACTCTTGTAATGTCTCTGAGCGTTCTACTTATTAATGAATTCAATGCAACTTATGAGAATGTTTCAGCAGACCCTGTACGTGTTATAGAGGCAATCATTGTTGGGATCAGCTTTATCGGCGCAGGAACTGTATTGAAAAGCGAAAAAGATCACCAGGTATACTATCTGACAACTGCCGCATCAATACTGTTTGCTGCTGGAATTGGTATTTCTGTTGCGCTAGATAGGTATGCACTTGCAGTCTGCTTAACTATCCTGGTTATCTTGATCAACTCCGCCGTTGGTGGCCTAGAACAGCGCTACTTGGGCAAAGGCAAACACGAAACGGACAATGTCCACAAGTCTAATTAATAACTCGTTCTAATAGATTCCCAACTACGAAAGATATTACGGCAGCTGCCAGACCCAAACCGACTGACTCTACAATGGCACGTGATTTGCCAATTTTGGTTATTTTGCCTCTTAGATATCCGATTGCTGCGAATGCAACTAGAGTCAGAATGACTGAATAAACCAGTGCATCGGTGCCTAGTTCTAGTTTGAATATGTAGTCAAATGTGTAGACAGAAAGTGGGATAAACCCTACCAGTACAAATGATACAAACGTAGCAATCGAAGCGCCTATTGGTGATTCATGATCGTCTTTTGTGCTATTGCCTTTGCTCATAGATAGGTCCTGGTCGCTCTTTTCACTCAAATATGAGCCTACGGCCATAGAGAAGCCGTCAGCAAGAACATTAGCAAAACCTAGAATAAGTATGATGGATGAGCTTAAGTTGGCTCCAGCAGCGCCGGTAACAACTGCGAACGTAGTTACAGCACCGTCCATACCGCCATACACAAACTCTCGTAAATTATTTTCTATTTTTTTAATCATATAATTATTATACCAAGCTATTGAGTAGCAGCGTCGCAAATAATGGTGTGAGGAGGTTATCAAGACCATATGGAGATATATTTTCCAAAATTGTTGCTGCAAACGGCAGAATTAGCAAACTAACTACTAAATTATCTTGCATCGTATTTCCGCCGCCAACTAACCAACCAATTCCAATCGACACATAGGCTAGAACTAGAAATGCTAATGTGCCCGCGACACTCTTTCGTAAACTTTTTCTGCCAAATAATAGATACTGATTATTAATACCCGCGAAACGACCGACAACAGCAGCGCCACCATCAGCCAGCGCCAGTAGCAATAATGAGACGGTAAAAACCCACGGCTCTGCTCCGATATACGAACAAATTATAATGGTTACGGCATATAAAATTTCGCCATATGTACGGCGTTTCACTGCGTATATAGCTTGGAAGACGTGATTGCTTCTGGAGTAGAGTAATAATGTCAGAGAGACGCAGCCGAGAATAAATATTCCGTCGAATGGGAGATAAAACGGCCAGAACGATATCCAAATACCGGCCAAAATATGAATAAACTTACGCGCACGCTCACCCTTAATTATTTTTTTGCGCCATAGATATTCTGATAGCAGCAAAATAATGCCGACAGGTATAAGAGCCATTAGGAGTTTAGTCATATTCTAGTGGTCTATTATACCCCTTATTTATCAAGGTGAGTGTAATAATTTAGTGCTTGCTGTTTGCGAGCCATTTACTAAAATGTAGGCCTAGTTTAAATCTTATCAAACCGTAGAGTACAGAGCATATTAGGAATATGTAAATTGGGAAGGCGTACGATGCAAAAGTCCATTTCTGTATTGTAAGTGTCGTAATTACTGCACTTATTACGCCATTACGAAATACACTATGATTTTCACTCTCTGGGTCCTTGTAAGCTTTTATGAGTATTGGTACACCGGCCAGTAAATCGGCAACGATACTCAGAGCAATAGCAATAATTCCTGTGCCTGTGACTAGCCATAGTACTACTGCAAATACTGATAATGCTCCACACCACTTGTCTAGTTTAGACACCTTCCAGTATGCTTTTTTGTTCATGAGTGAGGCCGTAAGCACCAAGAATGGTCCAAAACCAACCATAAATGTCATGAGAGATGACAAACCAACTCCCTCACCTATCTGTGCAAAAAATGCAATCATCGGTATGACCATCCACAAGAACCAAGACACTCTGTTCGGCTTAGTGCTACCTTTAAGCGTACTCCACGCATAAGTTAAACTTCCAGTAATATTTAAGAGAGCACCGACTAGAACAAAATTTTCGTTTATCATTTGAATTATTATCTCATGACCAAAGAAAAAAGCCGTCCTTTTGTACGGCTATTTTCTTTGGTCGGGGTGAGAGGACTTGCCCACGTCCCGCGGGCCCGAAACTTGCGTCTTTGAAAACAAGTTTTCAAGAGAAGATTTCCTTGCGAAATGCCACCGGCATTTCTCACCTAACGGTTCAAGTCCTTCGCGCCCAACAATACCAACTAAAAAGACCACCTTTGAAAGTGGTCATTTTAGTTGGTCGACGTACAGGTACTTCAATCGAACCTATTTTCGCCGTCCTACACTCCTTCCTACTTAACTACAGTACAATTAAAGATAAATTAGATAGACTACATCTGTTAGCAAATGACTTTACCTATTCTGAAAAGGCATCAAAAATGCAGTTCTTGTTATAATAAAGGATATGCGAGAAGTACGACTACCAGATTTGAATAGACTGAATCGTCTTAAAAAGCGTTTTAAGAACATACCACCACAGCAATCTGCAGACGATACATCTAATTGGGAGAATCGTAATATCAAAATGTTTAAGCTATTGGTACATGATAACGAGCATGCTGAACATTACTTGGATCTTCTCCACGATATGGATAGCACAAGGAGAAAGTGGATCTTAGATAAAGCCAAAGAACTACAGGAAAAATACACACAAGAAGAATTAGGGCAGATGACAGCAGAAGATGTACGCAGACTAGAAAACTCAGAGTAATCTATACGAGAAAGTTGTCGAACCTAGTATCGTAGTAGTAGTACGATTATAATTAGTTCTTTTCGCCGCAACAATTTGTTTCTATGTATTAGCACATAAATCTATAAAAGAACTGCTGATTATACTGCCATTTGATAACCATAGGTAAAACTATAAAAAACTACAGATTTACTACTCTTTATCATCTTTGTATTTCTTGCTTGTCTGAGGTCCTCTAAATAGCTTACAGAGGGGTATCTGGGACTCTATTCACTATTTGATCCACACGGATACTTAGTAGTGCACTATAAATTTTTTTCCTGAATTATCGTTGTAATAATAACCTATTCTTTGTAACCCTAGCACCTGTTATAACTTCAGTTTTTTAACTTATTTACGAGCAGCTTTCAGAGTTAGCCACTTTAACATGTTCCAAATAGCAAAACAGAAATAAATACCACCTATAACAAATAGTCCAGTGGTCACTGTGTAAGTTGATCCTGCATCTGCTAGTGAATACGTTATTCCTGTTACGATTCCACCTAAAGCAAGTAAAGCCATAGAATAGATTAGAGAGGATACGAATTTACCACGAGCCTCAAGAACACGAGGACTAGTTGTTTTTCTTATCGGTGTAGATATAGGTCTATGTGTTGCTCTTGCGTGTTTAAGAATTTCATCGTCATGGGTTGATACTGGATTTGATGATATATTCTTCTGTGGTAATTCCATCTAGAATTCCTTCATTCTATTCGTAGCCTGCAATCCTGTTATACTCAACTACTGCACTGTTCAACTTAAGCCTAGTGTCTTCACAATCTTCTAAGTCACTATTAAACGTATCCACTTCATAATCGCTGTAGATGTCGACACTATCTCGTCTTGATTCCAAGTCGTTGCTACATGCAGTGTGCTGACTTCGTAATGACTCCATTTTGTTATATGCACTATCAACTTGACTGTTTGAACTACCTGAACTACGAGTATTCGATGTATTAGTTGTGCTTGAGTCGGTACTACTTGAGGCTATAGCAACGACTATGAGAACGACAAATATTGCAATGATTGATAAGAGTATTATCCATGCAATTCGATTACGTCTTTTTTGTTTTGGTTCTCCTTCTAAAAACTCTTCATCGGACTTAAACGCTTTTGGTCCTTGCTCCTCATACTCTTTTAATCTTCGATTCATTCTCCAGAACTCAACGTCAATAAAGATAGGTATCAGTGCTGTACATAGTGGCAATGTTACTATAGCCGACCATTTAACTAACTTACGATTAGGTACTACGTCTTGCTTTAGCTTAGTGGCTAAAATTATATAAAATACTGCCCATGGAATAAAATAAATTGATAGCACGGAAAGTACAGCCATTATAATTGCACCGTTCCTCATACCTTTAATAAGAGCCTGAAGCTCTAGAGGAAGTTCATTGGAATCGTATTCGTTATTATGAGCAACGCTTGAAGGTCCAGATTGCAATTGTTCTATAAGCTTTTCGGCTCGGCTATATGTTGCACCTTTTGTTTCAATAGCTTGGTTAATAAAATCTAGGGCGTAATCATCTTGATTTTGGTAGTAATAAAGCAAAGCTTGAAGCTCGTAAAGCTTGTACGTAGCCTTGCCTAGTTGTTCGTTGTATTGAAAACGCTTAGCTAATTTGTCTAGCTTATCTTGTGTGTAACTATTAAGCTCCTTTGGTGCTGTGCCACTGGCAATATCTTTGATGTTCGACTCAATTACTTTAATCTCGTCGGTATATTCTTGTTTGATTTTAGTTATGTGTTGATCCATTGTTGATAATTGTACTATCTACTACGTTCTTTTACTACATTGTCAATTGATTTATTTGCTGTTTGTAAGAAGTGTATGACGTCAGTCTTTTTCCATCGGCGTATATTGCGTTTTCCTATACGAATTACAGGTAATGTTCCGTCCTTATCCCAGTTACGCAACGTATTAGGATGTACTTTTAATATTTTTACGACTTCTGGAAGCGTTAAATATTCTGGTAATTTGTGTTCCATATAACAATAGCTTACATTAAATCATAATTATTTGTATACTATTCATACATGGCAGACATGAATAAGAAGCAAAAACCACGCAAGAAACGACAACAGGAAGTGCTGTCGCAAGAACTTATTAGTGAGGTTGAAAGCAAATTCTCTAGTGTCGTAGAAAAAGCTATTATTTTGCGGGATACAATTTTTGAAACCGAAAATCAATATAGTATTGATAACCTTGCTGAATACTTTGCAAATACCAGTAATGAGCTTAAGAACCGTATACTACCTTTAGAGAAGCGTAGATATGTAATCTACTTACGAAAATCTACCGACGATGAAGCTAAACAGGTGCGTTCTATTGATGACCAACGTGAAGAATGTTTGGATCTTGCAAACAGACTTAATGTTAATCCCTCCAAAGTAACCGTATTAGAAGAAAGTGCCTCAGCCAAAAAGGCAGGAAACCGTCCAGTCTTTGACGAAATGATTAAAGGCTTTCAGACAGGTAAATATCATGGATTATTAGCTTGGTCCCCTGACCGATTATCACGGAACATGAAAGAAGCTGGGGAGATTATTGACCTTATTGATTTAGAGGTAATACAAGACCTGCAATTCAAAACGTATCAATTTGAGAACACCCCAAATGGCAAAATGATGCTAGGTATTCTTTTCGCAACATCTAAACAGTACTCAGATAAACTAGCTGTTGATGTAAAGCGTGGTACAGACGGTAACATTAAGGACGGTAAGTATAATGGCGTGGTTAAAAAAGGCTATTACGTAGACAGTACAACAAACTTATTCGTTCCAGATAAGTATAATTGGGGCTTGCTTAGGATTGCTGTTGATTTGAGATTACGTGAAGGTAAAAGCCTTGATGACATAGCCTTATTCTTGAACGAAGCGATGTTAGCTGTACGCAAAAGTGAAGATGACGAATACAAGCTGGTTAAGGTTACGAAACAGATGTTGGGCAATATATTTGAAGATTCATTTTATTGTGGGCTTTACCAGTACGGTAACAACATTGTCAACTTGATAGAACCCCAATTACGAAATTACCTAACCCCATAGATAAGTAAAGCGTCCATCTGTTATTCTTTTGGTGTTAAATCTAAAAGAAAGAACAAAATGAACGCAA
>JAYSZA010000032.1:0-27218 GCA_043727115.1 Candidatus Saccharimonadota bacterium
GACATCGAGCGTGGACAAGTTTTGGCAAAGCCTGGAACTATCACTCCACACACAGAATTCGACGCTGAAGTTTATATTCTAACCAAAGAAGAAGGCGGACGACACACTCCTTTCTTCAAGGGATACAAGCCACAGTTTTACTTCCGTACAACGGACGTAACTGGTGAAGTTGAACTTCCAGCAGACAAAGAAATGGTTATGCCTGGTGATACAATCACTTTCAAGGTAAAATTGCTTGCTCCGATCGCTATGGATCAGGGTCTACGTTTCGCTATCCGTGAGGGTGGACGTACTGTAGGTGCTGGTGTTGTTACTAAGATTACAAAATAATCTACTTTAAGTAATACCAAAACCAAACAAAAAAGAGCTCCAAAAAAAGGAGCTCTTTTTAATTCTTATGCTAAGCTGTACAAGATGTATAAACAAAAAAAGTCTTCTGTTTTCTATTGTTTCTCGCCGCCCGTAATGGTGGCTACATTTTTGGTTGAAATAATAGCTGCAATATTTGTACTTTACAGATACAAAGCCAATAAAGCCTCGCGACTGGTTGTTTCACTACTTTTATGCCTTAGTGCTTTCCAGCTCGCAGAATACTATGTCTGCACAAACAGCTCGCTGGCAGTCATATCTGCTAGGTTTGGTTTTGTTGCTATCACGCTATTGCCGGTACTTGGATTACATCTGATGTATACACTGACCGATAACAAATCAAATAAGAATTACATTCGTTTCATATATCTTCTCGCTTTGTTGCTATCAGCATACTTTTTGATGGCTCCTCAGGTGTTTGATAGCTACCGCTGTACTGGAAACTATGTAATTTTTCAGATAGGACATAATCTAACTAAAATATACGGTATATATTACTTTGGGCTAGTAGCACAATCAATACTCACGGGAGTGTATTACCTCCGGAGCAAAGTATCAGCACCAAACAAACTTGCAGTTAAGTGGTTTATAGCGGGGTATTTCTTCTTTATTGCTCCCGTAGCTTTCTTGAATGTACTGCATCCTGACACAGGACAAGCTATTCCATCTATTCTGTGTGGTTTTGCGGTAACTTTAGCCCTTGTACTGGTTGCTAAAATTGCGCCGCTGTATTTAGTGAAAAACAACAGACAATAAGTACTTTCAATATTATTATTTTTATGGCACAATAAGAGCATAAAATAAACGTAATGACTAAAAGTCACTGTCAATTGCTCTTAGTGCGAAGCAGGGATGTTACATTACAAGGAGCAATATATGGCGGAAGCCAAGAAACCAGCTGCAAAAAAAGCTGAAGAACCAGTAAAACCAACTAAGCAACGTATTCGTATTCGTCTAAAAGCCTACGACCACAAAGTAATCGACCAGTCTGCAAAACAGATTGTGGACACCGCTTTGCGTACCGGGGCAACCATTGCCGGCCCTATTCCATTACCTACACGCCGTAGTACATACACCGTAGTAAAGAGTCCACACGTCTACAAAAAAGGTCGTGAACAGTTCGAAATGCGCGTACACAAGCGTCTTATCGATGTATTCGACCCAACTCCAAAGACAATCGATAGTCTAATGAATCTCTCACTTCCTGCTGGCTGCGATGCCGAAATCAAAATGTAGATCCCTTTTTAATACTCTATCCGTGCGACTCAAATATTTGCATTGACCTTATGCTTATTTGGCGTATAGTTTTGAGTATATAAATAAAATGAATGGTGGTATATGAAAATTACTTCTAAATACGAGAAAGGCTTTGCTGCGGTAGGCATCATAGCAGTAGTGCTGATTATTGCTGCAGTTGGTGGAGCCTCATACTTTGTTTTAAATAAAAACAAGGATACAAGTACAGAATCTACGATCACTAAGGCAGAGTCGAAAGCAGTTGAAGCTGAGTGTAAAAAAGAGATTGATGATAAGGATTTCTGTAAATTCGCAAGCAATTGGGATTTAAGCGGAGAATATCGCATGACATCTACAAGTACTGGCGGTGAGGCTGGTAAATTTGTCTCAGAAGTAGACGATAAAAAGAATTCATACACAGTTATCACATCAGGCACGGGCGAAGAAATGAAGACCATTTATTTGGACGGTGCTAGTTATAATTATGATAGTGCAAACCAAACTTGGATTAAATATCCTGCCGCTGAAACAACTGAACCTGCGGAAGCCACAGAAGATTTTTCAGAGGAACTGGATTTTGATGATTCAGACCTACCAGAAGCTGAAAAACCAACATACAAACCACTCGGTAAAGAAGCATGCGGTAACGACACCTGTTTTAAATATCAGATAATTGATCCGACAACCCCATCATTAGAGCAATATTTATGGTTTGATGACAAAGATTACCAAATGCGTCGATACGTAACAATTGAAGACGGTGTTACTACAGAAATGACTATTGAAAAACTGGATGTAAATATATCAGAACCGTCTCCCGTTACAGAATACGATCCAAATGCCGGATTGACCCAAGAACAAATTGACATGATGTCACAATATCTAGATAACTAAATAAACAATAACGGTGGTAATGCTAAATATGGCGTCAAAAAAAGTGAAAACAGTGCGAAAGCCTCCACTAAAAAAATCTAAGACTAAAAAGCGCGTATCTGCAAAAAAAAGTACTGCAAAGGCTGGCTATGAACCTGATTCAATGTTTTTTCTAAAGCTAACAGTCTTCCTGATACTTGGGTCGCAGTGGGTATATATAGAACGATTGCCTGATTGGCAAATCCCTATTCCTGTCGGCTTAGTACTTGGGCTTGTATTTGCGACGCACGAGCATTTTCAGATTGACCGCAAAATTGAATATGCGGTATTAGTAGTAGCCACATTTATATCATTCTGGCTCCCAATCGGCCTCGTAATCCAAGTCTGAATCATATTTAGTAGTAGAATTTGCAACATATTGACAACTGTTAATGTTTCGTGTTACTCTTTAGGTCAATCGCTTAATTCTTGGCGTATTGGTAAGTCCAAAGTGTTTTTGCACAAAGGAAACTGCCTTTCGTCAAGTGTTTTTATGCTAGAGGGGCATAAATAACATCCCCCGCGATACCGGTATCTATCAAAAAATAACTATAAAGGTGTAGAAGAGTTAACGCTTCTACAAAACCACTATGAAAGCACTCATTACGAGAAAACTCGGCATGACAAGTACCATCGCAGATGACGGTACAGTTATTGCTGTGACATTGCTTTCCGCTAGTCCTTGCGTAATTACGCAAATCAAAGACGTCGATACAGATGGCTATCAAGCTATTCAAGTCGGATTTGAAGAGACCAAGCGGGTAAACAAAGCACAAACAAACCACAATATTAAGTCAAAATCGATGCCGAAGATAGTACGTGAATTCCGCACAGAAGCAATCGATTTACCAGAAGACTTGCGCCTAGGAAGCAGTCTTACAGCAGAGGTCTTTTCAATTGGCGACGTTGTAGATGTTGTCGGTACTAGCAAGGGTAAAGGATTTACCAGTACAATCAAACGCCACAACTTCCATAGACAGCGCAAGACTCATGGTGGTAAAGGAAACACACGCCAGCCAGGTTCGATCGGTTCTATGTACCCACAGCACATTTTCAAGGGTAAAAAAATGGCCGGACGCTCTGGTGGCGAACGCGTTACTGTCAAGAATTTGAAAGTAACTATTGTTGATGCAGAAAAAGGTCTAATCGCAGTAAGTGGTGCAGTTCCAGGTCCACGCCAGAGTATTGTGCTCGTGAAAGGAGTCAAGTAATGTCAGTCCCTACTTTCACAAGCAAAGGTGCTAAAGCAACAACAAATGCAAAGCTAGATTCATCAGTATTTAATGTCGAGCTAAAGAACCACGAACTACTAAAGCAGGCTTACCAATCATATCTTGCAAACGGACGTGAAAACCTAGCCAAAACACTCAAGCGCGGTGAAGTCAGCGGTGGTGGTAAGAAGCCTTGGAAACAAAAGGGTACAGGTCGTGCTCGTTTCGGTTCTATCCGTGTCCCAATTTGGCGCGGTGGTGGTATAACTTTTGGTCCACTTGGCAAAGAAAACTACTCAAAGAAAATGACTACCGGCGCTAAGCGCACATCTCTAAGACAGGCTTTGACTTTGAAATCACAAGCTAACAAAATCATCATTGTAGAAGATTTTGTAGTTGGTGATGGCAAAACATCTACCGCATCAGCACTTTTGAGCAAAATCGGTGCAACCCGCAGAGTCCTAATTGCCGTAGAGAACAAAACCCCTGAACTAGAACGTTCAGTACGCAACTTGAAGAACGTTGAACTTGTACAGTCATCATACCTAAACACCTACAGTGTTTTGAACGCAGATGCATTAGTAATTACTACTAAAGCACTTGCAGCTGTACACGAATGGCTTGGCGCAAAAGAAGGAGCTAAATAATGAGTAATATAGTCCTAAAGCCTCGAATGAGCGAAAAAGCATATGCAATGAGCGCAAACAGTGTATACGTATTTGACGTAGACAAGAGCGTGAACAAGCACGAAGTTACTGATGCTGTCGAAGAAACATATGGTGTAACCGTCATCAATATCCGTACAATTATCGTAAAGGGCAAAGCAAAACGTCTATATAGAAATCGTCGTTACGAAAACGGTCGTCGTTCAGATGTTAAAAAAGCCTACGTCACTCTAAAAGAGGGCGAGGCGATTCCTATATTTGCAGCTGTTGAAGAAGCTGAAGTAAAAGCAGAAAAGACTGCAAAAACTTTAGAAAAAGTCGCAGCAAAAGCAGCAAAAAAAGATTCTAAGGCTGACAAAAAAGCAGATAAAAAATCAGCGAAAGGCAAGGAGTAAATCATGGCTATTAAACTATTGAAACCTACAACTCCCGGCCGAAGAGGCATGACTACTCGTGATTTCTCTGCAATCACAACTGACAAACCACTAAAGAAATTAGTAATTACCAAGAAAATCACTGCAGGACGCAACAACAGAGGTCGTATCACAACCCGTCACAAAGGTGGTGGTGTAAAACGAAACATTCGTTTGGTTAACTTCAAACTTGCACCAGGCACAACTGCAGTTGTTGAACACATCGAATACGACCCAGGTCGCTCTGCAAACATCGCTCGTATCCTAGATCAAAACGAAGTCCATCACTATATCCTAGCCGCAAATGGTATGGAAATCGGTACCAAGATTGAATCAGGCCCAGAAGCACCAATCTCTGTCGGTAACCGTTTAGCGCTAAAGAATATCCCTTCAGGTTCACTTATTCACGCTGTTGAGCTTACTCCAGGACGCGGCGCACAAATGGTTCGTTCTGCTGGAAACAGCGCTCAGCTAATTGCAAAAGAAGACGAATACTGTCAGGTGCGTATGCCAAGTGGTGAAGTACGAAAAGTACTATCTACATGTATGGCAAGTATCGGAGTCCTTGGTAACGAACAACATCAGAACATCAAATACGGTAAAGCCGGCCGAAAGCGCAAAATGGGCGTTCGACCTACTGTACGTGGTGTAGTTATGAACGCTGTTGACCACCCTCACGGTGGTGGAGATGGTGGTCGTCACGGTGTTGGTGGTGGTGTTAATCATGGTGCAGCTCCTCGTACTCCATGGGGTCAGAAGACTCTTGGATTCAAGACGCGTAGCCGTTCAAAAACAAGTAATAAATTCATCGTGCGCAGCCGCCACGAGGCAAAGAGGAAGTAGGAACATACAATGTCTAGATCTCTCAAGAAAGGTCCATTTATCGATCCAAAGCTTGCCAAGAAAGTTGGCGCGCTCGGTAAAGAAGACCGTACAATCATCAAAACATGGGCACGTGCCTGTACAATTCCGCCGGAATTTGTGGGTCGCACAATTGCAGTTCACAACGGCAAAGTTCATGTGCCAGTATTCGTTACAGAAAACATGGTTGGTCACAAACTAGGAGAATTTTCTCCTACTCGTAAATTCCGCAAACACGGTGGAAAGATGGCTAAATAATCATGAGTGTTAAAACTGTAATTAACCCAGGTATTCAAGTCAAAGCAGTTGCTAAAGGCGTATCACAAAGCCCACGTAAAGTCGGCGTAGTTGCCGGACTAGTCCGTGGACGAACAGTCGCTGATGCACTTGTAATCCTTAGTCACACCCCTCGTCGTTCTGCTGAACCTGTTTCAAAAGTTATTGCTAGCGCAAAAGCTAACGCTGAACACAACCACAACCTTAAACCTGATACATTGAAAATTGTTGAAATCACCGTTACCGCTGGACCACGTATCAAAAGATTCCGTCCTGCTGCTCACGGCCGCGCACTTCCATTCCAGCGCAAAACAAGCCACATTAGAGTTGTTGTTACCGGCGAAGAACGCCAAAAAAAGCAAGCTAAAGTAGCTGACACACCAGCTGAGATAAAGGAGAGCAAATAATATGGGCCAAAAAGTAAACCCAATCAGTATGCGCCTCCAGGTCAATAAGAACTGGCGAAGTAAATGGTTCGCTAACAAGCGTGAGTATGCAACTCACCTTACAGACGACCTCAAAGTACGCCGACTGATTGACAAAAAAACTGGTTCTCGTGCTGCTATCAACCGTGTTGATATCGAACGTTCACCAAACCAAGTAACAATCACAATCCAAACTGGAAAAGCTGGTGTTGTTATCGGTCGTGGTGGTGCTGGAGTTAACGAACTAAAGACAGAAATCGAAAAGATTTATGAAACTCCAGTTAGAATTAATATTGAAGAAATCAAGAAGGCCGAACTTTACGCAAAACTAGTTGCAGAAAACATCGCAAACAGTCTAGAGCGACGTATCGCTTTCCGCCGTGCTATCAAGCAAGCAAGTGCCGCAACTATGCGTGCAGGAGCTAAAGGAATTCGTATCCAAGTTGCTGGACGTTTGAACGGTGCTGAAATGTCTCGAACAGAAAAAGAAGTTCAGGGCAGTGTTCCACTACATACCATTCGTGCAGATATCGACTACGCTCATGCAGGTGCTAAGACACCAGCTGGAGTTATAGGTGTTAAAGTATGGATTTACAAAGGGGAGGCGTAGGTAGTATATGTTAGTACCAAACCGAACTAAATTCCGTAAAGTCCGAAAAGGTCGCAACAACGGTGTTGCAACTAGATGTAACTTTGTTGCACACGGCGAATACGGACTACAGTCACTAGAGAATGAACGAATTACCAGCCGTCAGATTGAAGCAGCACGTCAGGCTATGACTCGCTACACAAAACGCGGTGGTCAAATTTGGATTAGAATTTTCCCTCACACACCTGTTACTAAAAAACCACAGGACGTAAAAATGGGTAGCGGAAAAGGTAACCCTGAGTACTTTGCAGCTAAAGTTCAATCAGGCACAGTTATGTTTGAAATCGCAGGTGTACCAGAAGACTTAGCGCGAGAAGCAATGCGACTCGCGGCTCACAAACTTCCAGTGAAAACTCGATTTGTCACTAAGGGAGAAGCATCATGATAAAAATGGAAGATATCAGAGCTATGTCTACAGAAAAGCTTGCTACTGAGAGTACTAAACTAAGAGACGAAATTACTGAAATGCGCAGGCGAGTTCACATGGGCGAAATGCAAAATACACGTACATTACGCGTTAAGCGCCGTGAACTAGCTCGAATGCTAACAGTATTGAGTGAACAATTATCAAAGGAGAACGCATAAGATGGCACGAAGTATCGTAGGTACAGTAGTATCTGACAAAGCCGATAAGACAATTGTGCTGTCAGTTACTGTGCGTAAAACACATCCAATTTATAAGAAGCAATATAGTCGTACTACTAAATACATTGCACATGACGAGAACAATGAAGCACATGTTGGCGACAAAGTTGAAGTAGTTGAAACACGACCAATTTCTGCAAGAAAGCACCTGAAACTAGTTAAAATACTAGAAACAGCTGCAATTCCAGAAAAAGACCGTGTAGAAAATATCACAAAAGAGCCAGAAGCGGAGGAACAGAAATGATTCAGCAAGAATCACGACTAGTCGTCTGTGACAACAGCGGGGCAAAGGAAATTCTTTGTATCCGAGTGCTCGGTGGAACACGTCGTCGCTACGCACGAGTCGGTGACATTATAGTTGCTACAGTTAAGGAAGCATCTCCTAACGGCACAGTGAAGAAGAAATCAGTCGTTCGTGCAGTTGTTGTTCGTACACGAGACCTAATTCGCCGTAAAGATGGTTCAACAATTCGTTTCGACGACAATGCTGCAGTTATCATCGGTGAAGATAAGCTTCCAAAAGGAACACGTATTTTTGGACCAGTTCCCCGCGAACTGCGTGACCTAGGATACGCTAAAATCGTGAGCCAAGCTCCGGAGGTACTCTAATATGTACGTAGCACCAAGAATTTACAAAATTCGTCTCAAAAAAGGCGACACAGTCCAGGTTACTACTGGTAAGTACAAAGGCAAAACTGGCAAAATCATTGCAGTTCACCCGATGGAAAACAAGGTAACTGTTGAAGGAATCAACATCGTTAAGAAAAGTGTCAAGCCCACCCAGCTGAAACCTCAGGGTGGAATATTTGAAATCACAAAGCCAATTTGGGTTTCAAAAGTAGCATTGATTGACCCTACAGACAAGAAACCAACCCGCGTTGGATTCAAATTAGATAAATCAGGTAACAAAGTTCGCGTCTACAAGCGCAGCGGAAAGGAAGTTAAATAATGGCAACTAAAACTGCAACTAAAGCACCAACAACGTCAGCACGTTTAAAGAAGCAATACAATGACACCTTCCGTGCAGAGCTTGCGAAAGAATTAAACTTGAACATTAACGAAGTTCCAAAACTTCGAAAGATATCAGTTAATGTCGGACTTGGAAAAGCTAAAGACGACAAGAAATTACTTGAAATTGCATCAAATACGCTAGCAAAAATTACTGGTCAGATGCCTGTCTCGACTACATCACGTCTATCAATTGCGACCTTCAAACTACGTGAAGGAAACAAAATCGGAATGATGGTTACACTACGCGGCGAAAATATGTATGAATTCATGGATAGAGTGATTAATATCGTACTTCCAAGACTTCGTGACTTTCACGGCGTATCAAACAAATCGTTTGACGCCCAAGGTAACTACAGTATCGGGTTTAGAGACCAAAGTGTGTTTCCAGAACTAACATTTGAAGAAACATCTACAGCTCATGGACTACAAATCAACTTTGTAATCGATGCTAAAGAAAAAGCTCACGCACAGGCTCTACTCACAAAGTTCGGTATGCCATTCATGAAAGAAGGTAAATAGTCATGAAATACGAAATAACAAGCACTAAAATACAAACAAATTCAAAATTCAAAATTCAAAATAGCTCATCTGCAGCTTTTTCGGATTTCGGATTTGCTATTTGTGATTTCAAACGACTGAAAGGAGTGAAGTAATGGCTCGTAAATCAAATATCGCTCGAGATTTAAAAAGAATCAAAATGATTGACCAGTATGCTGCAAAGCGAGCTGAGCTCAAAGCAGCTGGTGATTACGAAGGTTTGCATTTGCTACCCCGTAACAGTAGCCCGACACGCAGAAAGAACCGTTGTTCAGAAACTGGACGTCCACGTGCTTATATGCGTCAATTCGGTTTGTCTAGATTGTCATTCCGTGAACACGCCTCAAAGGGTGAAATCCCAGGCGTAACGAAAGCTAGTTGGTAGAAGTATGAAATACGAAATAACAAGCACCAAATTACAAACAAATTCAAAATTCAAAATTCAAAACAGCTCAAGCGTAGCTTTTTCGGATTTCGGATTTGCTATTTGTGATTTCAAACGACTGAAAGGAGTGAAGTAAGATGGTATCAACAGACCCAATAGCAGATATGTTTACCCGTATACGAAACGCGCAAGCTGTTCGTAAGGACGAAGTAAGTATGCCACACAGTTCAGTCAAAGAATCAGTAGCTAAAATCTTGAAAGACAATAACTACATTTCTGAAATCACTGTCAAAAAAGACGGATTCAGAAAAGAAATGACAATAACGCTTTCTCAAAACGTTGTTATTAACGAAATCAGCCGAGTTAGCAAACCAGGACGAAGAGTTTACGCGAAGGTGAAAGAAATCCCTAAGGTAAAACAAGGTCGTGGAATTGTTATCGTATCTACATCTAAGGGCGTTATGGCCGGACAAGATGCTCAAGATATGAAACTTGGCGGTGAAATTTTAGCAAGAGTGTACTAGTAAGATAATTAAAAGGAAATAATAATATGAGTCGTATAGGAAAACAGCCCATCACCGTTCCAGCGGGTGTGACAATCACTGTCGACAATAGTGCCGTGGTCGTAAAAGGACCTAAAGGCGAATTGTCACAGTTCATGATGCCCGGAATATCCGTAACAGTTGATGGCAGTACTGTGACAGTAACAAGAGAATCAGATGAAAAAGTTCATCGTTCAAAGCACGGACTAATGCGCACCTTAATCAATAACATGATTGTCGGTGTAACCGCAGGGTTTGAGAAGAAACTAGAAATCAACGGTGTTGGTTTCCGCGTAGCACTAGCTGGCGCAGGACTAAAACTAAACCTTGGTTTTTCACATGATGTTATTTTTGCTATCCCTGAAGGTATAAAAGCCTCTGTTGAACAGAACACAATAACTATCAGTGGGATTAGCAAACAACTTGTCGGACAAGTTGCTGCTGAAATTAGAGCCTTGAAGAAGCCAGAACCATATAAGGGTAAAGGTATACAATATGTTGGTGAAAGAGTTCTTCGTAAGAGCGGAAAGTCAGGTAAGGAGTAAGTCATGAGTGAACAATCAAGAAAAGTTTCAAACGCAGCGCAACGCGCAACTCGTACTCGTGCATCTATCCACGGTACCGCT
The DNA here is from genome assembly GCA_043727115.1 of Candidatus Saccharimonadota bacterium. Taxonomy (GTDB): domain Bacteria; phylum Patescibacteriota; class Saccharimonadia; order Saccharimonadales; family SZUA-47; genus JAYSZA01. The sequence continues at coordinate 10,764 of JAYSZA010000032.1, forward strand.
GAACGACCACGTTTAAGCGTTCATATCAGTAACAAACACCTGAGCGCACAGATTATCAATGATGATGAGAGCAAGACATTAGCAGCCGCTACAACAGTAGGCCTAAAGTCAAAAGGAACGTTAACTGAAAGAGCAACCATTTTGGGTGCTGAAATTGCAAAGAAAGCTAAGATAAGTAAAATCTCAAGCGTCGTATTCGACCGTGGAGCTAAGCAGTACCATGGACGAATCAAGGCAGTAGCCGACGCAGCACGAGAGAATGGTTTGGAGTTTTAATTATGGCCGGAAGAGAACCAAAAATGCCCCGTGAAGAAAAGCAGTTTGACGAGCGCGTAGTCGCAATCGACCGTGTTGCTCGTGTTGTTAAAGGTGGACGTCGTTTCCGTTTTCGCGCACTTGTTGTCGTGGGAGACCGCAAAGGCAAAGTTGGAGCTGGAACAGCTAAGGGTGCAGATGTTACCGCAGCCGTAGCAAAAGCTACAGAGGCAGCTAAGAAGAACCTATTTACAGCACCAGTAGAAAGAGGAACAGTTCCACACGAACAAGAAGCAAAAGTAGCTGGTGCGCACATTCTACTTAAACCAGCAGCTCCAGGTACTGGTTTGATTGCAGGAGGTGTTGTACGTATCGTTCTAGAAGTAGCAGGAGTAAAAGACATTTTGTCTAAATCTCTGGGTTCAAGTAACAAAATCAACATCGCATATGCAACTCTTGAAGCGCTTAGACTAATCGAACCTCGTGCTAACTGGACTAATCCTCCTAAAAAATCTGTTAAAAAATCAGCTCCTAAAAAAGAAGCTGAAAAAGTAGAGGCAAAATAATGAAGTTTCATGAACTCAACACAACCAAAGCAAAGAAATCGAATCGTGTAGGTCGTGGTATCGCAGCTGGACAGGGTAAAACCGCTGGTCGTGGTACTAAGGGACAAAAATCACGCGCAGGTTCAGGCCGTAAGCCTGGATTTGAAGGTGGACAAAACCCACTTTACAAACGAATTCCAAAACTTCGTGGTTTCACGCAGTTCTGGGACAAGCCGATTACCGTTACGACCGAAGAGCTTAACCAGTTCACTGGTGTAGTAGATAACTTTACGCTCTACGAAGCTAAAATCATTTCAAAGCCTGATGTTATTGCAAGAGTTGTAGTCCGTGGAGACATTACTACTAAAGTTGACGTTAAGCTCCAAGGTGCTAGCGAAAAAGCTATTGAAGCTATTGTTAAAGCTGGCGGAAGCTTTGTTAAAACAGATAGAGTAAAAGCTGCCGGAAAATCTGAAGAATAATCAGACTGTTTTAAAACTTGGTTTGTTGTACACCTATAGCTAAATGCTATACTAAAGTAAATCGTGGGTTAAAATAACCAAAATAGAGAGGGTGTCAGATAGATGAATTGGGGAATTATTTGGAAATCACTGAAGCATGATGATATGCGCAAGCGTATATTTGCTGTATTGGGAATTTTGTTCATTTTTCGTGTCTTGGCGCAAATTCCAATTCCTCTAGCGGATCCGACCACACTTAAAGACTTACTAAATACCCTATTCACTGCGACTCAAGACACACAGCTATTCAGTTTCTTAGATGTTATATCCGGGGGAGCGCTAGCTAACTTCTCGATTATGCTTATTGGACTAGGGCCCTACATTAACGCCAGCATTATTATGCAGCTACTTACCCAAGCAATTCCTAAGCTAGAAGCGCTTAACAAAGAAGGCGAATACGGCCGAAAGAAAATAAATCAGATTACAAGAATCCTAACTTTTCCTCTCGCGATCGTTCAGTCTATCGGTGCATTATTCTTAGTTCGCCAACAGGCGCAACAGATATCGGGCGTAGACATACTAGCCAATGCTTCGATAAGTACTTGGATATTAATGGTTTCGGCTCTGGTTGGTGGTGCAATGCTACTTATGTGGCTTGGAGAGCTTGTCACAGAACAAGGTGTTGGTAATGGAATCAGTTTACTTATAACTGCCGGTATCGTGTCTGGCTTGCCGTCTACAATAGCATCTATTATGACTAGCGTGTTTTCTGGTGAAAACTCAGTCGTTATTCTAGGTAGAACAATTAACTATCGTACAGAATCTCTTATTATTGCTCTGATAATTCTGGCAGCAGTAGTATTTACAACTTGGGCTGTCGTTAAACTTAACGAAGCTGCAAGGAATATAACGATAAACTATGCGAAACGTGTTCAAGGAAATAGAACATATGGTGGAGTTACTACTAAACTACCAATTAAGCTGATAACTGCTGGAGTAATTCCGATTATATTTGCAGTTGCGTTCTTAAGTGTGCCGAGTTTTGTCGGACAGATTTTGACTAATAATAGCAGCGCACGTTTAGCTGAACTTGGTAACAATCTATTACTTTGGTTCCAGCAGCCAACTAGCCAGACATTCACACAAACCGGATTCACCCCGTATATCTATCCAGTTGTGTACTTTGTGCTAATTGTAATGTTTACATACTTCTACACAGGTATAACATTCAACTCTAAAGAAATTGCAGAGAACTTGCAGAAGCAAGGTGGTTTCGTGGAAGGTGTACGTAGCGGTAATGATACCGAAAAGTATCTAAGAGGTGTTGTGAACAGATTGACATTGTTTGGAAGTTTCGCATTAGGATTCATCGCATTAGGACCAATAATTGGGCAAATATTCCTAGAGACGAATATAACAGTCGGTGGAACTAGCGTATTGATTCTTGTAGCAGTTGCTCTTGAGACAATGCGTCAAATTGAATCACGAGCACTGATGGTAACCTATGATGACTACTCCACTCCAGACTTTGTTTACGGACCAGCTAACGCTGCTGAAGCTGCAAGTGGTGCCAGAAGACTCAGATTTATTCCGCGAATCACATCAAAATTTCCTAGAAAAAAGTCAAAGTAGTAATTTAGTCGCAGGAGAAGTTATAAAGTAGTTGATTTTACAACTTAACCTGTGTATAATTAACACTTGAATATAATTTATGGCACAAAACAAGGAAGTTATCGAATTACAGGGGTTGGTGGTAGAAACACTACCAGGCACTCAGTTCATAGTGGAGCTTGAAAACGGCCATCGAATTATAGCCCATGTTGCCGGTAAAATGCGAAAACACTACATTCGTATTGTGCCTGGGGACAGCGTGACGGTCGAGTTGACCCCTTATGATCTTACTAAGGGAAGAATCACCTATCGCAAATCCTGAATTTTCACAAAGAGGCGTATTTCGCGCTTGATTGTTGCGACTCCGATGCTCGTTGTATCAGATATACAACTTGTGCTTCGGTGCTCACATCAAACGCAAACTCCACCACTCTGTAAAAATCAGGATACACAGTTCACATTTATAAATTTTAAGCAGTGTGTCACACACCAAGTATGAAGGAGCGTGATCCGTATGAAAGTACGTGCAAGTGTAAAGAAGATGAGTCCTGACGACAAAATCGTTCGTCGTAAAGGCCGAGTCTACGTTATCAACAAATTCAAGCCAAAACATAAGCAGAGGCAGGGTTAACCATGGCTAGAATATCTGGAGTTACAATTCCAAACGAAAAACAAATCAACTTTGCGTTGAGATATGTTTATGGAATTGGACCTAAAACTAGCGCAGACATCTTAGCTAAAGCTGATGTCGAAGGAACTGTAAGGGTTAAAAACCTTACCGACAGTGAAATTTCTCGTATTCAAGATGTTATCAATGAAAGACACATTGTTGAGGGTGAGCTACACAGAGTAGTGACAACCAACATCAAGCGACTGAAAGATATCAAGAGTTACCGAGGAATACGACACGCAAATAATCTTCCATCTAGAGGACAACGTACTAAGACTAATGCCCGTACAAGACGCGGTAAGAAGTTGACAGTTGGTGGAACGGCGAAGAAAGCGCCGTCTAAGACTTAAAGGGAATATATGGCTGAAGATGTAGCAGTTGCAAAAGTAGCAACAACTAAGAAGAAGAAAAATAAGCGCACCGTACCTTATGGTCAAATGCACGTTAATGCAACATTCAACAATACTATTATTGCTTTCACAGACCAAACTGGAGCAGTACTTGCAACTTCAAGCGCAGGCGCTTGTGGTTTCAGGGGTTCAAAAAAAGGTACCGCCTACGCCGCACAGATTGCTGCAGAAAAAGCAGGAACAGTTGTTAAACAGCAGTTCGGCATGACTAAGGTTGACGCAATTGTAACCGGTGTCGGACAGGGTCGTGAGACTGCTATCCGTGCTCTAATTAACTTAGACATCTCTGTTGAAAGCATCAGAGACATCACACCGATTGCGCATGGTGGTGTTCGTCCGAAGAAAGCAAGGAGAAACTAATCATGGCAAGAGATACACAATCAATTGTAAAAATGTCTCGACGTGAAGGCTATGCTCTTCACCCTAAGGCACACAAAGCTCTTGTTAAGCGCTCTACTCCACCTGGACAGGCAGCTAACGGACGCTTCCGCGCAAAGGCTAGCCAGTATTCAATGCAACTTCGTGAAAAGCAGAAGGTCAAAAGACTTTACGGCTTACTAGAACGACAGTTTGCTAATCTAATGGCAGAAGCTTCTCGTACAAAGGGACAATCAGGTCAAATCCTTCTACAATTATTAGAACAACGCGCAGACAATGTTGTTTACCGTGCGGGATTTGCACCTAGTCGACGAGCAGCCAGGCAGTTAGTAACACACGGACATTTTTTGTTAAACGGACGCAGGTTCGACATACCTTCACTTCGTTTGAAGCCTGGTGACGAACTTGTAGTCCGAGCACACAGCACAGGTACTGATTATTTCAAGAGACTTGATGAAGTTAGCCCAGCTGGAGAAAACGTATCATGGATAAAAGTTGATCGCAAAAAGGTACAAGTTGCAGTCGTTGCACTACCTTCACGCGATGAAGCTGAACCAGACATTAACGAACAATTAATCGTCGAGTATTACTCGCGCTAAGCTAAAAGGAAAGAAGCCATATGTCAAAACACATCAACACACCAACCATTACGAAAGTCACTGATGACGCTGCAAACACTGCAACATTTACAGTTGAACCTCTTCATAATGGCTACGGTATGACTCTCGGTAATAGCCTACGCCGTGTCTTACTATCAAGTATTTCAGGTGCTGCTGTTACATCATTCCGCATCGAAGGTGTAACTCATGAGTTCACAGCAATCGACGGCATCAAAGAAGATGTTGTGCAAATCATGCAACACATCAAGGGACTCAGATTCAAAGTCTACAGCGACGAGCCACAAACTCTTACAATAGAAAAGAAAGGTTCAGGAGCTATTACAGCTGCAGATATCAAGACAAATGCAGATGTCGAAGTAGTTAACCCAGAACATTACATTGCAACTCTAGACGGCAAAAACACATTCAAGGCAGAAATTGTTATTGAAACAGGTCGCGGATACCAGACTATTGAAGAATCTAGCGAACACCGACAGAGCGCAGACTTTATCGCTGTTGACGCAATATTTAGTCCGGTACTAAGAGTTAGATATAAAGTAGAAAGCACTCGTGTTGGTCAGATGACTAACTTGGACAAGCTACTACTCACGGCTGAAACTGACGGTACAATTACACCTAGTGAAGCATTTGAAGAAGCATCAGCGCTTTTGACTAACCAATACGCTGCTCTTGCCGGTAAAACAACTGTAGAAGCTGCACCATTCCAGCTTAGCTCACCAGCATCAGATTCAGGTTCAAGTGTTGCTGAGGACGAAAAAGACGCACTTACTACTTCAATCGAAGATTTAAACTTCTCTGCACGTACAACTAATGCACTTATAAACAACGACATTCACACTCTGAAAGACTTATTCAGTCTTACAGATGCCGAACTTAAGGATCTTAAAGGTTTTGGAAGCAAAGCTCTTGATGAAGTTCGTGAGAAGTTAGCAGAACTGGAGCTATAGAATATGCACAGACACGGATATAAAGGAAGAAAATTTGGTCGTGAACGTGACCAGCGTGAGGCTTTGATTAAAGGCTTGGCGGAAAGCCTCATCATTCATGAGTCAATCGAAACTACGCTTGAAAAAGCTAAGGATTTGCGTCCATACGTTGAAAAACTAGTAACAAAAGCTATCAAGGGCGGACTACATAACCGTCGACAAGTCATCAAGTCTTTGCAGACACTAGATGCTGCCCACAAGCTTGTTGATGAAATTGCTCCTAGAATGCAACGTTCAAGCGGTTATTTACGAATAGTTAAGACAACTGCTCGTAGAGGTGATAACGCTCAGTTAGCTAGAATTTCATTTGTAGATGATTTAACAGCTGCTCCAGTTGCTAAAAAAGCAGAAGCTGTAAAGAAAACCGAAGCTATGACTACCGTTAAAAAACCAGTAGCAAAGAAGGAGGCAAAGTAGATGAAAACTTATAGCGCCAAACCATCGGAAGTTACACGTAAATGGTATGCAATTGATGCATCAGAAGCTCCAGTTGGAAGAATTGCAACAAAGATTGCTACACTTTTAACCGGCAAAGGTAAGCCAATGTTCACTAGCCACATTGACTGCGGTGACTTTGTAGTAGTTGTTAATTCTGACATGGCAGTATTTACTGGCCAAAAAGAAACGGACAAAAAGTACTACAGGCACAGTGGATTTCCTGGTGGAATCAAAGACCGAACAGTTGGTGAGCAGCGCCAGCTTGATTCAACAGCATTAATCGAAAAAGCTGTCTATGGTATGCTTCCAGTTAACAAACTGCGAGCAGAACGCATGAAGCGACTTAAAATTTATGCAGTTGCAGAGCACAATCACGAAGCACAGAAGCCACAACCTATTAGTTTTTTGAAAGGCAAAAAATAATATGAAGCACGAAACAACAAGTACGAAACTACAAACAAATTCTAAATTAGAAATTCTAAACAGCACTGTATCTAATTCGGATTTCGGATTTGAGATTTCGGATTTCAAACGACTGAAAGGAGTACAGTAATATGGCTGAACACTATACATACGCTATCGGTCGTAGGAAGAGTGCAACTGCAAAAGTCCGTCTAACTAACGGAAAGGGTGTAGTTACAGTTAACGGAGTGCCAGCAGCTACATACTTTGCTGACTCTGCAATGTTTTTGGCAGAAATCGAAAAACCATTCAAGGTTATCGAAGACAACAAATACGATGCATCTATCGTCGTTGACGGTGGTGGACATGCAGGACAAGTAGATGCAATTAAACTTGGTATTTCTAAAGCTTTGGTTCTAAAGAACGAAAGCTTGAAGAGTACTTTGAAGAAAGCGGAATTACTTGGACGCGACCCTCGTGAACGCGAACGTAAGAAATTTGGTCTAAAAGGCGCTCGTAAACAGCGTCAGTTTACAAAACGTTAGTTTTTGAAAACTATCGTCTTTAAAACTCTCGTATAAATGCGAGAGTTTTAAATTTGTATTAATTTTGATTCTGTTGTATTATCTGTCGGATGAAACAAATTTTAAACTATTTTGATTTTTATTGGTTTACCACTCAATTTGAGGCGGTTCGTTTTTAATTCTTGAATGAAGCACAAAACACCATACCGCCGATAAGGCGGTTTTTTAATAATCAGATAGATTTAAGGAAAAGACAATGATAGTAGCACAACAAGGATATGAAGGCTCATACCACGACATCGTAAGAATGAAGGCATTTCCAGATAGTGGAATGCTTGCTCTGGATGATTTTCATAGTGTCGTACATGCAGTTGAAACAGGAGTGGCATCAGTTGGAATTATGGCAGTTGAAAATTCAATTCACGGTGACACGGGTGCCGCATTGGAACTAAGAACCAATTTTGATGGACTAGCCATAACTGGGGAGATGATATTTGAAATCACCCATAGGCTACTTGGTGCATTTGACACAGATATTACGGAGATTAGAACTCATCCAGTAGCAATTAGTCAGACCAGAAGAACTAGCCGCAGTAGATACCCTAATGCTCGATTAGTTGAGTCTACTGATACTGCCTTGGCAGTCCAAGAGGTCGCAGAGTTAATTAGACGGAAAATTACGAATGTTGCCGCTATAGGTAGCAGAATAGCCGGAAGTTTGCATCCCGAAGTTGAAGAGCTGGATGATAATATGAACGATTACGAACACAACAACACCAGGTTCATAATTTTTAGAAGAGAATCAGATATTGACAGTAAAGTGACTGAAAACGCTGATAAAACAACCGCTCGACTTACTATTCCTAACGAAAGAAATTCACTGGTACATTCCATGCAGATACTGAGCGAATTAGGTATAGACTACACATCATTAATGGCAAACTCCTTTCGTCACGACTCTAGGGGTGGACATATCGTCGTACCTGTAGAATTCACACATTCTTGGCATGACAATAGGTTTGTAGAGGCCGTCAGTAGATTATTGGAAATTAATGTAGCCGTAAAAAATCTAGGAAGTTATGTTTCAGGAAAGGTAATAAAAGTATGATAAATTTTGTTTTTAAATATTGGTATACATATACGCAAAGTTGGCGGTACTGCTTCTATTGACTCATAAATTTGACAACAGAAATGTAGACCGCCTTACAAATGGCGGTTTTTTTAAATTTAAAAATGAATATTAATCAATCATAAAGTTAAGGATAAATAAGATGAAAACAATAGCGATAATCGGAGGAATGGGGCCACAAGCCGGCATTCATGCGCATAAAAGTCTAGTAAACAAGTTACTTAAGAATAAAGTTAACGCAAACGTGGTGCATATTAGCCTTAATGTAGAACCGTTCTTTAATGGTTCAGACAAGTTAGTTTTGTCTCAGAAACAAAAACAGTTATTAAAAGGTATCGATGCTGATATTGGCTTTATTGCATGTAATACTGCCCACCATTTCTTCAAAGAGTTTCAGAATGCAACAAAATTTGAATTAGTGAGCATTATAGATACTGCTAAGATTCCTACAGGTAGTACAATTTTCTGTTCACCAACTACCAAAAAATTGGAACTTTTTGGTAATGACGCTAACTATGTCTCTGATACTCAAACCGAAGCAATCGTAGAATTGATAAAGAGAGTAAATAATGGCGATGAGTTAATAAAGGGAGAACTCAAATCGATAATAGGTAAAACTAAAAAACCTGTATTTGCTTGTACAGAGATAAGCATGTGTGCCGAGAATGAGAATGTCGAAGGAACAGATACGTTAGAACAAGTTATTGATGAAATTATAAGGAGAATATAATGTCAGTTGAATCACTAAACTTAAGAGAAATAATACAGTTACTTGAATCAAAAAAAGTATTAGTTGCACCAGAAGACGGTAGAAACCCAGTTCTAATAGCTGCAAGTTTAGGCATGGTCGGATTAATTGAACTAGAAAGAGTTGAGACAGGCTACTTTGATAAGGTAGACCAAAGTAGAATGATAAATCACGGCCGCATCGTTGAGCCAATCGCGTACGGACAACGTGTAATGCAAGCAGTACTCCCAGTTATAGATATGGAAAACTTTTAAAACTAAAAGTCTCAAGAACAATAATCTAACAGATGGTACAATAGATATAATATGAGTAAACAGGTCATCCTAACTGGGCTACGAACTAATGCGGGATATCACCTAGGTAACTATCTGGGAGCTATTCTGCCAATGGTTCGTTTGCAGCAAGAACATCTAGGAGAATACCAAGTTAATATGTTTGCGCCAGATTTACATAGCTTTGCAGGTGATACCGACCACGCATCTCTATATGCGCAAACAATGAGAAATCTGAAGGTGTTTGTAGCAGCTGGGATGCCGGTAGATAACTCGGACTTCTACATTTACCGTCAGAGCTTTGTCCCAGCCCACAGCGAGCTAACTGTGATTTTGAACAACTTTGCCTACTTCGGAGAGCTCTCTAGAATGACGCAGTTCAAAGATAAGTCTGAAGGTGCTGATACAGTTTCTGCAGGGCTTTTTGACTATCCGGTTCTTATGGCTTCAGATATTTTACTTTACGGCGCTAAATACGTACCTGTGGGGGAAGACCAACGTCAGCACCTAGAGCTTACTCGTGATTTGGGTATGCGTATGAATAACAAATTCGGTGAGCTATTCACTGTTCCAGAAGAGTGGAAAAAACAGCTGGAATTTAGCCATCGTCTTGAAGGGGCTCGTATTCGTTCACTTAGAAACCCAGAAAAGAAGATGAGCAAAAGCGTAGACGACCCTAGCGGTACTATACAGCTTACTGATACACCTGAAGAGGCTACCAAAAAAGTGAAGAGCGCTGAGACCGACAGTGTAGGAGTAATTAACTGGGACTGGAAAAATCAGCCAGGTATCACTAATCTGTTGCAGATTTATGAGCTTTTGAGCGGTAAGCAACATTCAGATGTCCTATCTGAATGGGTAGGCAAAGAACGCTACGGTGATTTGAAAACCGCTACAGCAGAGCAAGTTGCCAATTTCTTGACGACTTTCCAAGCAAATCTTGCGCAAGTAGATGATAATAAACTACTAGAAAAACTAGAAGAATCTGAATCCAAGATGAACCAAGTAGCAAACGCCACACTTCTAAGAGTTCAGCAAGCCGTAGGGCTTCGAGCATGAGTGAAAAGCTAGCTGCGTCTAAAGAGAAAAGCCATTCATTCCTATGGCCTCTTGACCGAATAGCAAAAGTCATCGGGGATATCATATTCTCTCCATTCAGACCGCCAAAATCATGAAATCACACTATACAATCACAGAAGAAGACGGCAATGTACGTGTTGATAAGTTTCTGGCTCAGCTACATCCGCAATACTCCCGTGCAGCCTTGGCAAAGTTATTTACTCTGAATCTCATAAAACTTTCGGGTGAATCTATACAGCCTGGGCACAAACTACGCCCCGGTACTGAGTTTGAATACGACTTGACCCCATTACAGGCGGTTCCAGAAGTAATACCATTGCCCATACTATATGAAGACGAAAACGTAATTGTAGTCAACAAGCCAACGGGAATCATATCTCATGCAAGAGGGAAGTTCTGGCAAGAGGCATCAGTTGCCAGCTTTATACGCGACAGAGTTAGTGGAATGGACGGAGAGCGCGGAGGTATTGTGCATAGACTAGACAGAGCAACATCTGGTGTCATGATTTGTGCAAAAAACGAATCTACACTCAAGTATCTTCAAAAACAGTTTCAAGACCGCAAAGTGCAAAAGTCATATATCGCTATAACTAGCCAGAAACCAAAGGAAGACGAAGCTTTTATTGATGCGCCGATTGGTAGAAATCTAAGCGACCCTAAGAAGTTTCATGTAACTGTAGAGGGTAAGTCTGCTCAGACAACCTACAAAGTACTGGAATCATCATCCAAGAGGTCGAAGATACTACTGCTCCCACACACCGGCAGAACACACCAGCTACGTATTCACCTAGCATATATTAACTGCCCAATTATTGGTGATGAATTGTATGGAGGAGATGAGAACGAAAGACTACTACTACATGCAAAAAGTCTAAAGATTAGTTTGCCTGGAAATGTGGACAGGCTTTTTGAGTCACCACTGCCAGAGGGATTTGAAATATAGTAATGGACCCTATAAATGGATTAACGAAAAAGTGGATTGATGCTTTTATCAAGCGACCAACATCGACCCTTCTGATTGATTGTACAAATGATAATGAGTCAGGGACAGAAATAGCACACTATATCTGCAGTCAGCTAGCAAAAGATTCACATGTTCCAATCGTCACTCTCGATGCTAAAGACAAAAAAAGCATCGGAATCGAGAATGTTAGATTTTTACAAAAGAGCCTTCATCTTAAAGCCAATGGTAACGGAGACTACACTAGATTTATCATAGTGAACGATGCTGGTCTGCTTACAACTGAAGCGCAGAATTCACTGCTCAAACTTATGGAGGAGTTACCGGAAAAAACTGTTCTTGTTGTAGTATCAGACAACACTGTTAGCATGCTTGAAACCGTGAAATCCCGCTGCTTCATTGTTCCAGTTCTTCCCATCACCGAAAAACAAGCCTTAGAATATGCAACAGCAGCAGGTCACTCCGATACGGATGTCAGAAAAGTGTATTTACTGTCAGAAGGTTACGCAACCGGTTTCAAACGTATACTAAGCGGGGAGCAGGATACAATAATTGAGTTAGTCGAACTAGCAAAGAAGTTCATCAGTGATTCTGTTTTTGATAGACAACTATTTTTACAGTCTCTAGCCTCAACTAAGAGCATGTATACGTACTCTGAATTTATGCACGCAATAAAATTGACTGCCAAATCTGGTATGCGGTTCGCAACATCTCAAGACAAGAAGACCAAGTGGAAAAATATTCTACAGGCAGCGGTACTTGCTGACGAACAAGTTGAGCGGAATGTTTCTGAAAAGTTAGCTCTGCTATCTCTAAGTGTAGCGATATAATAATGGTATACTTATATACAACATGACTTCTTTGATTCTTCTAGCAATTTTTGGACTTATTGCAGTCGCAACTGGAAAACAGCGCGACACCGAGCTGTCTCCTATCCCACTCAAAGTAAGCGATAGACTTAGCAAACTCTGGGAAGTTGCTCACCAAGGTATGCGAGAAAACAGGCTTTTGCGTGCAGAGAAAGCGTTATTAACGATACTAAATATCGATGAAAAGAACGCTGCTGCCTACAACAGACTCGGAATCCTGTATGCCAAGCAGAAAGAATTCAAGGACGCTATAGATTGTTTTGAAATCGCAAGTAGTATAGAACCTTCAGCCTCCAGTTTGCATAACTTAGGACTTATATATTTCGAGACAGAAAACTACGAAAAAGCAGGAATTGCCTTCGAACATGCCCTAAAGCTCGAAGACGATTTAGCTGCACGACACATTGCTTTTGCAAAAGTAAATGAAAAACTAGGAAATCTACAGCTAATGATTCAGTCGCTTGAGAAGGCAGTCGAACTTGAGCCTACCAAAGAATCACTAACATTACTGCTACACGCCTATGCTGAAAATAACATGGTAGACGAAGCGAAGACAATTCAAAGAAAACTAATGTCAGCACAGTCCAGGATTGAACCACCTAAAAACAAAGTTAGGCGCCCTAGGCGCGTAGTAGTATGAAACAGGTTTAACACTGGTAAATCACGCTTAAATTTGTTAGAGTTGTATAGTCTAACTAGTAATGCCACCTTAGCTCAGTTGGCCAGAGCATCGGTTTTGTAAACCGAGGGTCGTCGGTTCGAACCCGACAGGTGGCTCCATTGCAGAGTTAGTGAAGCGGTCAAACACGACAGACTGTAAATCTGTTGGCTTATGCCTTCGTAGGTTCGAATCCTACACTCTGCACCAAATGAGCCGAACTATTGCCCAGGTAGCTCAGTGGTAGAGCGCATCCATGGTAAGGATGAGGTCTCGAGTTCAATCCTCGATCTGGGCTCCATTTCATTGTTGTCAAAACACTTATAATCTGTTAAAATTGAGAGAATTATGGCAAAGAAAACTGATAAGCGCAAAATTGTTGGACTCGTATGCGAAGAGTCTGGTCATCGACATTATTACACAAAGAAAAACACGATGAACACTCCTGACAAACTACGTCTAAAGAAATACAATCCTGTTTTGCGTAAACACACATGGTACGTTGAGACCAAAAAGAACCTCGGTAGGAACGAAGTCAAACCTCGTAAAGGTTAGCAAAATCCTGATAAGTTAAGAGAGACGTCCGTATGGATGTCTTTTTTAACTAGACAACTAATAAATTATGCGTCTGGGTGAATATCAAGAATTGTGTTAATTAGCTCAGCATGGCTCCATACTAATGGAGTTACGCCAACAATCTTTGAGTCTTCAGGGCTTATTTGTTCAGACAATAAACCACTGGATAAACTTTTATTTAATGCCCATTCAACGTAGCCTTGGGCACGTTCTCTTTGGTTATTTTTAGCATAATACTGTGCTAGCCATAGTGTTGTCACAAACCAGGGGTTACCCTTGTAGGCTGGGTTGCTTTGGAAGTAGTTATCATTTTCATATCTAGCTGATCCGCCAGACGGAGAAATATCTAAAAGCTCACTTTCTATCAGTGAAAGCGTAGATGCGACATGTGACTCGTCTACAAAGTAACCAAACAAATACGTACCATAAAAACTCGATACATCAAGAGTCGTATCGGTGTGTAGGCCGTCAGCGGTCAACAAATATCCTTTGTTGAATGCTTCCCGCTCCTTGTTATAAAACGCACTGGAACGGGTGAGTAATAGTTCTGCAGCAGATTGCCACTTTTCAGAATCTAGAATTAGTTCCTTAGTACGAGCAATTTCAGATGCTACAAGAAGAGCTCTGTATGTAACTGCAACTGTATATGTGTTTATTAGGAACTTTTCTTCCCATAAATCATAAGAAGCATGGGGAAGCTGAGTATCAGCGTCAATAAAGTTACTCATATAATCCGCTGCAGGCTTAATTAGTGAGTCGTACATTTTATCTATGAAAGCTTGATCACCTGTGTAGTCTAGATATTCTCCAAGCATGAAAATTACAATTGCCGTTTCGTCTTCTTGAATCGCTAGTTCTTTACGGTTATTGTGGATTAGTGGGTGCCAGGTGCTACCAATTGCTCGGTCTGGCTGGTATTTATGCATTAGATAACCGTCTTCATGAATTATACTTCTGCAGAATTCAAAGAACATCTTCGGCTCATGAGTATAGCCAAGTTTTATTAGTGGCCACATGACATAAGCACCATCTCGAGGCCAGACATAGCTATAATAATCCCGACCATAGTTATAAATAGACGAATCGCAAGAAGCTATAACGCCGCCGTGTTCATCTGTATGTGACTTAATTACCATCAATGACTTCTTTACGGCATTCTTGTATTGCTCTGACATACCTTGGAGCCTAGTCTCAGCAGGCTTGAGCCAATCATGCCAATGGTTAAGTGTAGCTTCTAATCTATTATTGAACCCATCACCAAGCATTAATTCGTGAGCTTTCTCTAAACGTATCTGTGAATCACCTACCGCTAGCCAATAATGAACTACTTGCGAACTTCCTGGTTCAATATTCATAGAAACACGTATAGTTGAGTCGACGCTTGCATGTTCGACGGCTGATTTAGATAGTTCTCCGTCTTCTGCGTCCTTGAATGTTCCTTCTTTGCCTTCTATGCCAGCATTACCGACTGCGTACTGGTCAAATGGAGTGCCGTCTTCTAGTTCAGCGTAGGCTAGTATGCTGCAACGACCTTTATAATCAAGGATATAATTACCATTTGGTACGTACATTGCAGTATCAGCTCGACCCATTGAGCTAATTTGAAAAACTTGGTGGAAGAATATACGAACTTCACGATTCTCGCTAGACAAATTTCTCACCCTGACCTTACGAGCAAAAATATCATGGTTAACATCGACAAAATCTTGAAAATGTAGACCTAACTGCAATGATTCATGTGTTATTGTTATGTCGCTAACGAGTGCGTCATCATGGAAAGTAATAATTCTTTTCCACTCCGACTCATGTATCCAGCTAAAATGCCCATCGACCCAAACACCAATATGATGTGGCTTGCTTCGGGCGGTTGTTAGATTTTCCAGTCCAACATAAGGATAGTAGAAATCATGTACGAGACCTGATTCGTCCAGTCCAACGGTTAGTCCGCTATTGCCGAGTATTACGGTACGAGCCATTAGATACTAAGTCCTTTCTCTATAATTCTAGAAGTTAAGTCTCTGTAGGCATTCATAAAATACATGAATGCTTTGTATGGTGAATCGTATGGGCTGAAATATGCATGTACATCGCCGTCACTGAACCATTTTGTGCACATATAGTAAACATGGTCACTGGTTTGCAGCCGACGCCAGTCTTCAACAAGAGCTTCGTCCCCAGATTCCATAATTGGTTTTTCTAAAGCATATAGTGAAGTTATCGCATCTACTTGCATGTCATTACCTAGCCAAGCCGTTAAATCACGCTCGGTGTCAGCCCAGGTTATAGTTTGCGGCACATCAATATAATCTTTAGAATCGTACGATTCAGCTGCCTCAGTAATAGTTTTGAAACCGTGGCTTGAATCTTTGAGCCATTCGTTAGGGAAGGCGCGGAGGAAATCGAACACACCTGTGTCGGCCCACTGGTGTTCACCAAAAGTTTCATAATCCATGAACAGGTTAACTACATCAGCACCATGTCCAGCTGCATGAACCCACTGTGTAAATTTTTCTGTAGTCAGAGGCCATTCCGCCCAACCCTGGTTGGAGAATCTGAAGGCTATGTCGTCACTTAGTTTGTAGTTTTTCATCAATAGTTTGATGTTTTGTGTGTAGCTAGGCTTGTAGACAAAGTTGGGAGACCTCCAGCCCAGTATTGGGTCCCAACCTTCGGTAATTATTGCTTTGTAGCCAGCTTCGTCAGCCCAGTAAGCCAAATCATTGTTGTATGAAAGCTCTGTATTGCGGAATGATGTAGGGGTAACGCCAAACAATTCTCGTACCTTCTGAGCGTGCTTTGCTACTTGCTTGACGAATTCAGCTCTAGAGTAGAAAAACGCTAAAGAGTGATGGTATGTTTCAG
>JAYSZA010000033.1:0-9288 GCA_043727115.1 Candidatus Saccharimonadota bacterium
CAAATTTCAAGCATCTTGGTAGTGCTTTATGACGAATTTTGTTTTTGGGTGGTTTGTGTATGTTTGATAATCTTCGCGGCTTTTTATGATGTCGCCAACCAGAACAGGTTCGCTGTTACGTGGGAGAGGATTGTACGAACTGACCAATTTTCCATAGTAATAGATAGACATAGAAACTCCTTAAAAGTCATAAACTTTAAAAATAATAAGTACGAAAGCACAAACTTAGGATAAGAGAGTTTAGGAACAAGTTACTTGAATTAGTCCTAAATGCTAATTGCTAACCTTTAATTCCTTTGGAGCGAACCGTAATACGTTATACATACTACGAAATACGTGTGTTAGATAGAGTTTGCACGGAGGAATCCTTTTTCAAGAAAGCCCATACATAACTACTACTAGTATAGCAGGCTAGGTCAATGGTAATCTATAGTCTAATGGACAAAAAAACATACTTTAATTCAAGAAAATCTGTTGGCCAGCTGTTTGCATCACAACTATCTGATATACAGGGAGAATCTATAGCCGTTCTGGCACTTTCCCGCGGGGGAGCAGTAATTGCTATGGAAATAGCAAAAGAGTTACATGCAACTGCTGGAGTACTACTACTGAAACACGTCTACTTGCCTGATGGCAAAACGGCTTTTGGCATAATCAATAACCATGGTGGGTTCACCCATGAAGGAAGCCTTACTGATGCGCAGATCGAAGATTACAAATCGGAGTACAGAGGAAGTATAGAAATAGGGAAAATCAACGCAGTACACGAACTTCATTTACTAAGCCAACACGGGTCGATGACTCACCGTGATTTCAATAACAAAATTGTAATTGTAGTTAATGATTTCACCAAGTCCGGTACGGCGTTTCGTGCAGCTTTGGACTTCCTGAAGCCAGCGAGAACCAAGAAAGTGATAGTTGCCAGTGCAGTTGCGCAAATGAAGGCTGTCGATATCATGCACAAAATGGGCGACAAAGTGCTGATAGCACATGCTACAGACAAAGACTTCCCGCCAGAACATTATTTTACCGACAATGAAATCCCAGAATCTGCAGAGCTAGACAAGATGATGAAACAAATATTGCTACAGTGGTAGTATTTTTGACAGTAATCTAACTTTTAAGATGTAATTATTACAGTGTTCGTTTATAATACACTTGTACGATTCTTCGATTTTCTTTTTGTAGCTCTTGCATTTTTGTGAGAGGATTCACAAAAATGAGAGGAGATGGATTTGTGAGATTATTAATTCTGACGAGCAAACTTGTTTTGTCGGCAGAATAATAAGCGCACAATCACACATCGACGAAGGGGAGTAGCTCAGTTGGTAGAGCACTGGTCTCCAAAACCAGGTGTCGCAGGTTCAAGTCCTGTCTCCCCTGCCATGAAAAGTGCTCAGTCTCATGACTGGGCTTTTTTCATTGTCGGGAACAAGACTTTAATCTGCGGCACACTCGGTGTCGTAGGTGAGAAATGCCAATGGCATTTTGCAAGAGAACCTTCACCAAGTAACTTGTTACTTTGGGAGAAGTTCTGGGTCCGCAGAATGCGGGCAAGTCCTGTCTCCCCTGCCAAGCATAAGCACTTTGAGCGAAGTGCTTTTATTTTTTTACCGTCTTGCGTCTAAGACTATAAAGAAATAATGCCACACCAATGATTAGAAGTAATACAGATAATGTAACAAAAGCCCAATTTTCAATCGCAGCGTTTGGTGGACCCAAAGCACCTATAGTAGATCTGTACGATTTATTAGTTATCCAAGTAAACTGGTCATAAAACGCAAAAAGACCTACAATAATCATAATTACAGCAATTGTACGGATAAAAAGTAATCTATTCGTCATAAACTAAATTATAACTCTAATTAAAGGCAGTGGCGAAAGTTTGTTCTATGTGATTCCACAGCAATAATCAAATTTAAATTTTCTTTGCGAATCTCATCCAGTAGGGGCTGCCGAATTGCTTATGCTTAAAATGACTTCCTATTCCGAATCGGGAGTCACTTTTAATTTGCTCATGCTTGCGCCGTAATATTATCAGTCGTATGATTTAGCAATGATAATTAAGCCAGCAAGAATAAATCAACAGGGCATAGATGCAGTAATTAGATACGGTAATAACCCTGAATTACTAAGGCTTGATAACGACTGGGCTTATGACCAAACATATATTCCTGGAATATCGGTTGAAGGAATACCGTTGCTAGAACAACCGTTCAACGTGCCGATAGTTGGCGACAACGAATCTGTATCGCTTTCGATAGATTGGCCCAGGACAGGAGAGGTGTCAGCACTCAAACGGATAAGTTTTGTCGGAATGCTGCCCGCAGAGTCAATAACTCTGGGTGACCCTGAGTATGAAGCACAAGATGTACTGGAGGCAATGATGGATGATGAAGAGTTTCAGCCCCATAACGATGCTTTTGATGAATATATTGGAGATATAGGTGGATTTCTACGAGCAGTAGTGGATATTAGACCATCTTTTGCAGTGGGGCTTGCTGAATTTTACTGTATGGAAAACATGGATGAATTTGAGCAAGTCCAGGAGTTATTAGAGACAGGTGAGGTCAGCGCTGCTGAGATAGTTAACATAGTTCGATTTGCGAAATACTCAAATCAAAGAGACTTACGAACTTTGTCGTGTAAAATACCTACTCCCGATTTCATAGAATTACACTAGTCTTTTATTTTTCTAACGTTAATAAAATTGATGCTTGCTATACCCAATTAATTAATAAATGATAAACTTTTAATAATTATAGGGTGACTGATGAGTCGTGCTATAAAACTGGTTTTTTGTTTATTATGATTATGAAAAATGAAATTTCAAAGAAAGAAAAGATGCCCAAAACCCTGAAAATCCTATCCTGGAATGTTAATTTTCCGACTTTCGGCAAAAGCAACGACTATGTAATAAAGGTTATTGAGTCCATAAGTAAACCAGATGTCATCTGTTTGCAGGAATACGTAGGGGGCAGAGATGCTGAGTTGCTCAAATGGTTCGATGCACATGGGTACAAGACAGAATACTTACCGTTTTCCCACAGAGGAAGCATGAGCCAGGGCGTTATGACAGCAATCCGCAAGAACCTGAAAGCAGAGACTCATCACGTTGTGCTCCGAGAAGACGGCCCCGGAAAGATATTCCGCAGATTCCCCAACATCAGAGGGCTACTAAATACTCGAATTGTTGTGGACGGAACTGAGGTATCGATAGCAAATTTCCACTCTACATACCCTAGGCCGCACGTTATCGAAAAGCGCAGAAGAGAGTTTCAAGAACTAATCATGTTTCTGGATTCTAACAAAGACAACCCATTATTACTATGTGGCGATTTCAATTTCATAGGAAACGATATACGTAGAAAGATTCTAAAGAGTCGCTACAAGCACTTCACTGGTGGTGGATATGACAAAACTTGGCGACACTTCGGTAGGTATAGCCCAATCAGAACAAACCTAGACTACTACTTCTGGAAGGGTCTCAATGTAGATGCGCAGTTGCTACCATTCAGCGATTCAGACCACAGACCGATGCTCGCAACGATTTCGCTAGAGAATTATTAAAACTAGCAGAAACAAAGCATATGGCTATAGATTGAAAGCCGATTAGACTGTACAATAAAGAGAGTAATTTTGAGGGTAGATTTATATGCACGACGTATTTATTGAGCTAAGTTTAGTGATTATTATTACTGCTATTATTTCGGTCATAATGCGCAGTCTGCGTCAGCCGCTAATTCTTGGATACATAATTTCTGGACTCGTAGTTGGCCCGTCTGCTCTAGCCGTAATCCATTCTGCTGAAACATTTGAAGTGTTCTCTACGCTAGGTATAGCGCTGCTTCTGTTCATCATCGGGCTTGGGATGAATGTCTCTGAACTCAGAAAGCTGGGTAGGGTTATCCTATATATTGCCACTGCCTCCTTGATGACTATTACCCTGATAGGATTCGGAGCCAGCTCTATTCTGGGGTTTTCTAAAGCTGAATCATTTGTCATGGGACTTGCCCTATTCTTCAGTAGTACAATTATCATCGTCAAACTTTTATCTGATAAAAAAGAACAAAATCGTCTACATGGTCAAATCGCCATTGGTGTAATTCTAGTTGAGGACATCGTAGCAACATTTGCATTGCTATTCATCGCGGCCAACAAAGACGGCGGACTCGCAGTCGGGGATGTCGGGGTATTGCTTATTAAAGGCTTGTTACTAATGGCCGGACTGATCATTTCTAGTACTAGAATCTTGCCTAAAATTTCACGATATATCGCAAGTTCTCAAGAGCTTTTATTCTTGTTCGCAATTAGCTGGGGATTCGGTATAGCTGCATTATTCAAGGTGTCTGGATTCTCAATTGAGGTCGGCGCATTATTCGCGGGTGTTGCGCTAGCTTCGTCGCCTTATGCGCAGGAAATCGGGTCGAGGCTCAAACCGCTCCGAGATTTCTTCATCGTACTATTCTTCATCACATTAGGCCGTAGCATGACATTGACGGGTATTTCCGACGGCATTATCCCAGCACTCATTCTGTCAGCAATCGTTATCGTCATGAAACCTTTAACCATTATTACTACAATGGGTATTCTGGGCTATGCAAAGCGCGTTAGTTTCAAAACCGGAATCAATCTATCTCAAGTAAGTGAGTTTTCTATTGTTTTCACGGTTCTTGCGGCCAGCACTGGTATTGTAGGTACCGAAACTAACACAGTAATTACACTAGTGGCCATCATCACGATCGCAATCTCTGCCTATTTGATTCAGTACGACGACAAACTGTTTCGATATTTCGATAGCATTAAATTGCATCTGTTCGAAAAAGAAGTTAGCTACAAAGAGCGACGTATGCGTTCTAAGAACGAAGTTGTTCTGTTTGGATATCACAACGGGGGACACGAGTTCATAAGCACGTTTAAACAAATGGGGAAGCGATTTTTGGTAGTGGACTACAACCCGAATGTTATAGATATATTAGAGCGCCAACAAGTTCCGTACGTCTACGGCGACGCTACTGATGCTGAACTATTAGAAGAAATTGGCATCCAAAACACCGAACTTGTTATCAGCACATTCACCGACTTCATAGCCACGCAACAACTTGTGAAGAGCGTATCGAAAATCAATGACACTGCGATTATCATTTGTAACGCAAATAACCACGAAGAAGCCCTGACCCTATACGAAGAAGGTTGCACCTATGTAGTTGTGCCTCATCATGTTGGTAACGAAAAGATAAGTTCGTTCATCAAAAAAAGTGGCCTAAACAAAGATGACTTCAACCAGTTCCGCGACAAGCACAAAACATTCATCAAAGATTACCTGGTTGAACGAACTTCCTAATAGGTTTGGCGACTATTTCAGTAAATTTGAACGCTTTCCCGACCTGACTTCTCTTGCTTGGTCGGTGTAGTAACTAGCTTGTATAGTTTGTGCCTGAGGCCATCTACACTGCCATTACTAACATCAGACAGAAATGATTCCTGGGCTTGCCGTATAGAGGCTTCGGAACCAAGTGAACTAGCTGCATCACCCGGAGCATCGACAGTAAAATATGATACTCGCAGTTTATCACCCAGTATTTTACCTGCAAGAAATTTAATTCTTTCCAGTCTCTGAGTCGAACAAATAATTAGTATATTTCTATAGCCTAGATTACAGTCAAGAAACAGCTTCAGATAGTATAAATTTCCAATTGTATCTTTTGAACGAGTTTCTTTAATAATGTCCGCAGGACTAACGCCTTTTTTGACTAGATAATCCTTCATAAGCTGTGCTTCCGTCGTTGGCGGAACAATGTATAGCCAGTCGTACCAAATAGTCCATTTGCCACAAACCATTATTTTTTTGATTTCGCCTTTTTTGTATAGTTTGTACGTTTCGTCTAGCAATTGTTTCAGATCTTGGCGTAATTGCCAGTTTTTGTCGAATCTAGTTCCTATAACTACGGCGAGATCCGGTCGATTATTCATTCAAGTATTGTAGCAAGGACTCAGAACTATGATTATGTAGAAATCAAAATCGACATCTAAGTCTAGTCTTGCTGCTGTTTCTTAGTCAAAATATCTCTAATGGCAAAGTATGCGGGCTTAGGAGAGTAATCATCATTGAACATCAGCGGGTTAGCATCGTCAATATTTAGCCCGTTATACCAACTTTGTCTATCTATTAGGCCAAGGAAGCCAAAATTAGGGCAGTTGGATGGTCCTATTTCTAAACAAGCTCCTAGCAAATCTTTATATATCTGTGCTTGGATTTGGTCTTCTTCGGCCTTATCTTTGTTCAAACCGTGCATATTTACGTCAAACTCAGTGATGTAGACTTTTACACCTAAGGCGTTGAAGCGCTTCATGTTGCTCACTACTTTTTCCTTAGATGGCGCATTTGTAGCATCTATATGCATTTGCATACCCAATGCATCGACAGGGATGCCTCGAGCTTTCGCATCTTTGATGTAGTCATACATTAGGTTCGACGTTTCACCCTCTGTTTCATTACCGAAATCATTCAAAATCAAAACTGCACCTGGGTCATTCTCTCTAGCCCAGAGAAAAGCATTGTCCATGTATTTTGCGTCAAGGTGTTCTCCCCACCAGTCGTGGTTACCGCCTGTTAGCAATTTACGGCTGAAAGCCTCGTTGACGACACTGTACTCTCTAACTCGTCCTTTGTAGCGCTTCGTAACGGTCTCTATGTGATTGTGGATGATGTCCATCAGCTCTTCCTTTGTATAGTCACCGTCTTTCAGCCATGCAGGAAGCCATTTGTCGTCTCCCCATAAAAGATGTTGGACACGCACAGGCATGTCATTGTTTTCTGCAAACTGGAAAACCTGGTCCATGTCCTCGAAATTGAAAGTGTTTCTAGTCGGCCTAAGTTCATGGTCTTCGAATACCCAGTTTGGTTCACCGTCTACAATCGCATACTCAAACTGACTCGTTAAGATATCTGTATAAGCACGCTCACGTAGATATTTAAGCGAGGCAAAGGAGCCAACTTGGACCCCGTTTTCTTCAGCTAGTTTTTTAAGCGGAGGTTGAGGCAATTGTGGTGGAGCTTTGGTTGTATAAACATCTTCATTTCTGGTCAGAAAATATGCTCCAAGAAGTAGTCCAGTTACAACTAAAACTATAGCTAAAATATAAAAAATTGTACGATGTTTTATAGCAACCTCATGTGTATATTATATACTAGCCTAGATGCACGCTAGTTTGTAAGAGCTAAGGATGTTGATCTAATTTTTGTTAAATAGTATGAAAATGGATCCGCCCACACATGAATCTTTACGAATTTTTACGACTTGATTCTTTTAGCTTTTCTACGGCATTAATTATGTGCCACATTGAACAACATGAGTCAATCTGTTATAAATATAAGTCATGAGTTCTGTAAAAGTTCGCACCAACAAACCAATGCTTATACTCCTTTATGGTTTCCCTGGTGCAGGCAAAACACATTTCGCTACCAACTTGACACAAACGCTAGATTGCGCCCACGTGCACAGCGATAGAATTAGGAATGAATTGTTTGAAGAACCTAGGTTTGACGAACAAGAAGAGGGCATCATAACGCACTTAATGGAATACATGGCTGAAGAATTTCTGAATGCTGGAATTAGCGTTATCTACGACACATCTATGTCACGTAAAAGTGACCGACATGCTATGAGAGAACTTGCCCGCAAAAAGCATGTCAAAACACTTCTTGTGTGGTTCCAGGTCGACCCTGACACTGCCTTCGCACGTCTACGTAGCCGTGACAGGCGTAAAACCGATGACAAATTTGCAATGGAGTATTCAGAGAGTGATTTCCGTCATTATGCATCCAGAATGCAACATCCAGAACCTACCGAGGACTACGTTGTCGTCAGTGGTAAACACACTTTCCCAAGCCAGAAAACTGCTCTTTTCAAAAAATTCATGGAACTTGGTCTAATCGATAACGAAACGGCACGTGCCAATGTCGCTAAACCCGGTATGGTTAATTTGATTCCAAACTCTATGCATGGCAGAGTAGATATGACCCGTCGCAACATCAATATTCGTTAGTATCTAAACCAGAAAACTTTATGCAAAAATCAATCTACGTAGAATCACTTGGCTACGATATTATCGTCGCCAGAAGAAAAGGCACACGTTCTATTCGAATTGCTATCAAGAGCGATGGAGCAATCCGCCTGACAGTACCTTTCATGGTTTCTGAGCACCAGGCTCTCAAATTTCTTGAACAGAAAATAGACTGGATTCAAGAACATCACAAAAAACCGGTCATCCTGCAACCTGAAGCCCATATAGGCAAATCACACAGATTAGTGTTTGAAAACATAGACGCGAAAGAAGTCAAAACTAGGCTGACTGCCAATACTGTCACTGTTAAACTTCCTTTTGGTATAGATTGGAAAGATATCAAGGCCCAGTCTGCTGCACGTAAAGCCGCCGAAAGGGCACTCAAAAAAGAAGCTGAAAAGTTATTGCCGCAAAGACTACAAACTCTAGCTAATCAACACGACATTAGCTACAAATCATGTACCATCAAGAAACTCAAAAGCCGCTGGGGTTCCTGCGATTCGCACAAAAACATAGTTTTCAATATGTATCTTATTCAGCTAGATTGGCGGCTAATAGACTACGTTATTTTGCACGAATTAACTCACACAATAAATCAGCACCATAAACCCGAATTCTGGAGTTTTCTAGAGAAACTACTACCGGATGCCAAATTAAGACGTAAAGAATTAAAACAGATGCCGACAGACATACTGCCAACATAGCCTCAAACATTGGCAATTCACGATGACACTATTAGCAATACATTGATCCATTGGCAATTCGCTATGAAGACGTGCATAGAGACTTAGTTAGACAATAGATCTTGGAGCTTTGAACTACATTGATAATCGATAAATGCTAATTTATTGCTAATTGCCAATAGCGAATTGATAATTGTATGTTATGCGAGATACTTGCTAGAATAATGCTAATGGTAGAAAAAAGTGTAAAAATATCTGCTGAAGAGCAGGCCAAATTAGAACATCAAAGGTTGGAAAGCCTAATTAACAGTATGGCTGACGGCGTAATAGCAGTTGATGAAAAAGCCAATATCGCCCTGTATAACGGAGCAGCGCTAAACGTTCTAGATATAAATGCAATTCAAAAGGGCCAACCAATCGATGAGGTCTTAAAACTCACTAATGACAAAAACGACCCACTGGACACCAAAAGAATTATTCTGGAATCAAAGACTCAGAATGTCTCCCGCGACTACAAAATCAAATATTCAGACGAGAG
>JAYSZA010000034.1:0-3491 GCA_043727115.1 Candidatus Saccharimonadota bacterium
TCCGCCTTGTCCAAGCGCTAACGCTTCATTCGCACACCATAGGCGTCGCCCTTTCTCATCCAGATGTTCGCTGATCCGTTTATATTTCTCGGCTATCCTTTTCTTTTCCATTCTTTCAGTTTAACACTTCCCTATCTGTTTAGGTTATTTCGTCGGGACTCCATAGGTTCACTCCAAGGGTCAAAACAAAAATCTTCTTCCTGCAAAAATAACGTCAGTTGTTAATACTACTGCGTGTCTCCATTATCATCTCAACTTGGTGTGCTGAGACTGTTGGTACGCAATTGCTCAACGAACGCAGCATGTTCCGGTGTTACTAGTCCAGTGCGCAACACAGCCAGGACGCCGGCCAAATTGCCTTGCCAGAAGAGTGTTGGCTGGAAATGCAGACCGGGGAAGATGCGGCTACGCAGTACACCGTCTGCATCGGGTTCGATCTGGGCAGTTTCGCCAGCGGCGAAGGAAAACCAACGCACTTCTTGCTCGCGCGGGAGGAGCACTAGATATTCAGTGACGCCATTGCGGCGATACGCCTGCAACTTTGCGCCCAAATCAAGTGCGGCACTGCTTGCGGCCACCTCGACTAGTAGCTCCGGCGCGCCTTGTAGATAGTCGTCGTCATCCACAAAGGCATTGCCGCCTTCGATCCACACGGCAACATCGGGCTGTGGTTCATTGTCCAAATCAAGCCGCAAGGTGGAATTATCGGCAATCTCAAGACCAGGCGTTGCTTCCAAATAAAGACCCAGCCAAATGATAATTTTGCTATGGGGTGCGCCATGTTTGCGCACGCGAACGGGGGAAGCCATGTAGACAATTCCTTCAATAAGTTCAGCTTTTTTGATTTCGGGGTGCGCTTGGTAGCGCCGCTCAAATTCGGTGCGGCTCAGGCGGTCGCCATTTTCGAGCGGCGGGATCGCGCCGTTAGCGGATGCGACCGGCTGCTTGTTTTTGCCCCGTTCGGCTGTGCGTGCTGGTTTTTCGGTTACAAGAGGGGTCATCGTTCTGTATCCCTTTCACCCTATCTACAAATGAAAACGCCAACCGAATTATATCACACCTGCTCCTATTGTGATTGGAGCGCGTTTTGTCAGGTGTTCGAGTAATAATCGTTGGGAGAGACGCAATAGAGTACAGTAGTGCATCTGTTTGAGCGGGTAGACAGCAAATGTCTCGTACAATTGCTCAATTGAACGTTTTAGCATTGCTGTTCTTGCTTTTGCGGTGCTCTTCTCGTAGAACCAGAACTCATGTTCGGTCAGATCTGGTTACACAGCAGAAAGTAGTTTCAATTGAGTTGATTATGTCTTTGTTCAACTTATGTAGTAAACTAAAATATGATACAAATGTGGCTCAGGCTGTATCATGATAACCTCCGATCCCAAACTAAATATATACCTTTTAGTCAGAGAAAGTAAGTGCCTACTAGTGAATTTTGTAAACTTGCGAATGACAATTAAATAAATGATGTCGGTGTGTTGAGCATCGTCGGATGCGCTCACGTGCTAAATCGATGAGTTAAATAATCGCCATTCCTAAAATGTTCTTCATGTAAGAAATTTTCAACTGAAGCTTATGATATTCTCGAATCCATCATTCACTATGAATAGTCACGTTTCAAATTCGTACTACTCAGATGTAGATATCACCCTCTATCATGGAGATTCTCAACAAGTCCTTGCAAATCTTGGTGATGAGTCTGTCGATTGTATTGTTACATCACCGCCATATTATGGACAGAGAGATTACCATGTAAAAGGGCAAATTGGCCTGGAATATACTCCTGTTGAATTTGTGGAAAAACTAGTAAGTGTATTTAGAGAAGCAAAACGTGTACTTAAATCTACAGGAAGCCTTTGGGTCAACATTGGAGATACTTATTGGAGTGGCAAAGGTCAGGCCCACGGCATTGATAAAAAGCGTAAGCTGGCCCGATTTTTACGACCGCAGGATCGGGCAGGTCAAAAGCCTCTTTGTGTTCCTAAGCAGTTACTACTAATACCTCATCGTTTTGCAATAGCCATGCAAGATGATGGATGGATTGTCCGAAATGATAATGTTTGGCACAAAGTTCATCCTGTTCCTGATCCAAGCCGGGATAGATGTGCATCTTCACATGAATATGTATTTCATTTTGTAAAGAAAAGAAAATACTATTACAATTCAGATGCTGTTGCTGTTCCTTCAAATGGAAAAAGCGATAAGAAAACTCCTGCTTCTGTTTGGACAATTCCGGCCAAACCAACCAAGAAACGTCATAGCGCTCCGTTTCCTTTAGAACTTTTGCGTTTACCGATCTTAGCTACCTGCCCAAAAGGGGGCATATTGCTTGACCCCTTTTGCGGCAGTGGCACTTCACTGGCAGCAATCCTTATTGCAGGCGAGGAAAGAAAAGCAATCGGTATTGATTTAAGCGAAGATTTTTTACAAGAAGCTATACAGACTATTGTAAACTTAAAAGAATTCAGCACTGGTCTCTAGCGAAATGAAAGGTCTTCTAAAAAACTAAGTTGGTGATATTGTGACGAAAGCTCAGTGGAAGTCATAATTGGTAATTGGGCTAAACTTTTGTCATTTTTGATTCGCTCAATCCAAGTCTTATTATTGTTACAGAAAGGATGTGCTAATTGTTGATTTTCTGGACTCGTAGATCCGCCCTCGCTCCAATTAACAATATGATCATGTTGAAGACCACTTTGTGGATCTAACATACCTCCACAAATTCCACACTTGATCGAATTTGTCAGCAAAGCTCTCAAAATCGTTTGTGATTTCTGTTTTTCAGTAAATGCACGGGAGCGGGATGCTCGTAATGAAGAAGATGTTAAGGAACGAGACGGTGAATTTTTTGAAGATAATTCGGCATATGAATTTTCAAACTCCTCAGTACCAATTCTATCATCAAAGTTTATCAGAAGTTGTAATAAATCATTGTAATAGCTAGCAGTTTGAGCCGTTACCTCTGGTCCTGACCCGGTTTTTCTTGTGATACCGCCCGCAATCTCATCTTTCCGCTCTAGCAAAATTTGTTCAAATGCTGCTCTATGGGCAGAAAAGATTCGTTTTCTTTCCAATATGCGATCGTCATTTCCTGACAATAACCAATAAATCATGCCATAAAGAAAACTACGCACATACCTTCCCTCATCTGTATAGAGATAAAGCGCAGGAACAATAGCTAGCGAGCGCGGGTCATCTGATAGTCCTATAAGATGTGCAAGTGTATTCTCAGCATTCTTAATAAGATTGTGACCACTGGTAATTATATCAGATGGCGCTGCATCTTTACCTTTTTGAAGCAACTGTTCGGTTTCTACATCAACACCTTTACCCCCTTCTACTACTGTCAAAAGTTCTGCCAAATAAAACGGACGTCTTTGCCTTTCTGCAACGACTAGAGGTTGCTTAAGCGATGTTAATGGCCTTCTATATGTAGGTATGAATAATAGGCGATGTAAATTTTCGATTCCCTGGATTATTTCAGGAACTTT
>JAYSZA010000035.1:0-8972 GCA_043727115.1 Candidatus Saccharimonadota bacterium
ACCACTTAGTATCTCGTCTTTTGTGTAACTTCTTTCTATTTCAACTGCAATAATAACTTCTTTTATCTTACGGGCAACTGTCTGTTCGTCGGCGAATCCAGGTGTCGTCAGCTTAACAAGCTGCTGTGTTATGGTTGAGCCGCCCTGTGTGTCACCGCCAAAAGCATTATTCCAGGCTGCTCTACTGATACCACGTACATTGAATCCACTGTGTTCATAGAAGGTGCGGTCTTCTAGGGCAATGGTAGCTTCACGCAAATTATCAGATATTTCATCTGCTTTCACCGGTACTCGTTTGACGGCGTCGTAGTCTTCCCACAGTAGAATATCTCCGGTTTTGTCATAGTATCTAATACTTCCGCCGATAGTATCACCGTCAACATTACGCAGGTTGGGTAGGTCTTTTCGGAAGTATGCAAATAATGCAATCAGAAGAAAGAACCCAACGACAACAGCGATACCGCTCGCTTTTAGCGCTGTTGTCAGTCCGTCGCGACTAAACCAATACGCATAAACGCGCTTAGGATGCATTTTATATATGGTCCGCTTGATTCGTCCCTTGGGCAGTCCTTTGTTGCGCTCAGCTTTACGCAAGGCTTTTGCATCACGACGAGCTTTGGCTTGTTCTGTTAGTGTTCTGTTGACTTTGATGGTCTTGCCTGACTTAGTCGTGAACTTATTCCCCTTAATTCGGCGCACACCTGATAAATTAGCTTTCTTTTTGTCAGCCATATATGATTTTTCAAATAACTCCAGTTAATCAATCATCATTATAGCAAAAATATAATGCTTATATTACAGTTTTGTCGCTAGTTCATTACTTCTGTATACTATTATCTATTATGACATTATCAGAAGAACTCAACTGGCGTGGATTTATCCAGCAGACAACATTAGACGACATTACAAAACTTGACGGCGATACTCAGGCTTTCTATCACGGTTTTGATGCAAGTGCGGACTCTCAGACCATCGGAAACCTTGCTGCGATGATGTTTGATAAGGTGTTCATTAGACACGGCTGGAAAGCTATATTGCTAGCGGGCGGTGCAACAAGCTTGATTGGAGACCCAGGAGGCAAAGACAAAGAACGCCCAATGCAAACAACGGAGACAATCGCCGCCAATGTATTAAGTGCAGAGAAACAGCTACAAAAAGTCTTTGGTGATTCAGAATTTACACTCGTCAACAATCTGGACTGGACAAAAGACATGAAAGTTTTAGATTTCTTGCGAGATATCGGTAAGCACTTTTCTATGACGCCGCTAGTGCAGAGAGATTACATTGCACAAAGAATTGGCGAAAACGGCGGTGGAATCAGCTACACAGAGTTCAGCTACACTTTGCTTCAGGGCATGGATTACCTCCATTTATTTGATAACTACAATGTGACCATGCAACTAGGCGGTTCTGACCAGTGGGGTAACTGCCTATCAGGTGTTGAACTAGTGCGCAAAGCACGAGGTGCAGAGGTCAATGTGATTACTTTGCCACTGATTATTAACAAAGCAACTGGCAAAAAGTTTGGCAAAAGCGAAGACGGAGCCGTTTGGCTAGACGAGACAAAAACAAGCGTGTATAAATTCTACCAGTTCTGGATTAATGCCGATGACGAAGGTGTCGAATCTTACTTGAAAGTCTACACAGAGCTATCCAAAGATGACATTGAAGAGATTATGTCGTCTCACGATGAAGCTAGAAGCAATCGTCTAGCCCAGAAAACTCTTGCCTACGAAGTTACAAAAATAGTTCACGGTGAACAAAGAGCACAATCAGTTCAGAAACTGAGTGAAACTCTTTTTGGCGGACAAGATTATTTGATGCTTACAGATAATGACTTCAAAGAGCTGAAGTCAGAACTTGTAACTGTTACTGTAAAAGCTGGTGCAGAACTAGACCAGTTACTAGTTGACTCAGCGCTTGCAACTTCAAAAGGAGAAGCCCGCAGGTTTTTGCAAAGTAACGCGATATATATTAATGGTTCACAATTACCGCTTGAAAAATCAACGCTAGATGCTGATGACTTTGTGGCCGGCCA
The DNA here is from genome assembly GCA_043727115.1 of Candidatus Saccharimonadota bacterium. Classification (GTDB taxonomy): domain Bacteria; phylum Patescibacteriota; class Saccharimonadia; order Saccharimonadales; family SZUA-47; genus JAYSZA01. The sequence continues at coordinate 2,039 of JAYSZA010000035.1, forward strand.
CGCCGTTATCCGTCGTGGCAAAAATGTAAATGCTTTGGTTGAACTAGCATAATTTACTGTTTGCAGGGATTTTGCTTGGGGACTAGTAACGTGCTACACTCATCTGCGATACGCGTCCCGTTAAATCTAATTTTCCGGGAACAATAAAAAATTAAATAGGATTACTACAGAAACCAAGGAATTAACGGGATGAATAAAACAACCTCAAACAAACTCAACAAAGCAGACCAATATAACGACCCAAGACACAACTACCTCCGATACTGGGACGGTCGTGATTACGAACAGGCATCCGAAGAAATAGCAATCAGACGACTGCTAAAAAACATGAAATTTAAGCAAGCGGTAGATGTCGGTGGTGGTTATGGACGGCTTTCAGTTGTCCTGCGTGACTATGCAGATAACGTAACTCTTGCCGAGCCATCACAGCAACAACTTGATATCTCTAAGGATTTTCTAAAGGGTAAACCCAAGGTTGAGGCAAAACTCGCACAAGCCGAAAAACTGCCATTCGATGACGGAACAGTTGACCTCGCTATGGTGGTGCGTGTTATTCATCACTTGCCAAATCCAGTGCCTGCTTTCGAAGAAATTTATAGAGTACTCAAAAAAGATGGTTACTTCCTGATTGAATTCGCCAACTACAGCAACTTCAAAAACCGCGTTAAACATGCAGTGAAATTCCAAAAAATGCCAATAGACCCAGTAGATATCAAGACTCACGAAAGCGATATCCCGTTCGTTAATCACAATCCTAAAACAGTCAAAAAACAGCTTGCCCAAACAGGATTTAAGCTAGAACAAGTGCTTTCTGTCTCTAACTTCCGCTCTCCAACACTGAAAAAGATTTTGCCAAAATCCGTACTAGTTGGTTTAGAAAAGTCACTGCAAAAGCCACTAGCCAAGACTTATTTTGGCCCATCGACTGTCTACCTACTCCGCAAAGTCTAACAACGCACATGCTTTGACGCTGTTATATTGTGTGATAATCTCATGAAAAGGAGTTATTATGACAAATATTCACGAAGGAGAACTGGCGCTTGACAGAATCGACTGTGAAATTATTAATGCAGCGGTTGTATTCACTGCTCCTGACGGTCGTAAACATCTAACCTCTAATGGGGCCGAGCATGTGCTGCAAGATCAGGGTAGCAGAGAACTTGCTCCAAGATTTTGTCCTCTACTGACGGATGCACAAAGGACAGTTGCTAGTTTTGTCTTGTGCGGCGGATGTAACAATTCAGATATACTTCTTACTGTAAAATAACGACATTACAATATTTCTTTCAGCCCTGTGTAAAATAGAGGTATGTTAGCGCAAGACCCCATCACAAAAATAAAAGGTGTTGGGCCGGCTGTTGCTGAAAAATTCGCGAAACTCAGGATTAAGACTGTTCAGGATTTAGTTGATTACGTACCACGTCGCTATGATGATTTTTCTCATGTAATGCGCGTGTCTCAGATTCGACCGGGGCCAGTAACTTTGCAAGTTAAGATAGGTTCGGTTGTATCACGCTATTCACGTAAAGGCCTTCATATGACAGAGGCTCTAGCCTCTGATGAGACAGGTAGCGTTAAGCTTGTATGGTTTAATCAGCCATACCGTGCTCAGTCGATAAAACACAATGAAATGTATTTTATATCTGGAGAGTTTGCGCAGAATTATCGATATTTTGCTATTACAAATCCTGTTTGCGAGTTAGTTAGTAGTTTCCCTGTAAATACTGCAAGGCTTGTCCCTCAATACGGACTGACAAAGGGTCTTGGTGGGGCACAGATAAGAAAAGTTATTAAGACTGCGCTCCTGTCATATTCGCCCTCTGAGACGCTACCAAACTGGCTCTTAGAGCAAGAAGATTTGATGCCCAAGGCTAGCGCGCTGATGGAAATGCATTTTCCGGTATCGGTCGAAGCCTTGGCTTTGGCTAAACGGCGCCTAGGGTTTGAAGAAGTTTTTGAACTAACACTTGCTAGTGAACTCAACAAGCAGGCTTACAGAAAAGAGCACTCTTACGAAATTCCATTTCAGGAATCACTGACGAAGAAATTTGTTAGTTCATTGCCGTTCAGACTCACAAACGACCAACGCAAGGTCGCATGGGCGATATTTCAGGATATGAGTAGCGGTACACCTATGAACAGACTAGTGGAAGGCGATGTAGGCTCGGGCAAAACAGCTGTGGCCGTTCTCGCTGCTCTGGGAGCAATGCAGGCAGGATTTCAAGTCGCATTTATGGCTCCGACAGAGCTACTGGCGAATCAACACGCAAAATCTCTACACGAATTACTCCAATCGGTCGGCTATCATGAAAAACTCACACTACTTACCGGTAGCATGTCAGCCAAACAAAAGGATATTGCGTACGAAGCAGTTGCTAACGGAGATGCTCAACTTGTAGTAGGCACACATGCCTTGTTTCAGGACAAGGTCAGTTTCCATAAACTCGGTCTAGCAATAGTAGACGAACAGCACCGATTTGGAGTAGAACAGCGCAAGAAGTTGCAGGCTAAGGCCGCCAAAATGCCCCACGTGCTGAGTATGACAGCAACTCCGATTCCAAGAAGTCTTGCGCTGACATTGTACGGCGAAATGGACGTTTCTATTATTGCGGAAATGCCCCCTGGTCGAATACCGGTTAAAACAGAGATACACATTCCAGAAAACAGAGAAAAATTATACAAAGAAGTTGCGCTGGAAATCGAAAAAGGCCGTCAAGTATTTGTAGTCTGTCCGCAGATTGAAGAGGATGAAGCAGGAAGACTTTCGGTCAAGAAAATTCATGACCAGTTATCAAAAAAATGGCTAAATAATTACCGCGTGGGACTACTACACGGCAAAATGAAGGCAGATGAAAAAGACACTATAATGCAAGCGTTTGTTGCGCGGGAACTCGATGTTCTCGTGGCAACTACCGTGATAGAGGTCGGGGTGAATGTGCCCAATGCTAGCGTAATGGTGATTGAGGGTGCTGATAAATTTGGTCTAGCACAACTGCATCAGTTACGTGGACGTGTAGGGAGAGGACAGGATAGTTCCCTGTGTTATTTAGTTTTGGCAGAAAATGGCGAACCCTCCAGTCGACTTAAAATGTTAGAAAGAGAAAATAATGGATTCGTTCTTGCTGACTACGATCTAGAGCTTCGTGGACCGGGTGCCATCTATGGAACTATGCAACACGGCGAACTCGATTTACGAGTTGCGAAACTTAGCGATGTTAAACTGATAGTTAGCGCCCGAGAAGCCGCCAAGCAATTTATAACAAAAGGCGAAAGTCTGCTAAAATACCCTCAGTTGAAAGCGCGCGTAGATAGATTACGCACCATAACAAACCTAAATTAGTATCTCGTAGCTAGTAAAAAACATGAAGCGGCGAGCTACTAGATACTAGTTACAAAATTCTATTATGTATTCAGGAACCACCCTAACCAACTATTCTGGCGCAGTACTAGGCGCCCACCAGAAGATAGACCGTGCCGCGTATAAGTATTTGTTAAAAATAACAGATGATATGTCGGACTTCCCGTCACTCAGAGATATTCTGCACTTTGAGGGCAAAAACGGACCAGACGGAATTAAGCGCAAAAGCCCAGCCAAAGATGAACCTTGGCATTTTTATGACCCATTTGACGAAGATGACACACAATTATTGGATTTGATTGAACAACACTACATTGAACTAATTAAGCAATTAAAAAACGGAACTCCGGAACGTGCAGCTTTTGATACGGCATGGCTCGCTCACGCTATTGTCGACGGACTAACACCCGCCCACCATTTCCCGTATGAAGAAAAACTAGAGGAACTGCGCGGCGGGGGAATGCACGAACGTGACTCAATTAAAAATAAGATAATTATTCCTGGAGACACCAAACGAGAGTTACTGAAAAACAACTGGGCAATGTGGGGCGCAGGTGGACTAATGTCAATGCACGCTATGTTCGAGGGCGGTGTGGCGATTATAATGGCCCCTTTATCTATGAAGGCCGGCATTCCTACAGAAACGGATATAGAAAACCTAATAACAATTGGCTACGAAGAGTATTTCAAACGAGCTGCTCGTGAAATTGCACTACTTGATATGTACCAAAGGTTCCACGACAAAGGTTGGAGTAGAAAATTAGTGCGTGATGTAAGGAATGAACTCGGTCCTATAATGATTAAGACGGTTTGTCTCGTATGGTACAGCGCAATGCGCGACGCGGGCCTACTTAGGGGCAAGAAATAGCTTAGTATCAATTAGTATTGCTTCGATGTATTGATAAAATATCGAATATGTGATATAATAAAAGAATATGATCACTCCAATTCTGCCAGAGGCGTTTAAGATTCATCTACCTGAAAGACTTGAAGATAATAAAGCAAATTATCCTGAGTTCAACGTTGTTGTAGACGATGAGCTTGTCGCAATAGCAAGGGATAGATTGCTACAGCTTCCTTTACTTCATGCATCAGACTGGATCTGTAAAAAACAAATTGAGAGTGATGGTCTGATTCCGCTGTCTCAAATATCGGATCCAGAGAATCACAATACCTATAGTCTAGATAAGAGTTTGGGGCTTGATAATGCTGTTTTTTCGGTTGGGGAAACTTTCATGAAATGAAAGATGCGTTATGGGTCGTCAGTGATGCTGATCTGCTGTTGCACCCACAAACAGTTGTGACTCCAGACGATATTCAGCTCTCTGTAGGAACGCTTGATTCTAAATTCGATGATTTATCTGCAGGGAGTCAAAAAGCTATAGAAGATGGCTATTTTGCAAAAATGCTCACTGGAAGTGATTGGGTGGATTTGATTTCTAGGAGAATCGCTCTTCGTAAAAGTAATCGGATATCAATGCACTTCAGTATATTGGGAGAAATTAAAGTATTCGATAGTGTCGACGTTAGCAGACTTGCTGTCGTGGGTGACCCTGCACAAAAACAGGAATATGAAGCACGCGCACACAGTTTAGGGTTTGTAGTGCCGTCACGGTAGTATATAGCTATGCGCATAATAGCTGGAAAATTTAAATCTAGAATTATCAAAAACCCCAGAGGTCACAGAACTCATCCGATGAGCGAGCGTATCCGTGGCGCTCTGTTTAATGTTATTGGTGATATTGAAGGTCAATCGTTCTTGGACGCCTTTGCCGGTTCGGGAGCTATCGCAATTGAAGCCTTGAGTAGAGGTGCAGTTGGCGTCCATGCCGTGGAGATTAACGCCGATTCGTACGAAGTTTTGCAGGCAAACCGTGATTTAGTAACGGACAGTAATGAATTGCAAGTACATAGGGCTAATATCAAAACCTGGCTCAAAAACCAAGACAGGTTATTTGATATCGTTGTAGCCGATCCGCCGTATGACAATGTATCGATGAACGCTTTGGATGTTGTGGCAAATTACGTAGAGGTTGGTGGTTTGCTGATAGTTTCTTTGCCACCTGCAGAACATGCAAAGTTCAAAGGTTTTGATAAACTAGACGAAAAGCGCTACGGCAACGCAAAACTTGTATTCTACCGTCGCAAAAAATAGAACAAATTATGAAAAAACTATTTTGTACTAAAACTCGATAAATTAAGGAGCTTGTTTGGTGTTGCCGATTGTTCGACCTGCAAAACCACATCCAGTATCCTCGATCTAAAAGTAGCAAGTTCAGGCGTGTTTTGAATACTATTTATCATTGCTCCGTAATTTTGCCAAAGTTTTGGTGCTTTTTTGGGTGACTGCCACTTTTGCATGAATTCAACACTATGTGGTTCTGTAATTTCTACGCAGGCGGCAATTATCTCTGCATACTCATCACTGTAGCCATTGGATTTTCTATGTAAAACCATCAGGCGACCCAATACCTGAGCTAGTCTGATGGATTCCAGTACGGTTGCTTCATTGTCAAAAGCCAGCGTTCGGAATTCTGTGCCCATACTACAGTACATCATTGACGGGGCAGTGCGCAGTTTCGTGCCGCCTGTGTTTGCGCCTTTGTGGGCCCAACTGGTTGTAGCGCTTGTAGTCGGAAACGCAATTCTGTCTCCGGTTGTAGCGCCCATTAACTCCAGCACAACAGCCATTATCCCGACTTCGCGCCAGTTGTTATGTAGGTGGGACACGGTTATGTGCAGGGGATATACATCACTAGCTGTCAGATCACGACGAAGCAATTCGCACTGATATAGTGCGCTAACTTCGTCTTGCAAAACGCCGTAGTACAGGCTTGGATCAAGGGCAAATTCCCAGAAAGCATCCCTTCGGTTCGGATATCCCGCCTCAATTGATTGAATGAACGCGGGTTTTCGTGTGACGTCCAAAGTATCAAATTCATTGTCTAGCAACTTCTGTTCGTCATAAGACAGTCCAAAATATGATCTACCGCGCATTAGGTCTGCAGCTGGTTCGGGTAGTTCCACATGCCAAGGAACTTCTATCTCGATGCCAATGGTCGGTAAAGTCCCCGGGACATCGATAGTGCAAGGCACAGGCAAGCGTTCAAGACCAAATTGCTCGACCAGCCTAGTACCATTGGAATCCCTGCTTAATACCTGCATGCACTAGACTCTAGACTTTGAGGAGGTTTAGAGCAAGCATGAGTGGAACAGGGCGTAAAGGGCATTGAAGCTTTGGTTGTAGTAATCCAGATTAAGAGTGGAATTTACAGCTTATAGACGCATCCGCATCCAGACTTGTGCCTAAGTACCAGATTTGATAATATGACTGATAAGTGATAGAGGATGCTAATTATGCCTACGCCAAAATCTGTTAATAGAGTTGTTGATGCTTTGCATGGCCGTGGTGTTGCTGAAATGGTTCGAAAGGAAAGAGGGTTAAACTTGTCCACTGGCTTTATTGCCGAAGTACTACAGAGTGGTGGAGTCGTATTCATTGGTTTTAATATGCGTTCCCGTTCAATGTACGGATGGACTGCTCAGGCTGCAGGCGGTATCATAGGTAGCAAGAGA
>JAYSZA010000036.1:0-25963 GCA_043727115.1 Candidatus Saccharimonadota bacterium
GTCGAGCCCGAAGAGCTATCGGCAAAATATTTTCAAGAAAATAGTCATCTACAGTGTTATACTGAGTTCATAATAATGAGCGCTGTTCTGGGGATAGCCCGAGAACAAGAGAGCGACTGGTGGACGTCTCTTGGCACAGGTAGCTTATTTACACAAGCCAAGTAAACTAACAATTAGGGTAGAAACATGAAAAAAACAATCAAACGGATACTTGGGGATCCGCAGGCAAAAACACTTAAGCGTCTACGCAAGCGCGTCAAATCTATCAACGATTTCGAACCAATGGTAGAGAAGTTGTCAGATGCCCAGCTAAAAGCAAAAACATTAGAGTTCAAAAAAAGACTGGGGAGCGACAAAAAGGAAACAGTAGACACGCTACTACCTGAAGTTTTTGCAGTTGTCCGTGAAACCTCAAAAAGAATTCTTGGCCAGCGTCACTACGATGTTCAGCTAATTGGTGGCATGAGCTTGCACGAAGGCATGGTCGCAGAAATGAAAACCGGAGAAGGAAAAACACTTGTTGCAACACTTCCGCTTTACCTAAATGCACTCGAGGGCAAGGGAGCTCACTTGGTCACGGTCAACGATTATCTTGCTCGTATCGGTGCTGGTTGGATGGGCCCTGTTTATAATGCACTTGGCATGAGTGTATCTGTTATTATCCCTGACCAATCATATCTATTTGACCCAGAATATGTTGATAACACACATGACGATGAGCGATTCTCGCACCTTCGCCCGTGTACTCGCCAAGAAGCATATGCTGCTGATATCACATACGGCACAAACAACGAATACGGATTTGACTACTTGCGCGACAACATGGTCCGCGAAGAATCACAATTGCGCCAGAGAGAGCTAAATTATGCGATTGTTGACGAAGTAGACTCGATTTTGATTGATGAAGCCCGGACGCCACTTATTATTTCCGCTCCTGCCGCAACCAGCGGTGCAGCCTATGACCAGTTTTCTAAAATTGCACGTCAGTTGAAGCGTGATAAACACTTTGAAGTAGACGAAAAGCGCAAAGCCGTCACAATGACCGACGAAGGAATTACATTCATCGAAAAAGTGTTAGGAATTAGCAATTTATACGACACAAAAAACATCCGCACAATTTACCACCTAGACCAAGCTTTGCGCGCCGAAGCATTATTCAGAAGAGACAAAGATTACGTTGTGACGAAAGACGGGGAAGTTGTCATCGTCGATGAATTCACCGGCCGTTTACTTGCTGGACGACGCTATAACGAAGGTCTTCACCAGGCTATCGAGGCCAAAGAAGTTGTGGAAGTCCAAGAAGAATCAATGACACTCGCAACTATCAGTTTCCAGAACTATTTCCGTTTGTATACCAAACTATCAGGTATGACGGGTACGGCGGCAACAGAGGCAGAGGAGTTCAACCAGATTTATAAACTAGAAGTACTAGAAATTCCACCAAACCGACCAATTGCACGTGTCGACAGGTCTGACAAGATTTTTAGAACTCGGGCAGGTAAGTATCACGCAATCATCAAGGAAGTGCAGAGCCTACACGAAAAGGGCCAGCCAGTTTTAATTGGTAGCTCAGCTATCGAGCACAACGAAGAGCTCAGCAAACTACTCAAAAAAGCCGGTGTGCCACATCAGTTATTGAATGCAAAGAACAACGAACGTGAAGCTAGTATTGTTGCCAAAGCTGGTCAGAAAGGCGCTGTAACTCTAGCTACTAACATTGCTGGTCGTGGTACAGATATTGTTTTGGGCGAAGGCGCTCGCGAACTTGGTGGCTTGTTTGTATTAGGTTCTGAGCGGCACGAGTCAAGGCGAATTGATAATCAGCTACGTGGTCGTTCTGGACGTCAGGGTGATCCTGGTGAAACTCAGTTCTACGTCAGTACAGAAGACGATTTGATGCGTGTGTTCGGTGGTGACCGAATTGCTAGCATTATGAATAGACTGAAAATTGATGACGAAACACCGATTCAGAACAGAGTAATATCCAAGAGTCTAGAAGCTGCACAGAAAAAAGTAGAAGGCTTCAATTACGACTCACGTAAAAACGTAGTGCAATATGATGATGTCATGAACCGACACCGACGCGCTACCTACACTATGCGCCGAGAGATTTTGAAACACGCTGATATCACTAATCGTATCAAAGAATTTATGGTGGACGAGGCCCGACAATTAGTAGCTTCACCAGAGTCAATGAGCGAAGAATTCGAATCGATATTGAAGGAAATTTTTGACTTTGGGGACAGAACAATTGACAAGTTGTTCGATGTAGAAGCTGACAAATTCGAAAAAGCGCTAGTCAAAGAAGTCATGAAGCGACACGAAGAGCAAACAGAACTGTTCACGCCAGAGGTCATGCAGAAGGTAGAAAGAGACATTTTCTTGCAGGTTTTGGATAACATTTGGATGCAGCACCTAGAAAATATGGATCATCTGCGCCAGGGAATTAACTGGATTTCAGTTGGTCAGAAGGACCCACTAGTAGAATACCGCCGTCAGTCACAGAAACTATTCGAAGAAATGCAGCACCAACTTCGCCATGACACAGTCCATTCACTGTTCCACGCTCGCCCAGTATCACAGGACAGGCTAGATTCTTCCGTTGAGACAGAACTAACTAGAGCTGCGAAAAGTTCAGTAGATAATGCCGATAAAGTTTTGAGCTTGGACAATAAAATAGACGAAGATGACTTCAATGTCGTATCTGTTGACGCTGGTAGTCCAACTAAGGCAAAAGTATCGCATGTCAAAAAGAAACAAAAGCGCAAAACATCCCGTCAAGCTCGTGCTAAACAACGCAAAAAACGGTAATCTGACCGTATGCTAAAACACAGAGTCGAACATGTAAAGCTGCACAGTGGCTTGGAGGGTTTAATTATTGACACCCCAAAAACTGGCGTAGTGGTTGCAGAAGTAAGTTTCCGAGCTGGTGAATTTTTACTGCCCAAAAACAAGTGGGAAACAGCTCATTTACTAGAACACGTATTACTTGGAGCAAACCAATCGTTTGCAAAAGCACGGGATTTCCAGGCAGCAATAGAGCAAAATGGGGCGTATTCTAACGCATCTACAAGTGTTTATGATGTTACATACGAAGTCGAGTGCGCTGACTTTGAGTGGCAAAGAGTGCTGGGACTTTTGTTCGACGCAATCAGTACGCCACTATTTCTACAAGAAGAATTTGATACAGAAAAAAGCAATGTTCGGGAAGAATTAATTAGCCGCTCTAATAACCATTTCAGAAATTTAAACCTAGGGCTTAGGCAGACAATGGGTATGTGTGCACTTACAGACTCTGAACGCGTTGACCTGCTTGATGGCGTCACCAGAGAAGATCTTGTCGCGCATTACAAAAAGACGCACACGCTTCCAAATGCTAGGTTTATCGTAGCGGGTAACTTCAACGGACATTACGAGGAGCCAATAGCTCTCATTGAATCAAAACTAAAACTTCCAAAACGTGGCCAAAGAATTCCGATGCCTGTTGAGAATCCATCAACTCCAGAGGCTCCGCTTGTCGTACGCAAACCAAGTGTCCCAAACATATATATGTATCTAGACATGTACGCAAACAGAGTTTTCAGCGAGAAAGAGTCCAATTCTCTTAACCTACTGTCTACGCTTTTGACGGAGACAATGTATTCTAGAATATTTGGAACAGCACGCGAGAAAGGCTGGGTTTACGGAATGGGTTCCGGAGTTGCATATATGGGTTCAGCAACGGGCTGGTGGCTAGGTGCACAAGTTAGTAAAACGAATAGTCAGCCGCTATTGCGACTAATACGCGATGAATGTCAGCGTCTACGCGAGGGAACTATTGAAGAAGAAGACTTCGAAGCTGCTAAGAAGCACTTACTGGGAAAGACTATGCGTTCTGGGCAAACTGCAAGCGGTCTAGTTAATAATTACGGCAAATACTACATGGACGAACAGATTGAGGATTTGAATAAATTACCAGCGCAACTAGAGTCGCTGAAGTCCAAAGACTGTATAAAAGTATTTCAAGAAATGTGTAATGACAATATTTGGGGCTTCGGCGTGCTCGGTTCTACCTCACTTGTGCCTGCCCGTAAGCTTCACGACTACACCAGTGAGATATTCGCTAAGCCAGAATAGTCTATACTAGTAACATGCAAGAGTATTTGGAATTACAGAGCGCAGTACAAAAAGCCTACGAACAGCTCAGTATTGATGACCTGCAAAAGCGAAACGATGAACTTCTAGAGAAAATCCAAGAACCAAATTTCTGGTCTGACAACGAAACTGCTCAGAAAGTAAGCAAAGAACAATCATCCGCTGAGGCAAGATTATCGTTTTGGAACTCACTCAAAAAAGACGCTAATGATTTAGTGGAATTATCAGAGCTAAAAGATGAATCCTTGATGGGTGAAATCTCATCACAATACCAATCAATCAATACTCGTTATCAAAAAGCGCGCCGTGAACTTCAGTTTGCCGGCCCCTATGACGATTCGGATGTAATACTTAGTATATTTGCCGGGGCAGGTGGTACAGATGCTCAGGATTGGGCGCAGATGCTACTGCGCATGTACACACGCTATGCAGAAGCAGAAGGACTGAATCTGAACACTATAGATATATCACCTGGTGAAGAAGCAGGAATCAAAAGTGTAACTATAGAATTGAGCGGTGGAACATTCCTGTATGGCAAGATGAAATCGGAGAACGGTGTGCATCGTTTGGTGCGACTAAGCCCATTTAATTCTGATAGTCTGCGTCAAACTAGTTTTGCACGGGTAGAAATAGTGCCCCGGGTTAGCTCACCTGATGCGGTAGAGATTGATGAAAAAGATTTGAAAATCGATGTATACCGCAGCGGAGGCAAAGGTGGTCAAAGTGTGAATACGACGGATTCAGCCGTACGCATAACACACACACCGACTAATATTGTAGTTGCGATTCAAAACGAACGCTCTCAGCTGCAAAACAGAGAAACCGCTATGACGATTTTGCGTTCAAAATTGGCACAGCTTAAACTGGAACAGCATAAAGACAAAATTAGTGAACTGAAGGGTCCCAATGAGCAAGCCGCTTGGGGTAACCAGATTCGTAATTACGTACTGCATCCATATTCTATGGTCAAAGACACCCGGAATAAACATGAAACAACAGATGTGCAATCAGTACTGGACGGCCATATAAACGAATTTATAGAAGCATACCTAGATTCTGTGATGTAAATTACACAAATTGACCGAATAACTCGTTGACAGAACATAAGCATTATGATAGTATTCGGCTCATAAGTTAATAAAAATAAAAATACAAAAAAAGGAAACAAAATGGCAAACGCAGAGACACTTCGTGACATGGAGTCCATCAAAACAGCAGCGATCAATGAGTATCTGAAGACTTACGATAAAGACCAGACGAAAGCTGACATTCGTACAAAGCTAATGGCGCATTTTGAAGGATGCGACACTCCGGCTAAGGTCTTGGCGGAGATAAAAACCTGGACAGGCACGCAGATGGACGGCTCTCCAAGTGAAAAAAGAACCGCTATGGATAGCGTCAAGACTGTTGCCCAGAATACATATAACTATGCATCAACTCATATGCGCGATATAAATGATATCGATGGAGATGACAATTTTACCGAGCAAATTCTAACAAGTGCTAATGAAGAATTTTTGAATAAACCTGTAGGCCCGGATCTATCTCCTACTGGTGATGTTGATAATGACGGTATTATGAATAAAGATGACAGGCATTGGGGCCCAGGAGCAGACGCACCTGTGGTCTCGCCCCCTCCGCCCCCGCCCCCACTAACTCCTACTGCTCCTGCGCCAACCCAGCAAGAACAAGAAGCTAATTTTTACGCCGCTCTAGATAAGGCACTAGCAGCAGCAAAAGCCGGTGACTCGCAACCACTTAGAGACTTCGACAATTTTTTTGGTATAACTCGTCCGGGATATGAATATGATGCTAGTTTTTACCTTCCTGCAACTCCAGGATTTAACGAACAGCAGTATCTTGAGATGTATCCGGATGTGGCGGCTGCAGTGAAAAGAGGAGATTTTGCATCAGGGCTTCAACACTATCAGACATTTGGTGCAGGTGAGCATAGACTGTTAGCTGCGGCACCTGTCGGATATGACGAACAAAAATATCTAGCCAACAACCCTGATGTTGCGGCAGCTGTAGCAAGTGGTGCGTTTGTTTCAGGGCTTGAACACTATCAGTTGTTCGGTGCTGGTGAGGGCCGGGCCGGGGTTTTCTCGACAGTAGTTACTCCGCCAGTTGTTCCAGACGTACCAGTAATCACTATAGAACCTACTCCAGCACAACCATCGGTTGATGCTAAATTTGTAAACGACGCTTATCAAAGCTATCTTGGCCGTGAAGCAACTCCAGATGAAATATCTTTTCAGATTAATGCAGCAAAAGATTTGACGCAAGCTCAGTTTATTGATGCTATCAGAACCAGTGCTGAAGCCGGTAACTATAACGCCAACTTCATCAGAAGCACCTATGAAACTTACTTTGGCCGAGAAGCCACTCAGTCAGAGATTGACAGCTGGTCGGGAGAAATCAGCAAAGGTAGTAGTACGCACGATTCTTTCATTAGTAACATTAAGTCTTCCCCCGCAGCACTTGATTACAGCAACATAAAATTCTTGAAAGATACTCTTAAATCTTTCGGAGCCGCCGAGCCTAACCAAGAAACAATAGATGCTTGGTTAGCTGCTCTCCGTAGTGGTAATGCAACCCACCAAAGCTTGATTGATACGCTTGAAGCTAATCAAGAATCTATAGCTAATGGAAGTCAGGGTGGATCAGAATCGCCAGATGACGACCCATCAGATACACAGGGTGAATCAGTTGTAGTAGTTGAGCCAGGAATGACGCAAGGTGAGGGCAGTTCCGCAACTGCTGAAACAGTCTCTGATGTAAGCCCTCAAGACATTCCGCCAGCAGAACAAGACAACGATGCACAGTCACAAACGGGTCAAGACAGTAACACAGACGACTCATCGTCGTCTGATGATTCAGCGGAAAACACCGATAGTAACGCCAACGCCGCGCAAACACAAGAAGAGCAAGAAAAAGAAGCGGCTCTCGCCACCGCAACTGCCGCCAAACGCACGGCCAAAGAAAGCCGGATGAAGAAACTAATGTCCATGCGCAAACCCTGGTCTTCAGGTGGTGGGTCATCTAATGGTAGCGACTCTATGGTAGCTCCATCAATCACTCCAAGCTCACAGATTCCACCCCCACCGCTGTAGAAAATAGCAATTAGCCATTGCCAATCGCCAATTTTATTTCTCAGTGTAGTTTTATAGTTACGTCAGAGTCCTTAGACGAATTAGGCTCAGTAATCTCTAAGCTTGAATCATTCGGCATCTGAATCGGCTCCGCATCTTTCGTGGGGCTCCAAGGTTTGACTATTTCTTGTGTCTGCTCACTAAAATCATGTTTTATATGATGACCGAGAGACACTTCTATCGGCATACTTACGTCGGTAGTATCTACTATTACGGGGTTAGTGTCGTTGTTTATGCTACCGTATAGTTCATTGTACTGTTGCAACATAGCGCCCAGGTCTTGTTGTTTTTCCTTAGTCTCTTCTTCTTTAACCTCAGCAATAACTTTTTCTTCCTCGATTCCTTCAAGTTTTGCTAGGTATGCATCTAGACCGCCCAGCTGATTAACATCCGTAAGCGTACCCTGGTCTAGCACGTACACTATGTCCATCAGAGCCAGTAGCGCTTTTCTGTGAGTAACCATAAGTACAGTTTTGCCTTTAATCATTTCCATCAGTGAATCGCGTATCAAATTTTCGCTCTTTGCATCTAGTGCAGCAGTAGGCTCGTCCAGACAAACAATCGGAGCGTTTTTAATTAGAGCACGAGCTATAGATACACGCTGTCTCTGGCCACCACTTAATGAGCCTCCGTTTTCTCCGGCAGGGGAGGCAAGTCCCATAGGAAGTTTTGCAGCAAACTCAGATACATTTGCTGTCTCAATCGCATCCATTATTTGTTCATTTGTAACTTCACGGTAAGCATCGCCGTCAGTCAAGTTATCGATGATAGTCCCGTCAAATAGCTGCGGACTTTGGCTCACCCAAGCTATATGTTGTCTTAACTCTTTCAGTGATACGGACTGGATATCAATATTATCAATCATTACACGTCCACTATCAGGTTCTATGAAGAGTGGCAGTAGTTTCATGATGGTACTTTTACCACCCCCACTCGGGCCGATAATTGCTGCTTTCTGGCCAGGGTTAATTATCAGGTTCAAATTATTAAACACCACATTTTCGTTATAAGAATAGGAAACATTTCTGAATTCTATTTGTCCGGTGATTGTAGTTGGCATATGATTGTCTTTGCGCAAATATTCAATTCCTTCGTGGTCGGCCAGAACTTCGTAAATTCTTCCTACGTCTATTATTTTCTGATTACGTGATGTTAGTTGTTCTACCAAGTTTTCTACCGGGCTTAGCAAATACCCCATGTATGTCATGAATATCAATAATTCACCCAACGATATTTCGCCGCGTAATGCCGCAGAGCCACCCAGATACATAACAGAAGAGGTTGCGAGTACGATAAGAAGACCGTTAGAGCCTGTCAGTAATTCGCCCCACAACAAGTTTTTCTTAGATAGTTCATAGCCTCTATCCCAAAGCTTCGTAATCTTTGCAAGTAGTTTATCCTCTAGAGTAAAAGCTTGCACGGTTTCTGCATTATCAACGGATTCATTGATACGTGATGATGTTTCCGATGCAACTTCAGTCAGCTCACGAGCTGCTTTGCCCATCTTTGGCCCGATTAACCGCATTGTTAAGAATAGAAATGGAATAAGCACGATAGATATAATGGTTAGTTGGACATTGAAACTCAGCATTATAACAATGACTCCAATGATAACGATGACAGATTCAGTAATCGAAGATGTAGTGCCCATAACTAAGTCAGATAAGCTGTTAGTTACTACATTTTGACGGTATACATAATCGCCTTTTGACAGCCTCTCCTGGTGGAATAGGGGAAGGTGCATTATATGACGTAACGATTCTTGTTTAATGGATTTATTGAGCCAAAAACCAATTTTTAGTAAAATAAAATCTCTGATAAAACCAAACAGAGTTCCCAGAATAAATAGCGAAAGCGTCATTAACGAAGTAAGTAATATAAGTTCCGGCGTATTCTCTAGGCCTCTACCCGCCAATGGTCCTGGGGCAGGTAGATTACCAAATGCAGAGTCAGCTAATATCTTGGTAGGCCAAGGTTTGAGTAGGTTTATTCCTACACATATAACATTTATGAACACTACAACACAGACAGCTGGCAGAGCCTTACGATAGTATTTTTTTATCCAGTCTTTGAATGCGGTGCTTTTTTTGACTTTTCCATGGGCTTGAAGCCAAGATTCCAGGGCTTCATTAACCATGTTTTCAGGCCAGCCAGCCTGTACCAAACCAGCACTTATAAGGTGAGGTTTGACCCCATCCATCACAGCCTGCTCTATTAATTCATACAGTTTAGGATACATATTTTCTCTTCACATTAAGCATAACCCGTATCTGATGCATAAGACAAGCAAAAAGCCCATGCTTTTTGCTATACTGGATACATATGATACTTTTCGATAGAGTGACTAAAACCTACAACAAGAAGGGGCCAGCTTTAGAACGACTGAACTTGCATGTAGAAAAGAATGAATTTGTGGTTATTGTCGGGGCCAGTGGCGCGGGTAAATCAACACTCCTCAAGCTGCTTACAAGAGAAGAAAAACCCACATCGGGGAAAATAATAGTCGGCGGTATTGATTATGAACGCTTAAAAGACAGAGACATACCTTATCTAAGACGCAAAATCGGAACAGTGTTCCAGGACTTTAAGTTACTACCAAATCGTACTGTCACAGAAAATATAGCTTTTGCACTCGAAATTGTCGGCATGTCTAACCGCCAAATTAGAAACACAGTGCCAAAAGTACTTGATCTAGTCGGACTTAAGGGCAAAGGTGACGCTTATCCAAACGAACTCTCAGGCGGAGAACGCCAACGAGTTGCTATTGCCCGTGCAGTTGTGCGGCAGCCCAAAATACTGATTGCTGATGAGCCAACCGGTAACCTAGATCCTAAGCATGCTTGGGATGTTATTCGCGTATTAGAGAAAATTAACCGACACGGAACTACTGTCATCTTGACCACGCATAACATGGATATAGTTAATAAGCTCAAACGAAGAGTCGTTACAATTAGTGACGGAAAAGTCGTCAGCGACAGAGCTAGAGCAGGCTACTCGAGGAAGGTCGCCTAGGACAATTATGACTAATTACCACATTAATACTGTCATGAGGATTCTGAAATCCGGATTTGTTAACTTATTTAGAAATCTGTGGCTAACTATTGCAGCTACTTCTGTCATGTTGGTCGCGCTGACCATTATTTCTATTGGGGTAGTCATAAACGTGACAACATCGAACGCAATCGATGTACTCTCAAAAGAACTCAAGACTTCAATTATTCTCAAAGAAGGCATATCGACAGAGGCCAGAACTGGTTTGGAGAGCAAAATCCGCGGCCTAGATTTTGTAGAAACTGTAGTATATATCTCTCCTACAGAAGCACAATCACGCCTGACGGCTGACCCAACAATCGGTGAAGACATCCTTCAAGCGTCAGCATTATTCGACGGTGATTTTCTTGCGCCATCATATGAAATTGCCCTCAATGACTTATCGCGGGCGAATGAACTAGCAACTACTGCAGAAGCTGACGAATTCAAAGATATTGTCGAAAGAGTTGCGCTGGGCAAGACCGACACCGGTGCTCAGACGGATGCAGAAAAAGCTATTCAGAGAGCT
This sequence comes from Candidatus Saccharimonadota bacterium, assembly GCA_043727115.1. Lineage (GTDB taxonomy): Bacteria > Patescibacteriota > Saccharimonadia > Saccharimonadales > SZUA-47 > JAYSZA01. Next base: position 10,846 of record JAYSZA010000036.1, read on the forward strand.
GCTGCAACCGAACGATTTGTCACCATAGGCACAATTATTGCCGCAGGAAGTTTATCAATAGTTTCAATCATGATCATCTTCAACACTATTCGTATGGCAATCTACACTAGGCGAGATGAAATCAGCATTATGAAGTTAATTGGCGCCACACCCAACTATATCCGTGGGCCGTTTCTGGTAGAGGCTTCGCTATACGGAGTTTTTGCTGGCATAATAGCCAGTATTAGTGTATATGCGCTTATATTTTCACTCGGGAGTAAAGTAGCAGACGCTCCTGAATTTTCTCAGACATATCAGTTCCTCACGGAGCCGGTGACCGTCCTGTTAATGGTTTCGAGCCTCATAATGTTAGGAATACTAATTGGTGCTGTGTCTAGCATGCTCGCCATGGAGCGGCACCTCAAACTAAAACACTGGTAGTTTCGTAGAACCGATTATCGATTGGCAATGACCCAATTGGCGATAGATTAACAATTACCAATTACCAATGTAGCTACATGGCTAATAGTCAATCGCTAATTTATTGCTAATTGCCAATAGCTAATTTGTCGCTTACCTCACCCTTCACTTGCTCTAGGCATATGCGGTATACTATATGTACATGATTCAAACAAAGATAAAAAACAGTAATAGAATTATCCGAACGGTGCTTACTATATTAGTTATTATTGTAGCAGTTTTGTTACCTCAAGTTTTCACGCCAAAAAACAGGGTAGAGGCTGCAACAATTGCTGAGTTGCAACAACAGTCACAACAACTACAAGCCGATATTCAAGCAAACAATGAAAAACTCGAAGTACTCGAGGAACAAGAGGATAGTCTGGAAGTAAAGATTAGCGCATTACGTTCTGAGATAGCCCTTGCAAACAGTGAGATTCAGTTGACAGAAGTAAAACTAGAAGAGTTGAGGCTAAATTTGATAAAAGCTGAAGAAGAACTTGAGCGTCAGAAACAGTTGCTCAAAGCAACATTGCAAGCAATATACGAAAGAAGCGGAGCTTCAACTTTTGAGCTGCTTATGGCGACAGACAACCTGACTAGCTTTTTGAATGAACAAGAATACTTAGGTCAACTCCAGGGGGCAGTTAAGCAGTCAACAGATAAAGTTATAGCTCTGAAAAAACAAATTGAGGCCGAAAAACTTGCGCAGGAAGACTTGCTAGCAAAACAGAAACTGCAGCGCGAGGTTGTTGCTGAAAAGAAAGCCGAACAAGAATCCCTGCTAGAGCAGACTCAGGGCGAAGAAAGTAGGTACACAGCAATCCTTGAGAATCTTCAGCAGAGACGAAGAGAGGTAGAAGACGAATTAACTGCATTAATACGTGCCGGTCAATTAGTTAGTTTGGGTCGAGTGAAACAGGGTGAATTAATTGGAAGGATTGGCATGACTGGCTATACCTTCGGCCCTCACCTCCACTTTGAAGTTCGTACAAACGACAACACACCACTCGACCCACTAGCAGGGGGTAGCTCTATAGGCTACGGTATGATTTGGCCTACTCCTCAGGGAGATTCCATTTCACAGTATTACGGTTGTAGCGATATTCCATACGCCAGATATCTACAAGGGTGCCCAAGTTCGGCTCCTTGGTGGCACACAGGTATGGATGTCCCTGGCGGTGGTCTGGGTGCACCCGTACTAGCGATGGCCGATGGTGATATTATATGGAGAGGAAATCAAGGTGATGGTTATGGTATCAAAGTCATAATTCAACATGATAATGGATACATAACGTATTACGGTCATTTAAGTCAATAAAAGCAGGGGAGAGAGTCAAGAGTGGAAGAGTCAAATACGGTACTTGCTGAAGTACCAAGACAACCTAGAAAACAAAGAAAAGTCAGCCTATATACATTTATAGGTATTTTTGTAGCTGTTAGTATTTTCAGCAGTGGTTGGCTTTTTGGAGCTGGTAAATTATCACTTCGCTCAGATAGCCTGGTCCCAGTAGCATTAGATAATCGTCAAGCACCCCGAGACGGTGTCGATGAGGTATATCAGCAGATTAGAAGTAATTTTGACGGAGAGCCAACTGATGAAGATTTTTTGAACGGTCTGAAAAAAGGACTAGCGGGCGCAACGGGCGACACCTACACCGAGTTCTTTACAGCTGAAGAGACTAAACAGTTCAATGAAAGTCTGAATGGCATTTTTGAGGGTATAGGTGCAGAACTAAGCAAAGAAGGTAATCTAATAATAGTGGTAGCACCAATCAAGGGTGCGCCAGCAGAAAAAGCCGGTATACTTCCGGGCGACGTAATTACCGAGATTAATGGTGAATCAGCTGCTGACATAAGCGTTTCGGAAGCTGTGACAAAGATTCGGGGCCCCAAAGGAGAGCAAGTGACACTCACTATTATCCGCGAAGGTGAAGAAGTAGAAGTTAAGATAGTAAGAGATACGATTAGTATAGCGAGTGTTGAGTCGGAAATGAAAGGCAGCACCGGAGTTATTACCATAGGTCGTTTTGGCGACGACACGGTTAGTTTGACACGCAAGGCAGCTCAGGAACTCAAAGATAAAGGCGCTAGTAAGTTTGTGCTAGATGTTCGTGGAAATCCGGGCGGATTATTAGATGCTGCAGTAGGCGTAGCTGGTGTCTGGTTGCCGAAAGGAACAACGGTTCTGGAAGAAAAAAGAAACGGTGAAGTTGTACAGACATTCAAAACAGATAGCCAGCCGATTCTTGCTGGTGTATCAACCGTGGTTCTAATCAATGGTGGCTCAGCCAGCGCAAGTGAAATTGTGGCCGGTGCACTACGCGACCATAAAGTAGCTACACTGATGGGAACACAGTCGTTTGGTAAGGGAAGTGTACAGCGTGTAGTTCCTCTAAACGGTGGTGGCTCACTCAAAGTTACAATTGCTCGCTGGTTTACTCCGGCCGGCAAAAACATCGACAAAGAGGGTATAGCGCCAGACCAAGAAGTCAAGATGACTGCAGAAGACCGCGAAGCCAAGCGAGACCCACAGCTAGATGCAGCGATTAATTCATTGAATCAATAAATAACTGCGTAAGCACAGCGTTAAGCATCAAATAATAAGCACGAAATATCAAACAAATTCAAAATAACAAATTCTAAACCAGAACAGGGAGCTACTAGTTTAGTATTTTGGTCATTTGAATTTAGTGCTTGTTTGTAATTTGCTATTTGAAATTTCGAATTTAACCTGTACGTAGCTTGCATATCAGGTTACATGTGCGGTATTATTAAAGCTAATCAGAGGTGTTACGCGTAATGTCAAAAGACAGACAAGTTAAGTATGTTTTTGTCACAGGTGGTGTGTTGTCGGGAGTCGGCAAGGGAATAACAGCCGCTAGTATAGGTAACATCCTCAAAAACCGAGGCCTGAAGGTAAATATCCAGAAATGCGACCCATACCTAAACGTAGATGCCGGAACACTTAACCCGGGTGAGCACGGAGAGTGCTTTGTCACTGTTGACGGTGCAGAAACAGATTTAGACTTAGGTCACTACGAACGATTCATGGATATAGAGCTCAAAAAATCCAGCTCACTAATTAGCGGTAGAGTGCTACGCCAAGTCATCGATGACGAACGTGCCGGCAAATACCTAGGCAAAACAGTGCAGATTATTCCACATGTTACCAATGCAATTATGGAAGGCATCCAGCAATCTGCCGAAGGATTTGATGTGCATATTGTAGAAATCGGTGGCACGGTTGGTGACTACGAAGGCCTAAGTTTTGTTGAGGCAATTCGAGAATTAAGTGTGCAGGTTGGCCGCGAAAACTGCGCATTCGTACATGTTGTTTACCTGCCATATTTGGGAGCAAGCAAAGAACTCAAAACAAAACCTGCTCAGAATGCTGTCCGTGAGTTGCGCGGACTTGGAATTGTGCCTGATGTACTGGTTGCTCGTAGTGAACACGAGGCAAACGACGATGTTATTTCCAAACTAAGTCTTTTTGCCGGTGTGCCAGAAAAATCAATCATTCTACTGCCAAACGCGGACACAATCTACGAAGTACCGCTGACAATAGAGCGTCGCGGAATAGGTGATGTCCTAACTGAGCGTTTGTCGCTTGGAAAACTCAAATCTAATCTGAAAGATTGGGAAGAGCTAGTTCGTAAAGCAACAGACGAAAGCGCACCACGCGTCCGGGTCGGAGTTGTTGCTAAATATTTGAATAACCAAGACACATATATGTCGGTGTTCGAAGCGCTGGAAAGTGCAGCTTGGTCACAAAATCACCAAGTAGATATTTCTTGGATAGACGCAGAAGAACTAACAGCCGATAATGTAGCCGACAAGCTAGCTAATGTAGACGGTATCGTAGTGCCGGGTGGGTTCGGAACACGCGGGCTAGAGGGCAAAATCATAGCTGCTCAGTACGCACTAAAAGCAAAATTCCCATATCTTGGACTTTGTCTAGGACTTCAAATGGCGGTCATAGCCGCTGCTCGTAATGCGGGCGTAGCAGATGCTAACACGACAGAACTCAATCCGAAAACAGCCAACCCCGTCATCAGCACAATGGAAGACCAAAAAGGCAAAGAAGCAACCGGTGGAACCATGCGTCTCGGAAACTACGAATGTATTATTCGCCCGGGAACATTAGCATCAGTAGTTTACGGCAAAAAGAGTGTACTAGAACGCCATCGTCACCGCTATGAATGTAACAACGACTATCTTGAGCAATACCAATCATGGGGTATTCAAGTAGCCGGTACATCACCAGACGGTAGCTTGGTAGAGATGATAGAAGCAATTGATCATCCGTTTTTCCTGAGTGCGCAGTCACATCCAGAATTCAACTCACGTCCGAACAGACCGCAGCCGATGTTTGCCGGCTTCATCAAATCACTCATCCGCAAAAATAATTAGCAATTTGCAATGACCAAATTAGCAATGTGAAGGCATACTACAGTTGAATTCTGCATAGTTCTAGAGCTGAAGAGTTTCCGAGCTTATGAGCCTTTAAACCTGTAACTTTTCAACCCTTCGACTTCCGTGTAGTAAGCCGGGCTACGAAATACACACCAAGTTGTCCGCCTAGGTATTCCCATAACTAATCGCCAATTGCTAAATCTATTGCTAATTGCGAATAGCTAATCGTTAATCAGAAATTTCTAGAAATATGCACAAGCCTTTTTGCAGATTTAGGTGCAATCAGTATGTTATAGTATTCTTATGGATCCAAACACCACACAAAAGAAAATTTTACTCGTCGAAGACGACGATAATATGGCAGCAGTCTATGCCACCCGTTTAGAAGCGGAAGGTTTTAGTGTCAAAAGAGTAGCAAACGGGGAAGAAGCGCTGGCGGCTGCCCTAGAATTTAGCCCGGACATCACACTACTTGATGTTATGATGCCCAAAGTCTCAGGTTTTGATGTGTTAGATATTCTACGCAACACCCCAGAAACAGCTAACTTGCGCGTTATCATGCTTACCGCATTGTCTCAAGAATCAGACAAGCAGCGTGCACTAGACCTTGGCGTTGATGATTACCTAGTTAAATCCCAAGTAGTAATTGCAGACGTCGTAGACCGTATCAAACACCACCTAGGAATGTAGGTCAGTTGTTAGAGAATGGTAAATGGGGAGCTCGGAAGAGCTCCTACTTTTATATCCGAACACGTTAAAATTGACATTTAATACAACTTATGCTAATATACAGCAGTAACATTGTAAATATAAATAAAAAAGTAAAAAGGTACGTATATGACAAATCAAGATCAATTTCCCATCGGCCCAAGCGCTGAAGAAGTGGCACAATTAACAGAAGGACAGCAAGCAATGGCTGGGATGATAGTGCATCAAGAAGCGCAGCTAGCACTTGGAACTGTTCCTAATGAATACGATGCCTTGTTTGCACCTGCAGATGCTTCTGATTTGAGTGCAGATATACATAACTTGGTGCACGGCACTGATGACCTGGGTCGTACAGTAGCGGATGCTGCAGTCAGAACTCCAGCGAAGACGGGTATAGGAGCTAATTTGTATACTGCAGAGCAGGGCAACAAAGATGCTGCAGGTAAGGGTCTAGGCCTGGATACTCAACAATATGAAGCTGCAAGATCGCAAGGTTTGCTAAGGCCAACCGTAGGAAATCCTGGGGAAATAAGTAGGCTATCCGACGAGCGACGAGATGAAATAGTTACGAAAATAAGTTAGAAATATCAAAATTGAATTTAAAAAACAACTCTCCTGAAGGTTGTTTTTTAAATTTTACTTGTTGAAACCTGATAACTATCCAGTAAAGCCCAGCCGATGAGGCTTACTAGGCCAATATATTGTGCGAGACCCTGCAGGGAAATTACCTGGAACTGGCTGCTCGATAGAATAGACATTACCACTGATAATATGCCCAGTAACGAGAAGCTCAGGAACACTAGACGTTTTGCGAGAGTGAAATCCCTCCAGCCGCTAATAACATGTCCAAGCATACTGGCGATGATGGCTAGTAGCATAATTAGTCCACCTATACGGTGTAAATCTCCGCGGGTTTGGCCATGTTCTATTTGGAATACACCCAACATTGCAAACCCAAGTGCTGCAAGCAGTCTGCATATTTTTTGTAATATGTTTTTTGTTCTGGTAGCATCTACGAAAATCAGCCCTGCTGATAGTACGAACCCAGTTGTGAATATGTAGGAAGTAGGGGGATAAGCGCCCAGAGAACTAAACGCTCTACGTATGCCAATGAATTCCGGTCGTATAGCGTAACAAACTACTATAGTTGCAATCGATATAACTACCGCTAGTCCCAAAGGTTGAAACTTTGGAATGTTGCGGACAATTTTCATGACTATTCTACGACGACTTCAGTACGAGAAACAGTGCGACCTGTGAAGTTTTTCTTGCGACGAGTGATGAATTTTACGATTCCTGCTTTTTCAGCGTGAATAGTGAAATTACGGCTAAGGTATGTGCCTTTGCCAGAGAGTTTTGTTTGACCAACTTGACGAACAATAACTTCTCCTTTGTTGACTTTTTGGCCACCAAAGCGCTTAACACCAAGTCTTTGACCGGGACTATCATGAATATTTTTGGCGGTACCGCCTGCTTTTACATGTGACATTCAGTTTGACTCCTTATCGTTGAACGCTACTGTCGCAGAACCTGCGATGCTCGTTCACCGTACCATAGCGTACGGCTCTCTGTGCTTCTCGCTTCTTTGTTGTATCGCTCTAACGATAAGAAGCCAAAAGTCAGTGAAACTAGTTTTTAATAATTGTAAGCAATTCTCTTCCTACAACTTGACCTTCGCGGTGGTAAATCAAGTCTTCGTCTGAAACGTGCTTAAATCTCGTACGAGTATAGCCTATATCTGTTAAATGGTCAAGCGTTGGCAGGTGTAAAAATTCGTGTCTTCCGCGCCAAGTTGGCACAGCTAAACACAACCGGGTGCCTGATTTAATTTGTTTGCCTATATTCTCTAAGAACTTATGGTGCAGTAGATTCACTTCGTAGATAATTTTGCTTAAATGCTCACCGTTAGGCAGGGTAGTGAGGGGTTGTCCTAAGTATGTTTCAGTGGCAACCGCAGTAATAGATTCCGGATTGTTCCATTTATGCGTGGTAGCGTCACCAATCTCTAGTCGTCGATAATCTCCAGCATCTGGGTATTTTGTGTCAAGCCAAGCTAAATTATCGATAGTATATTGCACCATTCTTGGTTCTAAATCAGTGCCATGCACATCAAAATTCATCAATGTGGCTTCTTGCAATAAAACGCCAGTACCACAAAACGGATCAAGCAGAACACCACCATGATGAGGTTCTTGTGTTGAAGTCGCAAGATTAATAATAATTTGTGCCAATTTTGGTGGAAGCATTCCTACTTTCGCATCTCTATGGGGCCGTGCCTGGTCACGGGCGCTATAGGCGTCAATGTCTTGGATCCTGGTTGTTTGTGCCAAATATGCAGTTTTTCCGTCTGATACAACCAGTAGTTCCCAACCGTTTTTTGCTGTGAGTTTGTTGTACAGTACTTGAGCACTACCCAAGCTAACGTCGTTGTGTGGAACCATACGGACGGAATTACCGGCTGACTTGATAGCCTTTTTCAGCAGCAGGGCAGTCTTGGCAATTTTCCTAGCCGGAATGGGCATGCCAAATACACTAATCCCAAACGATAACTTGCCATCGATAGTCTCCGCATGCTTTGGCCCAGCCTCAAGCAAATATTTCTCTATATTGCTCCAGTTTGTATCTGGCAGTACAGTCAAAACTTTGGCAAGTCGCATAGTACCGCCTAGTCGGTCAAATGCTATATCAGCTGACTCTAAATTAACAAAGCAGGCACTAGACCCGTATGGTGCAATTTGGTCTGGGCCATACAAACTCTCTAATTCGGCAATGCCGAGCGCAGGTTGCCGCCCCAATATTGCAAGCGTCCTGTGATCTAATCTTTCTGTTATCTTCATTCTTCAATCCTCATTCTTCAATCTATTCTGATACCTGGTATTATGTATGTTAGATGCTATTAAGACAAATTAGGAATATCTGTGAATATTAAATCTTTCAAATTTTGGCTCAACATCTTCACCTTTGCAGCTCTTGGTGTGCTTATATATTTCACGCGTTCTCAAATAGCTGAGGCTTTCGATACATTTACCAGGTTGAATCTATTGTGGCTACTTCTAGTCATACCTATACAGCTGCTCAATCACTATTCAGTGGCAAAGTTTTATCAGAATTACCTCAAAACACTAGGTGAAAACATCAAAACCTCAGAGCTGTATAAGGTCTCCCTAGAAATGAACTTTGTAAATAATGTCTTTCCGTCCGGTGGGGTAAGCGGTTTCGGTTATCTAGGAGTTCGTTTGAGAAAGCTTGGCGTTCGTGGTTCAAAATCCGCGCTTTTGCAAACCTCAAGACATTTTCTAACATTTTTAAGCTTCATATTGTATCTACTCCTTGCGCTTATTCTACTGACCGTTTTCGGCTCGGCAAGCAGATTTATCATCCTTATCGCATCATCATTGTCATCAATGATTGTCTTTGGCTCTATTGTTTTGGTTTATATAATTAGCAACGAAAGCAGGATCAAGCACTTTACAGCCGCGCTACCAAACCTTGCCAACAGTGTTATCGGTTTCTTCCATAGAAAGAACAAACGGCCAATAGATGTCAAAAAGATAGAAGGACTATTTGGCGAACTACATGGTGATTATCTACATGTTCGTAAAAACTGGCGAGATTTGCGCTATCCGTTCCTATGGACGATGCTCATGAACTTTACAGAGATTCTTACTATTTTTGTGGTCTACCTGTCATTCAGCGAGCTTGTAAATCCAGGAGCGATAATTATCTCCTACGCAGTTGCCAATATAGCAGGGCTTGTGTCGATTCTGCCTGGTGGCGTCGGTATTTACGAGGGTCTAATGACAGCCGTCATGGCATCTGCGGGCGTCAACAAAGCTTTGGCGCTTTCCGGAACAGTCGTCTACCGCGTGTTCAACATGGGTATATTCTTGCCAATAGGATATATCTATTATCAGCGTGCTTTGCGTTTAGAGAATCTTGACCCGGACTCAATACCGGGCATGGATGACCACTTGAATGTCTGACCCGGTGTTTTCTGTTTCTGGTGCAGTCGCGGTTCTTAACCAAACGCTAGATGCTATTTATCCGACGATGACAATCGTCGGGGAGCTCGCTAATTTCAAGGTTTCCAAGGGCAGGTGGATATATGCCGATTTGAAGGATGACGGCGCTAAATTACGATGTTTCGGAACAATATATCAGTTGCCAGGTCCATTGGAAGATGGCATGATGCTAGAAATAATCGCAGAGCCACGTATTCATCCGCAGTTTGGCTTTAGCCTTAATATACGATCGATGAGACCAGTCGGAGAGGGTAGTATTAGGAAGGCCGCTGATTTATTGCGCGTTAAGCTAGAAAACGAAGGCCTGTTTGCTCCTGAACGTAAAAGGCATATCCCGTATGCTCCAACGCGCGTAGGACTAATCGCATCTGAGCAGTCGGCTGCCTATGCTGATTTTATGAAAATTTTGAATGCAAGATGGCAAGGCGTCGATATAGAACTATACGATGTTCAAGTTCAAGGTGAATCAGCCCCAGAATTACTGATTGAAGCTTTGCAATTCTTTAACCAGCAGTCAAACCCGCTGGATGTACTAGTCATGATTCGTGGAGGCGGAAGTGCCGATGATTTGGCGGCATTCAGTACAGAACAAGTCACTAGAGCTGTTGCCGGAAGCAGAATTCCAACAGTGGTTGCCATAGGCCATGAAATTGACGAGAGTTTAGCCGAACTAGCAGCAGATTTGCGCGCCAGCACACCGAGTAACGCTGCGGAATTATTGTTCCCAGACAAAAAAGCAGTAATTAAGCAATTATTATTGCAGCAGAAGAGTTTACAAACAGCTGTGCATCAATATATAGAATCACGAACAGTGCAGTTGGTGGAGATACAAAATAGGCTACTTCAACAAATCGAAACAGCACTAGACCAAAAACACCAATCGTTGAATCACGCCCGAGTATTACTGGAAAGCATCCACCCTAAAGCAACACTCAAAAGAGGCTATGCAATTATACAATCTGGCGGTAAGTTAGTTTCTTCGGTGAATCAGCTCAAGGTAAATGAGCAAATTGACATCGCACTTAAAGACGGCAGTGCAAATGCGCGCATAGAAAAGGTACAATAGACTTTATGGCAGAAAACACATCATACAAAGAACTCGAAGCAGAACTACACGAACTATTAGATAGAATCGAACATGATTCCTATGATGAACTGGATAATTTGCTCAAAGATTATGACAAGGGCATGAAGCTCATTGCCGATTTGCAAGCTAGATTAGAAAAAGCCAAGAATTCAGTTAAAAAAGTAAAAAGCTCGTCCAAAGAAGGTTAAGACTACATTTTGGAAATAGTAATTATCATAGGTATTATTGCAATCTTTTTGTTTGCCGGTGTTGTAGCTTTTGGAGCGCCTTACCTACCTACGCTAGCGAACAGAGTAGATGATGCAATAGATCTACTGGATCTGAAGCCAGGGCAGACAATGCTTGAACTGGGGTGTGGTGATGGGCGACTACTGCGTGCTGCAGCCGAACAGGGAATTAAAGCAGTTGGTTACGAACTGAATCCTCTTTTGGTTATATACGCAAAGCTAGCATGTTTAAGATATCGTAGATTGGTAAGCGTCAAGTGGGCCAACTATTGGCAAGTAGAGTGGCCTCCTGCCGACGGGATGTATGTTTTTCTACTTAATCCATATATGAGTAAATTGCACAAAAAAGTTGTTCAGTATTCAAAAAGCAAGCCGTTTCGTCTAGTGAGCTTTGCATTTAAGATTACGGAAGTACCTATCGCAAAAGAGAAAGACAGTATGTTTCTCTACGTCTACAACAAAAAATAGCGGCACATGCTTGTCTAAAGGCTAATAACAGGGTACTATAAAGCTTATGAATAGAGAAGTAGGGTCTATATCTGTTGTCTTGGCTGCAGTATTTGGATTATTTTTTGTAGCAGCAAGTGTTTTTGCTTTCTGGGCTTTCGCTGAACGGCAGGACTACAAAAATAACGTCGACAAAAAAATTTCTGATGCATCAGTAGTTGCCATACAAAAGGCAGAAACAGCTAAAGATGCTGAGTTTGTAGAGAAAGAAAAATCACCAGTTAGGACATACAAAGGTCCTGCAACATATGGCTCATTATCATTTGATTATCCTAAAACCTGGAGTGTTTACGTAGCAGAAGGCAGCTCAGGTACAGTACTTGATTTATATGCATTTCCTGGCGTAATACCTGGTATAACTGGCGACCAAACTTTCGCTCTAAGAGTAGAAATAACATCCGACACGTACGATAGCGTAGTAGAAGATTTCAATAGTTATGTAGAGTCTGGCACCTTAGTTGCTAGCGCATTTAGACCAGAAAAAGTAGCGAACGTTCTAGGGTTAAGGCTTGATGGGGAAATAGAACAAGAAGTTCAGGGTGCTATGGTATTGCTGCCTCTGCGTGACAGAACTATCAAAATATACACACAGATTCCGGAATTCGTTGGTGATTTAGAGAAGATAATCCTACCTTCTCTCAACTTCATACCCTAAATTAAGTCTGGTGTGAAAAGCGCAATATCTAATTATCTAACCGGTTGCTATACTAATTAGTAAATAGAGGGTTTAAAAGGTAACTATGCCGCGTCAAATTAGTCCTGGGTTAGGACAAAGTCGACAGTTGAGTGAACACAATTTGGTGTTCATGATGGGCGAAGAACTCAAAAAGCCGCTTACGGCTATCAAACTGCTTGCAGAGAACAACGCTAACCTTTCAATTATCAGCCTAGAGGCTAGAAGGGCACTTAGGACGGTAGATAACATTTTGTTATACCAACAGATATCAACAGAACAGGTGTCATTACTTCTCGAACCTATTCACCTGGGCAGCACCATTACGCAAGTCGCGCATGATTTGATGCCTTTATCTGTTGAATTCGGCTGTGAGACAGAGGTGTTTATACAACAAGGCATTACAACTGTAGATGTAGATAATTCCGTTCTGCGCTCCGGAATAGAGAGCTTATGGCAAGCAGTCTTGGGGATGGCCGAACGACCGTCGCCGCTTACTTGGCATGTCTATAGGACTAAACAGGGAATAAGAGTTGCTGTTATCAACAACTCCTTGGATTTGAAAAAGGTTTCTCTGTCATCCAGACAAGATAGCGCTGGCAAGTCTCGTCAGCCATTTGCAGGCATAGCGGGTCCGGCAACAGATTTGATGACTGCCAGAGCTTTGTTCATGCTGCTTGGTTCGCAACTCACAAAGATATCCAAAGAAGGGCACTCGGGATTAGCTGTAACATTCAAACCCAGCGCCCAGTTAGCGCTGGTATAGGCATGTCGCACGTTTTGTTATTAGAACCAGACAGAGTCATCGCCGGATGCATCGTCGAAGAATTAACGCGTCATAATATCACAGCCAGCATCGCAACAAATGCCGACTCTGCAATCAGCATGGCAGATAAAGAATACCCAGATGTGGTCATAAGTGAACTTTCCATTCCCGGCCATAGCGGGAGTGAGTTTTTGTATGAATTCCGCACCTACAGTGACTGGCGAACTGTGCCAATACTTGTTTTTAGTTCCCTGAAGCCTACTAGGGAAATTATGTCTAGCAAGGACTGGAAGCTTCTTGGAATTACTGAAATGTTGTATAAACCAGATACTTCGTTGCAAAAATTAGGTCAGGCCGTGGAAACCGCACTAGAGAAATGAATCCCGTCAGAGTCAGTAAAAATTTTGTTTTTCAAAAGATAACTATGCCTGTATCTAAAATTCAAAGTGTTACAAAATATTATCAGAGGACTCATACGGGATGAAACAAATAGCCACGCAAGCGATTTTGCTCAAGCGAATGAACTATGGGGAGGCAGACAGGATAGTCACTGTACTGACGGCAGCTAACGGTAGGCAAAGTATGTTAGCCAAAGGAGTACGCAAAAGCAAAAGCAAGCTTGCTGGCGGTTTAGAGCTGTTTTCTGTCACGGATATTAACTACATAGACGGTAGAAGTGATTTGAAGACGATTATATCCACGCGTTTGAAAGAACATTTCCGTAATATTGTGTCGGATGTTGAACGCACGATGGCTGCTTATGACTTTCTAAAAATTGTAGATGTGTTTACCAAACATGCAGATGAGCCAAAGTATTTTGATTTGCTTGTAGGTGGACTTTCGGGCTTGAATGACATGAAGATTCCTATCGCGGTAAGTAACGTTTGGTTTTTCTCGAACATTCTGCAAATCAACGGTAGCGATATAAATGTCGAAAAACCTCTAGACCAACCCAAATTCAAGCAGGAAGAAATGTATAGTTTTTCATATGATGACATGTCGTTCTGCGCAGATAGTTCTGGTCAGTTTGGACCTAATCATATCAAATTCTTAAGATTAGTAGACAGGTCACTGGTTCCTGAGCAATTGGTAGTGATAGCGGGGCATGATATGCTGGCTTCTGATTTGCAACAAATCGTCAAACAATCAGCGATGATGCACAAAGCATAACAACATTGACTAAATAACTAATTTTTGCTATAATATAACAATAATGTCAGATACATCTGAATTACTCACAACCTATATGAATGCCGGTGCAGTTGGCGAGGCTCCAAGACACTTGCGGTTAGTCCCACCCGCAGACACTACGAATCAAAGTGATGTACAACTTTATCTAAGCCCGACGCAAAGCATTGGTTCAAGCGCTCTATCTGAAATAACCCCAGAATTCATCGAACCTGACCCAGAACCAGTAAAAGGGATGAGACGACCAGGCACTAACACGCTTGGCTCTGCACCAGAAGATGAGTTTGGGCGGAAAATATATGCAACTGCTGACGGAGATCCTGATACTATAGGCCGACATATGGTGCAAGACAGGGCAGAGACGGCGACTAGTAGACACACTATGAATGAGGATAGATTTGTGGCGGCAACACTAATGGTAGGTAAAGTACCGTCGATAGATTCAGAGCTTGCAGATTTTCAAGAAGAGCGAATGAACAGAAGCGTGCGCATCGTACCAAATCCTACTGAACCACCACTATTTGACAAACAAGTCGCAAAAGCAACTGCTATACGCTTGCTGGGGCAGGTAAAAAATACCGCCGCCCGGGCAATTCAACGTTACCGTGATAAACCGCTGCTAAAAGATAAACAGTAATTCATTTCTGATTTTTGATATACTTCTACGTATATGAGCGATAATAAATCAGAAGTTTCTTTGGAAGATATAGTCAGTCTTTGTAAACGCCGTGGATTTATATTCCCGGGTTCTGAGGTATATGGTGGGTTAAGTGGTACATGGGACTACGGTCCACTTGGCGTGACGTTGAAGCGCAATATCATGAATTTGTGGTGGAAGACATTTGTTGAAGACCGCGAAGATATGGTTGGTGTAGACGCTGCTATTCTAATGAACCAGAAAGTCTGGCAGGCAAGTGGCCACGTAGATACGTTCACCGACCCGCTGGTTGTATGTAATAAATGCGGCCAAAGCTATAGAGAAGATCAGCTTGATTACACAAAGCCATGTGTTAAATGTGGCAATAAGGACTCATATGGCAGCGCAAGACAGTTCAATATGATGTTATCAACTAATCTTGGACCGGT